>JAHDBE010000004.1 GCA_020630555.1 Saprospiraceae bacterium
AAAGGTCTCAATAATACCTATTTGATTTACGTAAGAATAGTAAAACACGCCTATTGTCACCGCAAGGAGGGAAGAATTAATCAGTAATGTGATTTCTTGTCTCTCTAAAATTGTAAGGGTGTTCGATACCGAACTACTTACAAAACGAAATGCAAAAAGAGGAATTAAAACTTTGGCGATTTGACCTGCAATCGCCCAATCTTCGCCAAAAACAAAAGAAAAAAGAGGTTCGACAATAAAGAACAAAATTGTAAAGAAAGGTATAGAAATAAAGCTTAGCTTTTTAATTGTTCTCAAAAATATTGGCCTAATTGATTTTTGTTCGTGGACTAAAGATGACGCTTGTTGAAAGTATACTTGACCAATACTTCTACCTAAGACCATAGAAGGTAAACCCAATATTCGAGATGCTAAAGAATAAAATCCTAAAGTCTTTATATTAAAAATTGCGGAAACGATAAAATTTGTAATGTTAAGTGTTGTAGTATTTAGAAGTACGCCTGGTAAAGTGAATAATGGAAACTTTTTATAACGAAACGCTAAGTCTCGCATTTCCTGAGCTGTTACGTCTTTTATTGTTTGTAACTTTGGTTTGAGTATTCTAATTAAAACGAAATTACCCGCGAAGTAGGAAATAACTTGTCCTAAGATTAGTCCGCCTGCTCCAAGTTTAAACAAACCTAAAAGTGTTTGGCTTAAAGCCAAACCCGAAGATTTACTTATTATAGATTGAGTTATTTCAGGGTATTTTTTCTGTCTATTGCTAAAAATATTTAAGGTGTTATAAACACCTATAATCAATATTGAAAAAGGTATTAGAAACAACCAGTTTTCAATTTTAGGTTCATTTAAAAATTCTGATATAAATCCTTTAAAGAAAAATATTATAACAAGGACAATACTGCTAATTAGACAAGCTATGTAAAGCGTTAACTTAAGAATTTTCAAGGCGTCCTCTTCTCGGTCAGGTAACATTATGGCTAATTCATATTTGCCATTAACAATGGATCCAAGAATTGCAGCTATGGAAAGAAATATTGCAAGAACACCAAAATCTTCTGGGGAATACAATCTAGTAAGGATTGGACTCACCCCAATAGGTATGGCCTGTGCAATTGTCGTGCCTGTTGCCAAGGTGGCAACATTTCTAGAAAACTCTGATTTAAAAAAATTTTTCAAAATGAAAAACGAGAATAAAAATGTTCTAACTCGAACGAAAAACTTGAATTATAAGGAAGAACTTGACCAATAAATTCTTGAGAAAAATGTTGGTGTTCTACATCTATAAATGCGTATTCAAGATTCGGCTCTAATTCATTTAACTCAGAAACAATGTGATTTATACTCAAAATATGATCTGATAAATCAATGACTTTTTTTGAGTAATTATTTTCGACTAGCCAACATAGTTGTTTAGTCAAACGATTAATATGGATAAAAGAATGTTTTTGCTCTCCATTTCCATTAATTAATAATTTCTGATTGTATTTGGCTCTAAACGCGAATTTATTGATTACGGTATCTAGGCGAATTGAAGGGTTATAACCAAAAGTGTTTCCTGATCTTACAATGTGGTAGTCACAGGAGCCATGAAGCGTCATTAAATGTTTTTCACCATTAAATTTCGATCGCGCATAATCGTTAGATGGATTAGGTTTGTTGTTCGGAATGTAATTATTACCATAAACAGATAATGAGGATAAATAAATGAGTTTAGGTATACGGTGATAATTAGCTTGCTCAACAATATTTGAAGTTCCCCAATTATTTACATAATCGAAAAGGTGAAAGTCTTCAGCTCTATTAGGACTACTAACTTTACCTGCAAGATGAATAATCAAATCTATTCCAACGCAAGCTCTTTTAAGCTTTCTGTTATCTAAAATGTCTCCTTCAACAAAACTAATAGGACGATTTAAGAAGCGTTTGTCAAAAAAGATATTTATGTTTTTGCGCGTAAGGTTATCATAAATAATTACTTCTTTAACCACGTTTAAATCTAGTAGATTCAGACAAAGATTAAACCCAATATATCCAGCTCCGCCTGTAACTAGAACGCGCATTAACTTATTACATTTGAATGCAGACCGCATTCTGTCTTTTGACTTCCGGCCCATCTACCGGACCTTTGGTCATGCGTCGGTTTTGTGGTGCATGGTGCGCAGCCTATACTTGTATATCCATACCTCTCCAATGGGTGAGAGGGAAGTTTAGTTTTGTGAATATATGCGTTAACCATTTTATCGGTCCAATTTATCATCGGATGAAACCTTTCCGTTCCATCCGAAGTCGAACCGATATATTTTAAATCTTTCCTTTTATTATTTTGATCCGCTCGAACACCGGTTATCCAAACATCATAATCTCTCCTTATTTTTTCCAATGTGTTTACTTTGTTTATTCGACAACAAAGATCAGGATCACAACTAAAAAGAAATTTTCCATCGTCTCGCATTAAATCTATTTTTGCTACATCGGACTTTACTGTTAAAATATTTAACTCTAGTTCTTTCTGAATTATATTTCGGTATACTATAGTTTCGGGAAAATGAAATCCAGTATCTAGAAAAATGACAGGAATTGTATTGTCAATGTTAGATATAATATGAAGCATTGGTATACTATGAGTCTGAAATGAAGAACTCATAAAAAGCCGCTTGTTCTCTTTTTTACACTGATTAATATAGGACTCAACAAAAGAGACTTCTACTTCTATTTTTTCCCATATTTCTTTAATCATGACATTAACTATGAACAGGAAAGAAGCCCATTTTTAATCCAAACGCTGGACAAGTAATAATAGAGTCAATATGGAAGTAGCTTGAGCCACAGAATTTGTTAATATACTATTCCAGTCGATCGGGTCATTATCGTTTTGAATTTCCACCTTCTTACTTCTTACATTAATTATGGAACCTTTTTCTACTGATGGATATCTATTCCACCATAAAAACTTACGAGTTCCTTGAATTATACCCGTCGAGGATGTTACAGAAATATTTCCTTTGTCAGCATTGTCATTAAATCCGCCGGCATATTTTTCAACATAGTATTTAGCACTCTTTCCCTCTTCATAAGGAACGACAATCCTTCCGTTATTAGCTACCTGAGAATTGGCAATGTTGAAGGAATTAACCTCTCCAAGGATAGTTACTAAATCGTTTCGTTTTGGGACAGTAATTCTATCATACGCCAAAACAGCTATATTCTGACTAGAGCGAGGGTTATTTAAGGCCTCTTCAAAATCAACAGAAACATAACCTATGTCTCGCGCAGGCCTATAAAGTTTAATACCCTCGATGAATGCTTCATCTGTTAAACCACCTGCACGTAAGACAATATCACTTAAGCTCTCATTTTCGTTTAATATGGCATATTGCCCTGGAAATTTTACTTCTCCATTTATAGCCACGGTTCTTAACTCTTCAAACTCAGGGGCATTTCGGACTACGACTAAGTCAAACGGCTCTAGAGTAATATCATCCCCTCTTGGCACCCCATTTTCATCTAGCTCTATACGCGCCGCAAGGGTTTTTGTTTTTTGATTGTCATCAATGTCTAATCGATAAAGATCTATCCTTTGTCTTGATGCAGTATATTTAAGACCACCCGCCATAATGATTATGTCAGATAGCTTTAATGAGGAGTCATAGTTATATCGACCAGGTTTTCTTATTTCGCCATCAATATTCACAAAAAACTTATCAGAAAAGAATTCTTTGTTATAAGTAACAATTTCGTCTTCTGGTAAAATTTCAATATTGTTTTCACCAGATATATTGTTAACGGCATCTTCAATATTTACTCTTATATAGCTACTGTTGTTAGGGCTATCTGGATTTTTTCTTTTGATGTAAGCAAAATCTTCCGAGAATTTTTTTAATCCGCCAGCCATAATTATGGCATCGCTCAAACGAAGAACACCGGAGGCATCTAAAATAAATTCTCCAGGACGCCTAACACTGCCGCTCACTTTAAAACTTTGAGATGTTCCAAATCTGGATTTTTTATATAATACGAGTTCGTCTCCATTTTCAAGAACAATATTATCTACACTTTCTTTATTGTTAAGAATATCATTTATATCTAATCGGAAGAAATTAAAAGTACTGTCAAAATTAGGTCTTCTTAAGTAAGCAATATCTAAATAAGCATCATCACTAATAACAGTTTTGCTTAGTAAGTCCGAAACTCTGTCATTTTTATTTAAAGCATATTCTCCGGGAGTCGCAACAGCCCCACCAAGGGTTACCTTGTTTTTATATTTGTCAGGAATATTCAATACCGTAATAACGTCTCCGTTTTTCAAAGAGTAATCTGAATTTTCTTTGAGAATTTGGTTTAAATTAATATCAATCAGTTTTTCAATATTGTTTTCAAACCGTTTTAGTTGAATATTCTGAAGATTTGCGCTGGCTTTTAATCCTCCACAAAACTGTAGAAGATCGATTAGATTTTCAACGCTTTTGAGTTCATATCGATTAGGTCTGATTACTGCACCCTTTATGGTAACTAGCTTTTCTGCAACAGGCACATAAATGACGTCTTTTTCTTCCAAGTAAAAAGAGTTGGCGTAACTAGGATCAATAAGATATTTATAAACATCTATATTCTGATCTTCCTCTCCATATCGTTTCAATTTTATATTCCTAACAGAACCATAATTATTAGGTCCTCCTGAGGCAACTAGAGCGTTAAATGCTGTGTTAATAGCGGGTAAGTTGAAAGAACCAAAATTAAAAACCTCACCTACAATGCTCACATTAATTGTTCGTCCATAACTTAACGCGACCTCAAATTGATTTTGATTAAAGCGATAATATTTTGAAAACCGTGTAGATAAAAGACTTCTCGCATCTCCTAATCGAATTCCTTTTAAATATATTCTAGGTATACCATTTGGTTTTATATAGCCTTCTTTATTTATTTCAAAAACCAAGTCCTCTTCAGAATATCCCCATATGGACACTGATATAATATCACCAACACCAAGAACGTATGACGCGGGAGGCTTTATATCTTGAGACTTTCTGTACAGTTCAACATTTTGTGATCTAAAAATTTGTTGACCATAAGTGCTAGCGTCTTCCACACGATCATCTTGAGCATCAAGAAGTTTTTCAGATACAGCTTCTTGAAGTGTGGCTCCTTCGTCAATAGCGTCTGAGATTTCATCTGCTTGTTTGGCAATGACTTTTTTCTCTTCGTTTGTGATGGGTTGAATTGTATCTAGTGCTGACCCTGCAGAGTTTAATGAATTTTGAGCTTTCTCTTTTTCTAATTCACTAATAACCTCACGAAGGTTTTTTTCTAGCTCAAATATTTCGGCAGGATTATTAATGTCTACGAGGTCTACATTAATACCGCGTTGTGATAGTCTTTCCCTAACTTCTTCATCACCAAGACCAATGCGTTCCAACTCTTTTCTTGCCATGTTCTCATTAAACTGAGAATAGCATAAACCAACGATGAACGTCAGCATAATAGAAAATAGAACCTTCTTCATATAGTAATATTTAACAGTGGATACATTAATGTGAGGTAAAAGGGTGTTTTGTAGAGTTCAGTTTAACAAAGGGATGAAATTCACCTTTGGCACCAATTGGTGTGGCGTTTCGAATTTCATGAACAATTTGAATCGCTTTCCGTGCCTCATCTATTTTAAACCCATTTCCTGATAATATGTCTGAATAGCTTTTTGTATGTAACTCCGTGAACCCACCACTAAACTCTATTTCTTCTCCATCCAACTTTATGGATCTATAAGTTCTTAAACCTTTTTCACGAACTTCAGAAGGAATGGTGTTGTAATTTATACTTAAGAACCACCTTACCCGAGCTCGGTCAAACTCTAAATACCCAGCAGCCCTATCGTGTTCGTGCACGTGAACAACATTTTCTTTAACATCACCAAAAATCCAGCCAAGCATATCAAAGAAATGAACTCCAATATTCGTAGCTATACCGCCAGATTTAGAATCGTCCCCTTTCCAACTTGTATAATACCATAAACCTCTTGAGGTTTGATAGGTCAAATCAAAATCAAAAACTTTATCACTCGGAGAATTGTCCACACGATTTTTTAATTCAACGATACTATCATGCAGCCTTAGTTGTAATATGTTGAATACATTTTTTCCAGTCTCATTCTGTAATTCTTCCAGTGCATCTATATTCCAAGGATTTAAGACAATTGGTTTTTCGCAGATTACATCCGCCCCATATCTAAGACCAAATCTGATGTGAGCATCGTGCAGATAGTTTGGACTACATATGCTTATATAATCTATTTGATCTCCGTTTCGTTTGAGTTTTTCTAAATGTCGATCAAAACGTTCAAATTCTGTAAAAAACGCAGCTTCTGGAAAATAGCTATCAATAATTCCTACAGAGTCATTTTTGTCGACCGCGGCAAGAAGTTTGTTGTTGGTATCTTTAATAGCTTTCATATGCCTAGGCGCTATATATCCTGCGGCACCTATAAGAGAAAAACTTTTCATGAATTTTAACTTAGATAGTCATTAATGGTATTTATGATTTGTTCAGAAGCATTTCCATCTCCATAAAGGGAATTACTCCATGTTGGAGACAGCTTGAACAAATCTTTAATAGTGCTTAAGTCATCAAAAACTAAGGTATTTGCATCTTGTTCTAAGGTTTCAACCCATTCAGTTTCAGATCGAATAGTTATGCATTGCTTTTTCAACCAATACGCTTCTTTCTGCATTCCACCACTATCCGTTATTAGACGACTACAATTCATTAAGTAACCCATATTCTCCAGATATCCCTGCGGTTCGATAAAAACAATGTTTGGATAATCTTCATCATTTAGTTGGAGGGTTTCCATTTTGTTTTTTGTCCGCGGATGTCTTGAAAAGATGACCTTTTCTGGCAGAAGGTTTAACTCGGTTAATATGGACTTTAATCGTTCTTTAATATCCACATTATAGGGTCTATGCAAAGTTGCATATATATAAGGTGCTTCAACCTCAGGGTTTTGTCCAAGATTATTAATGGAGACATATTGTACGATATCTTTCATAATATCACCAACCATATGAACACCACTCTCAATGCCCTCCTTTAATAAATTCGATTTTGAAACTTCGCTCGGAATAAATAAAAGAGAGGATACATGATCGGTCATAATTCTATTGACCTCTTCAGGCATAGATTTATTGTATGATCTTAGTCCGGCCTCAACATGAAAAAGAGGAATATGTAATTTTGATGAAACAATTGCACCAGCTAAGGTTGAATTTGTGTCTCCATAAACTAGCATTCCATCTGGTTTTTCACGAAGACATACGGATTCTATTTCAATAATCATTTTAGCAGTCTGAACCCCATGAGTACCGCTTCCTATATTTAGTTGGAAATTGGGCTCAGACATACCTAATTGATTAAAGAAAACATTGCTCATGTTTTCATCATAATGCTGGCCAGTATGAAGAGTTAAAAGGTCCACTTTGTTTTTAGCGGCTAACTCCAGAGGAAAATGCTTTATAAATTGTGGCCTTGCACCTATGATAGCTAGAACCTTCTTCATAGCTTTTTTACAGTATCGTTTGTTAATAGGTACTTATCTTTTGATTCTGGGCAAACTGCTTCATTGTTTGAGTCAAATTCTAAGCGGTGACCATATTCGCTTATCCAACCTATTTGTTTAGCTGGATTTCCTACGAGTAGAGCGAAAGCAGGAACCTCTTTTGTCACAACAGCACCAGCTCCAATGAAAGCGAATTCACCAATATCGTTTCCGCAGACTATTGTTGCATTTGCACCAATACTTGCGCCTTTCTTTACAATTGTTTTTAAATACTGATCTCGTCTATTAATAGCACTTCTAGGGTTAATTACATTTGTAAACACCATAGATGGTCCTAAAAATACATCGTCTTGGCATTCGACACCTGTATAAATAGAAACATTGTTTTGGACTTTTACGTTATTCCCTAAAATGACATCAGGAGAAACTACAACGTTTTGTCCAATGTTACATCTTTGACCTATTTTACAATTAGGCATTATGTGTGAAAAGTGCCAAATTTTAGTTCCTTCACCGATTTCACAACCATCATCGATTATGGCAGATTCATGGGCAAAATAATTTTCTGTATTACGCATTAAAAAATTGTCTTACATGGTCAATGATATAATCCTGAGTTTCTTTCATCATTTCTGTGTGTATTGGAAGAGAAATTACTTCCTGACATAAAGCATGAGTAACTGGAAGTTCGACACTATTGGCGAAAGCCGAAAAAGCTTTCTGTTCGTAAAGAGGAACAGGATAGTAAATCATAGATGGTATATTTTTATCAGCTAAAAATGACTTTAGCTCATCCCTCTTATTTTGTTTAACCTTAAGTGTATATTGATGAAATACGTGCGAACTTGATTTATCTCGATAAGGAATTTCTACATTTTCGAGACTAGAAAAGGCATTGTCATAATTCTGTGCGACTTTTTGTCTTGCAATATTATAAGCATCTAAATGTTTTAGCTTTTCATTAAGCACAACAGCCTGAATCGAATCTAATCTAGAATTACAACCAATTAAATCGTGATAATATCTTTTAGATTGTCCATGATTTGCAATCATTCGAATTTTCTCGCCCAAGGCTTCATCGTTTGTAAAAATTGCTCCCCCGTCACCATAACACCCAAGATTCTTAGAAGGGTAGAAGGAGGTGCATCCTATATGTCCAATAGTGCCAGATTTTTGATTTTTACCATTGCTAAAAATGTAATCTGAACCGATTGCTTGCGCATTGTCTTCTATGACAAATATGCCTTTTGCATTAGCAATTTTCATTATGCCCTCCATTTCGGCACACTGGCCAAATAAATGAACAGGAACAACGGCTTTGGTTTTTTCAGTAATTGCTTTTTCAAAAATAGCGGCTGTTAGATTAAAAGTATTTGGATCTACATCCACCATTATGGGCTTAAGATTTAGCAGACCAATAACCTCAGCAGTAGCTACATAAGTAAACGCTGGTACGATCACTTCATCACCAGGTTTTAAATTTAGAGCCATTAAAGCTATTTGAAGGGCATCGGTTCCGTTTGCAACGGGAACAACTCGTTTGACATCTAGATAAGATTCTAATGAAGCTTGAAATTCTTTGACTTTAGGACCATTGATAAATTGACAAGAATTTATAACGTCTTGGATGCCTTGATCGATTTCCTCTTTGATCTTGAGGTATTGACTTTTAACATCGACCATTTGAATGTTTTCAGAACTCATTGAGCTATTTTTTTTCATACATTTTTTCATAATAACTCTGGTACTCACCAGAGGTAACATTTTCCAACCATTCTCTGTTAGTCATATACCAGTCAATGGTTTTTTCAATACCCTCCTCAAATTGCAAAGAAGGGACCCATCCGAGATTAGTTTGAATCTTTGAAGCATCTATGGCATATCTTAAATCATGACCTGCACGGTCTTTCACGAAAGTGATAAGATTCTGGCTTTCGCCAATTTCTCTACCTAAGTAAGCATCCATTTTGTCACACAAAATCTTAATTAGATCAATATTGCTCCACTCGTTATGGCCTCCTATATTATATGTCTGCCCGACCTGTCCTTCAAATAAAATCTTAGAAATAGCGAGGGCATGATCTTCAACATATAACCAATCACGAACGTTTTCCCCTTTACCGTAAACGGGTAATGGTTTTTTATTATAGATGTTGTTTATAAACAATGGGATCAATTTTTCAGGAAACTGATTAGGACCATAGTTGTTAGAACAATTACTCATTACTATTGGTAAACCATATGTGTGATAAAACGAACTAACCAAATGATCTGAACCTGCCTTCGAAGCAGAATATGGACTTCTCGGATCATATGGTGTTGTCTCCGAAAACAATGAGTCATCTAAATCTAAGCTCCCATAAACTTCATCTGTAGAAACATGGTAAAATCGCTTATTGTTAAAATCACCATCCCAGTGCTTTTTGGCTTGAGCCAAAAGGTTGGTAGTCCCTATTAAATTAGTTTTAACAAAAACAAGAGGATCCTCAATAGACCGATCCACATGACTTTCTGCAGCGAGATGGACGATCGCGTCAATGTCGAATTTATTTAAGGTTTCGAAAACGTTACGTTCATCACATATATCTCCTTTTACGAAGAAATAATTTTCGTTGTCTTGTACATCTTTAAGATTTTCTAGATTACCCGCGTAGGTTAGCTTGTCATAGTTTATAACCCTTTTTCCAGGGTTGTTTTTGAGCAAAACCCGTATAACGTGAGAGCCTATAAAGCCAGCACCTCCAGTGACAAGAATATTATTCATGAAAAAAGCTTTTTGTAATAAGCAAAGGCATTTTGCAATCCTTCGTCAATTTTGATCCGACCCGAATAGTCTATGTTTTCTATAGCTTTAGAAATGTCAGCTAAACTATGAGGAATATCTCCGGCTCTATTAGGACCATGTGAGGCATCCACATCACAACCCGTGACATTTTTTATCATCTTCCAAAGTTGATTTAAATTAGTTTGCTGTCCACAAGCCACATTATAAATCTGGTTTATGCTGTCATTTCTCGATTCACAAAAAAGGCTTTTAATATTCGCCTCTACGGCGTTATCTACATAAGTAAAATCTCGACTATAAGATCCATCACCATTTATTATTGGAGCTTTTTCAGAAATAGCCGCTTTAAAAAACAATGGAATTACAGCAGCATAAGCACCATTTGGATCCTGTTTTGGTCCAAAAACATTAAAATACCTTAGGCCTATATATTCAAAATCGTAATTATCTGAAAACACCTGAGCATAAATTTCATTGACGAGCTTTGTGACCGCATAGGGAGACAATGGATTTCCGATAATTTCTTCTTTTTTTGGTAGCTCCTTACTATCTCCATATGTAGAAGAAGAAGCTGCAAAAACTACGCGTTTTACGCCTTGATCAATAGCAGCCTTGAATACATTTAGAGTTCCAGAAATATTTACTTCATTAGAGGTGATGGGGTCTTTTATTGATCTAGGAACAGAACCAAGAGCAGCTTGGTGAGAAATTAAATCCATACCATCACAAGCCTTGAGACATATTTGGAAATCCCGAATATCACCTTCTATGAATTCAAATTTTGTATTATTCTCAAACTCTTGAAGATTTTTTAGAAAACCTGTGGCTAAATTGTCAAGAACTCTTACCGTCCCTACTCGTTCGTCCTTAATTAAGGCGTCGACTAGGTTTGAACCAATAAAACCCGCACCACCAGTAACTAGTATCGATTTTTTGAAATTATCTGTCATTATAATCTTCCGTTAACTAAAGATTTAGGCAAGACACTTTTTACATCATAAATAATTCCATTATCATTTAAAAAAGATGTTAAGTCCAGATCCAAAAACTCTTTATGAGCAACCGTTAATACCACAGCATCATACTTTTCGCTAACCGCCTCTAACTGATTGGTAGATTTAATTTTGTATTCATGATGTACTTCATCTGGATTTGCCCAGGGATCATAAAGATCCACTTCCGCCCCATAATCTTTTAATTCAGAATACACATCGATGGCTTTCGTGTTACGTATATCTGGACAATTTTCTTTAAAAGTGATTCCTAACATTAATATTTTTGACCCCTTTATTTTGAGATCCTTATCAATCATAAGTTTTACAATTTCGCTCGCGACGAAATGGCCCATTCCATCATTTAAACGTCGTCCAGCCAAAATAATTTCAGGATGATATCCTACTTCTTGCGCTTTTTGTGCTAAATAATATGGATCAACACCGATACAGTGTCCTCCTACAAGCCCTGGTCTAAATGGTAGAAAATTCCATTTGGTACCAGCCGCCTCTAAAACCTCCAAAGTATCAATACCCATTCGATTAAATATTTTTGAAAGTTCATTGACAAAGGCAATGTTTATATCTCGTTGACTGTTTTCGATTACTTTGGCAGCTTCTGCGACTTTTATAGAACTCGCCAAATATGTTCCAGCGGTAATCACCGTTTGATATAACTCGTCAATTACTTTTCCAGATTCTGGGGTAGATCCGGAAGTGACCTTAAGAATTTTAGTCACGGTATGCTTTTTATCTCCAGGGTTAATTCTTTCCGGGCTATACCCAACAAAAAAGTCCTTATTAAAAGTTAAACCCGAAACACGTTCAAGTATTGGAATACACTCTTCCTCTGTAGCACCTGGATAAACGGTGGATTCATATACGACATAATCACCTTTCTTTAAAACCTTACCTACTGTTTCACTTGCCTTTTGAAGTGGCACCAAAACAGGTCTATTGTTTTTATCTGTAGGAGTAGGAACAGTAATTATAAAAAAATTACACTCTTTTAAAACTTCTGAATCCGTGGTGTTTAAAAGTCCTACGCTATCCCCATCAAAAGAGTCAACGACCACACTTTTTAAATAATCATTCGAAACCTCGAGAGTTGAATCAACACCGCGATTTAGTTCGTCTACTCTACTGGAATTAATATCAAATCCCACAGTTGGAAACTTTTGAGCAAATTCTACCGCCAAAGGCAGCCCTACATATCCCAAACCAATTATTCCAATACGTTTATCCTTCATTTCTATGTATTTATCATGTCAAGTAGATATTGGCCATACCCACTTTTTATTAATTCTTTTCCAAGTTTTTCTAATTGACTTTCGTCAATGAAGTTTTTGCGGTAAGCGATCTCTTCTATACATCCGATTTTGTGAGATTGCCTTTTCTCAATTACTCTAACAAATTCAGAGGCATCATGCAAGGAGTCGAAAGTACCCGTATCTAACCAAGCTGTTCCGCGATTCATTATACCAACAGAAAGTTTTCCTTCCTTTAAATAATGATCGTTAACGGTCGTAATTTCGTATTCGCCTCTAGCAGATGGCTTTATCTCTTTTGCAATAGTCACCACATCATTGTCATAAAAGTATAATCCCGGAACGGCGAAGTTACTTTTAGGATGCAAAGGTTTTTCTTCGATACTTATCGCCTTGTGCGAATCATCAAATTCTACGACGCCATATCGCTGAGGATCGTTTACTTCATAAGCAAATATTTTTGCACCTGTTTTTAACTGTGCACTTTCCTCAACTAAATTTGATAGTCCTGAACCATAAAAAATATTATCTCCCAAAATTAGAGATACCGTATCTGACCCTATAAAGTCTTCACCGATGACAAAGGCTTGCGCCAATCCATTTGGCACATGTTGTACTTTATACTCAAAACGACATCCAATTCTATTTCCATTTCCTAACAATCTCTTGAATTGATCTTGATCCTCGGGAGTGGTAATTATTAAAATATCTCTGATTCCAGCTAACATCAGAATCGAAAGAGGGTAGTAGATCATGGGTTTATCATAAATAGGCATTAACTGCTTACTTATGGCTTTTGTAATTGGGTATAGTCTTGTCCCTGAACCTCCGGCTAAAATTATTCCTTTCAAAATATTAAATTATCATACCTGCGGCAACCGTATTGTTTGTGCCTTCATCAACGAGTATCACAGAACCCGTAATTCGATTCTGTTTGTATTCATCCGCAAATAACGGAAGCGTTGTACGAATCGAGACACGAGCAATGTCATTCGATGTTATAGTAAAATCCTCTTGGATTCTATGCAGTGAGTTTATATCTAATTTATATCTAATCTCTTTTATCATACATCGAGCTTCTTTAGATGTATGACGGATGGTGTATTTTCCCCGAGCTTGTAATGGCTTACTATGGTCAAACCAACAAAGCATTAGTTCAATATCCTGTTCAATATTAGGTTTGTTGTTTGTTCGAACCAGCATGTCTCCCCGACTAATGTCAATGTCATCCTCCAATAAAATTGTTACGGATTGAGGAGGAAAAGCTTCCTTGAGTTCGCCATCAAATGAATCGATTTTTGCGATTTTGGATGTAAATCCACTTGGTAGAACCATGACCTCGTCCCCTTTTTTAAATACACCTCCAGCAATACGCCCTGCGTAACCTCTATAATCATGAAACTCATCGGTATAAGGCCTAATAACATATTGCACAGGAAAACGACAATCTATGAAGTTATGATCACTCGAGATATGAACATTTTCAAGATAGTACATTAACGTGCTACCCTCATACCAATCCATATTCTCGCTTCGATTAACCACATTATCCCCTTTTAAAGCAGAAATAGGAATGAAGCTTACATCGTTTACGTCTAGTTTTGTAGCAAAAGATTCGAAATCGTCACGGATCTTTTCATAGGCCTCTTCTCTATAATCCACTAGATCCATTTTGTTAATACAAACAACTACGTGCGGAATTTGTAATAATGAAGCAATAATAGCGTGACGCTTGGTTTGTTCGATTACTCCATGACGGGCATCTACAAGAAGCAATGCTACATTCGCTGTAGATGCGCCAGTTACCATATTTCGTGTATACTGAATATGTCCAGGAGTGTCCGCGATGATAAACTTTCTCTTTGGAGTACTAAAATACCTGTACGCAACGTCGATCGTTATTCCTTGTTCTCTTTCCGCTTTTAAACCATCAGTCAGCAATGCCAGATTTACCCCTTCTTCACCACGTTTTTCACTGATTTTTTCAATTTGTTCATACTGATCCTGAAAGATAGACTTACTATCATAAAGCAATCTTCCTATCAAGGTGGATTTACCGTCGTCAACGGAACCCGCCGTAGTAAATCTTAAAAGCTCAGTAGATGCATTCATTTATATATTGTTTTTTTCTTTCCTAAAAGTATCCTTGTTTCTTACGGTCCTCCATAGAGGTCTCACTTCTTTTATCATCGGCTCTTCCACCACGTTCAGTCATTCGAGAGGTAGCTACCTCTTGGATTATGTCCTCTACACTTTGTGCCTCGGATCTCCAAACACCGGTGCATGTTATATCACCAATAGTCCTACAACGAACCATCTCTTCAAACACTTTTTCGTTTGGTTTTTTAGGTATATACTCTGAATCGGCCAAAAGAATACCATCTCTTTCTATGACATTTCTTTTATGAGCGAAATATAGATTGGGAAGAGGTACCTTTTCCTCTGCCAGATATTGCCAAACGTCTAGTTCTGTCCAGTTTGAAATGGGAAAAACTCTAAAGTGTTCTCCAAAAGATTTTTTTGCATTAAAAAGATTCCAAAGTTCTGGCCTTTGGTTTTTTGGATCCCATTGACCAAATTCGTCACGATGAGAGAAAAATCGTTCTTTGGCCCGTGCCTTTTCTTCATCACGTCTTCCTCCACCTAAGGCCGCATCATATTTTCCTTTTTCCAATTCATCTAAAAGAGTAAATGTTTGTAATCCATTACGACTAGCATTTACTCCTTTTTCTTCTGTGACAAACCCTTTGTCTATGGCCTCTTGAACATATCCAACTTTTAATTTAAGACCATATTTTTCTACAAGATCGTCTCTAAACTTTATCGTTTCTTCAAAGTTGTGTCCAGTATCAACATGCAAAAGTGGAAAAGGAACTTTAGCAGGATAAAAAGCCTTAACGGCTAAATAAGTCATCAAAATGGAATCCTTTCCTCCCGAAAAAAGAATGACAGGATTTTCAAATTGTGCGGCCACCTCCCTTAAAACGAAAATAGATTCGCTTTCTAATTCTCTTAAATGATTTATATTATAGTTGGTCATATTATATATCTATTGACAAATAAATTTGTACAAAACGTCTATACTTTCTTCTATTGTTTGGTCTTTGGTTTTTATCTCTAAACTTGGATTCTCGGGATTTTCAAAAGGGGAGTCAATTCCAGTGAAATTTTTAATCATGCCTTCTCTAGCTTTTTTGTAAAGTCCTTTGACATCTCGTGCTTCGCATACTTCAAGAGGTGTGTTAATAAATACCTCATGAAAATCCTTTCCTATAATTTTTTTTGCGCTTTCGCGAATGTCAATGGTCGGACTAACAAAAGAACAGAGTGTTATTACCCCTGTTTCTTTAAAAAGTTTTGCGACCTCTGATATTCTTCGGATGTTTTCTTTTCGATCTTCTAAAGAAAACCCAAGATTATTACATACACCAGATCTTATATTATCTCCATCCAAAACCTTAACAAGATATCCTTGGTCATAAAGTTCTTTTTCTACACCTTTTGCAATTGTGCTTTTACCTGATCCTGATAATCCCGTTAGCCAATACACAGCTCCCTTTTGATTAAGAAGAATCTCTTGTTTTTCTTGTGATAATAATTGGTCGAAAATAGGATGAATATTCTCCATTGATTTGTCTTAAGGACGCCCGATACTAGAGTAGTTAAAGCCCATTCTTGATAAGTTTTCTTTCTCATAAAGATTTCTACCATCGAATATTAATGGGTAGTTCATACTTTTCTTCATTCTCTCAAAATCAGGTGTTCTAAATACTGACCACTCTGTACAAATCGCCAAGGCATCACAGTTTTCTAAAACATCGTATTGATCCTTACCGAATTGAATCTCGTCTCCATGAATAGTCTTTACATTATCCATAGCTTCTGGATCAAAAGCCTTAATGGTTGCACCGTGTGAAAGAAGTTTTTTTATAGTGTAGAGTGCTGGGGCCTCTCTAATATCGTCCGTATTTGGTTTGAATGCTAACCCCCATATGGCGATTGTCTTTTGATTTAAGTCTGGACCAAATTTTTCAATTATTCTATTGGCTAAAATTAATTTTTGATCCTCATTGACATCCATCACCGCATTTAAAATTTTAAATGGGTATTCATTTTCCTGAGCCGTTTTATATAATGCTTGGACGTCTTTAGGAAAACAAGACCCCCCATAACCAATACCAGGAAATAAAAAACGTTTACCAATTCTTGTATCACTTCCAATTCCTCGCCTTACCATATCTACATTGGCGCCAACTTTTTCACATAGGTTAGCGACTTCATTCATGAATGTAATCTTAGTGGCCAAAAAGGCGTTTGCTGCATATTTGGTCATTTCAGCAGACTTTTCATCCATAATGATTATTGGGTTTCCTTGGCGAACAAAGGGTTCGTAAAGTCGCGTCATGACCTCTTTTGCTCTTTCTGAAGAAGTACCAATTACTACACGATCTGGTTTCATAAAATCATCTACGGCGACTCCTTCTCTTAAGAATTCTGGGTTAGAAACAACATCAAACAAAGACTCATCAAGGTTCTTTACTAATACAGAGTGGACTTTTTCTGCAGTTCCAACAGGGACCGTACTCTTATCGACGATGACTTTGTACTCTTTTATAAGTTTTGATAAATCATCTGCTACATTTAAAACAAAACTTAAATCAGCAGAGCCATCAGCACCAGGAGGAGTTGGTAAGGCAAGAAAGATAACCTCAGCATGTTGAATGCCCTCTTCTAAAGAAGTCGTAAATTCTAACCGCCCTTGTTTAGTATTTCTTTCGAATAGAATATTAAGACCTGGTTCGAAAATGGGGACATGTCCATTTCTCATCATCTCTACCTTCTTCTCATCAATATCTACACAGACGACATCATTACCTGTTTCCGCAAAGCAAGTTCCTGTAACTAACCCAACATAACCTGTTCCAATGACTGCAATTTTCATAATTCTCTTTTAATGTTTAAATACGGCTTCGCCCTTGATAAGTTGCGGCAACTTATCCTCTAAACATGTCTAAAATGTAAGCTGAAGTTTAAGCTGTTGCTAAAACTTCAAGTGGCCTCAGATTGTCTGAGGATATTTCCATCATCAATTGAATTCCAATTGTTTGTAATTCTACGATGAAATGTTTTTTATCTAATTGTTCTACCAACACACCTTTTAGTCCCGTCAAATTTCCTGATATCACTTCTACTTTCATTCCTTCACTGAGTGCACCGCGCTCAGACATCCTGATGTTTTTCTCCCCAGTGATATGTTTAAGAATAGAAATTTCCTCTTCAGGGATAGCGATTAAGTTCTTGCCTATCTTTAAAAACCCAGAGACGTATTCAGTCTGTAAGACTTTGACATACTCTTCTTTGTTGATCTTTACAAAGACATAGCAATTAATCAATGGTTTCTCATATGTCTTTCGGGATCTAGAATACTCCTTTGCTACTTTAATCAGCGGAGTATACGAAGTGATACCTTTTTTTCTTAGGCTATTTTGAACGTACTTTTCACATTTGAATCGTGTGTAAACGGCGAACCATCTCTTCTCGTCTTCGACTAGTTGATTTATTATATGTTCTTTTCTACTCAACGCTCTTAAATCTTTTCCCATAATAAAAGAGGGTCACTATCTAAATGACCCCATGCAATGTTTTCATACTCACCAGACTCGTATATCACATATCGTATTTTTCTAGAAATGTAATCCTCAACCTTTTCAATCAATTTTATCAAGTAATCTTTTTTAATATCACCGACAAAAACTAGATCAATAATTTGACTATTTCGTCCTCGAGCAAAATCACCAGTAACAAATACTTTCTCTACATTTCCAAGTCGTTTAACGATATCCTCAATAATTCGATCAAATCCAAGGTGTTTTAAAACAAGATTATGAACCTCATTATATAAAGGATGGTCTGTGTTTGCTTTAAATATCTTTTTATTGCCTCGAGAAAAGGATCGTAACATACCGGCTTTTTCGAATCGATTTAACTCAAGACGAATGGCGTTAGAAGATTCTCCGAATTCTGATTCTAAACCCCGTAAATAGGAGGTGTTACTGCTGTTTAAGAAAAACTTTAAAAGCAGTTTTACGCGTGTTTTTGATGATATTAATGTTTCTATCATAATTGAGTAGTAAAATTACTCAAAATCAAGAATTATCCAGACTTTTGACTTGGAAATATCGACTTTCTGGATGGCTCAAATACCAACCACTAACAGAGGCAGCGGGATACATGGCAAAATTTTCAGTTAAACTGATCCCTATATTTTTCTCTACATCTAACAAATCAAATAGTTTTCTTTTCTCACTATGAATTGGGCATGCTGGATATCCAGGGGCAGGCCTAATTCCTTGATAATTTTCTTTAATTAATTCCTCATTAGTAAGACTCTCATTTTGGGCATAACCCCAATATTCTTTTCTCACTTTTTCATGAAGCCATTCAGTGGTGGCTTCCGCCAATCGATCAGCTAGGGATTTTAATAATATGGCGTTGTAGTCATCATTCTGACTTTCAAATTCTTTGACCATTTTTTCAATTCCAATACCCGCAGTAACCGCAAAAGCGCCCACATAATCTACCTTTTTAGAGTCCATAGGAGCAATAAAGTCACTTAGGCAATAATAGGGCAGACCCTTGGCTTTTTTACGGGTTTGACGCAGGTGGTTTAAAGTCGAAATAATGTTATTAGAATCTTGGTTTTGATAAACATTTGTTTCTTCATTCTTACTAAATGCAGGGAATATTCCAAAAATTGCTTTTGGCGAAAGCCAAGACTCACTAACAATTTTTAGTAACATATTTTGCGCATCATTAAACAGTTTGTTGGCTTCATCACCAACGATTTTATCTAAAAGAATGGCCGGATACTTTCCAGCAAGTTGCCAACTTTTAAAAAATGGCGTCCAGTCAATATACTTTATCACCTCATCAAGGTCTATGTGGTGAATAACTTTTACTCCTAAAAAATTAGGTATGAAAGGTTCATAACAGGACCAGTCTATCTTAAACTTATTCTCTCTTGCAAAATCAATGCTTACAAACTCTTTATTGACATTTGCTACTTTTCGGGCCTCTCGAATTTTTTGGTATTCGCCTTTTACTTCGGACACAAAAAGGTCTTTGTCATCTGTTTTTAAACTTAATAACTGACTTACTACTGGCACAGCTTTCGAAGCATCGAGGACGTGATGGACCGGTCCCTTATATTCTGGGTCTATTTTAACGGCCGTATGTGTTTTAGATGTTGTTGCCCCGCCAATTAGTAAAGGAACGTTTAATTGATTTTTGGTCATCTCTTGGGCGACATAAACCATTTCGTCCAAGGAAGGTGTAATTAAACCACTTAGTCCTATTATGTCGACATTTTTAGAGATGGCCTCCTCTATTATTCTATGTTTAGGGACCATGACGCCCAAGTCTATAATTTCATAGTTATTACAGGCTAAGACTACTGCCACAATATTTTTACCAATATCATGAACATCCCCCTTAACCGTAGCCAATAGAATTTTACCTTTGGAGTTACTGCCACTTTCCTTCTGAGCATCGATATATGGTGTTAGAATGGCTACGGCCTGTTTCATCACACGAGCACTTTTTACTACTTGAGGAAGAAACATTTTACCAGCGCCAAATAAATCACCAACTATATTCATTCCATCCATTAATGGACCCTCAATTACTGATAATGGATTTGGATACTTAAGTCGGGCTTCCTCAATATCACGATCTATGAAATCGGTAATACCTCTAACTAAGGCATGAGATAATCTTTCTTCAACAGAATTTTCTCTCCATGATAAATCTTTTACCAACTTCTTTCCTTCTCCCTTTACTTTAGCAGCAAATGCAACGAGTTCGTCGGTCGCATTTTTATGTCGATTGAATAAAACATCTTCGACTTTCGTCAAAAGATCCTTGGGGATTTCTTCATATACTTCAATCATTCCGGCATTAACAATGCCCATGTCCATACCTGCTTTTATAGCGTGAAATAAAAAGGACGAGTGCATGGCTTCTCTAACTAAATTATTACCACGAAAAGCAAAAGAAATATTACTTACGCCGCCACTTACTTTGGCTCCGGGACATTCGTTTTTTATTTGACGAGTCGCTTCGATAAAATTGATTGCATACTCATTGTGTTCCTCAATTCCTGTGGCTATTGCAAATATATTTGGGTCAAAAATGATATCTGTAGGATCCCAATTCAGAGTATTGACTAATATATTATATGCGCGTTTGCAAATGTCGACTTTACGATCTATAGTTTCTGCTTGACCATTTTCATCAAAAGCCATGACCACCGCAGCGGCACCATATCTGCGAATTAAGCGCGCTTGATTTATAAATTCTTCTTCACCTTCTTTTAAAGAAATAGAGTTGACTATTGGTTTACCCTGAACACATTTTAAACCAGCTTCTATTACAGAAAATTTAGATGAATCGACCATAATAGGAAGGCGAGCTATGTCGGGTTCTGACATCATTAAATTAAGAAACAAGGTCATGGCATTTTCAGAATCCAGCATGCCCTCATCCATATTGACATCAATAATTTGGGCACCTCCTTCGACTTGTTGCTTAGCCACAGAAAGGGCTTTTTCAAATTGCTCTGACAAAATAAGCTTCGCAAATTTTCTAGAACCTGTTACATTAGTACGTTCACCGATATTGATAAAGTTCATGTCCTCTCTTACGATAAGAGCTTCTAAACCACTGTAGGCGGATGTGGCATTGTTTTTTAATAAAGGCCTAGGGTTAACACCCTCTATCGCAAGCGCCATTTGGCGAATATGTTCTGGAGTGGTTCCACAGCATCCTCCAACTATGTTTACCAAACCGCTTTCTGCAAAATCTTTAATTAAGATTTCCATTTCGGATGGTCCTTGATCATAATTTCCAAACTCATTTGGTAATCCAGCGTTAGGGTGCGCACTTACATAACAATCAGCAATTTTAGAAAGGGTCTCGATATGAGGTCTCATTTCCTTTGCACCTAAGGCACAATTCAGACCAATGCTTAATAGATTCATGTGCTTTACAGAAACCCAGAAAGCCTCTGCAGTTTGACCGCTAAGAGTTCTTCCACTTGCATCTGTAATGGTACCGGAAACCATAATAGGAACCTCTACCATACGCTCATTACATAAAGAGTCTATCGCAAAAAGGCAGGCTTTACAATTTAGTGTATCAAAGACCGTTTCGACGAGAAAGATTTCTACACCACCATCTAAAAGACCTTTTGCTTGTTCGTAGTATGCTTCCACAAGTTGGTCAAAGTTAATGGCTCTGTAACCCGGATTGTTAACATCTGGAGAAATGGAGGCTGTTTTATTTGTAGGACCTAAAGAGCCGGCAACATACCGCGGTTTGTTTACGGAATAAAACTTATCAGCTGCTTTTCGAGCTAATTTGGCGGAAGCCAAATTTAATTCATAGGCCAGATGACTCATTTGGTAATCTTCCATAGAAATGGAAGTCGAGTTAAAGGTGTTCGTTTCTATAATATCACTTCCAGCCTCGAGATACTTGCAGTGAATGTCATAAATGATCTCCGGTTGAGTTATGGATAAAAGATCATTGTTTCCTTTTAATTCGCAATGAAAATCTTTAAACCTTTCTCCCCGATATCCATTTTCGTCAAGTTTATAGGATTGTATCATGGTGCCCATGGCCCCATCCAGAAGAAGTATCCTATTTTGGAGTTGTTCTTTAAGTTGTTTCATTAATAATCCAACTTCAATCGATTTATGTTTGCTCTGAAACCAAGTCCGATATATTGGGTTTTCAGATCTAAATCGTCCAATTCGCTGTCCCTGTTTCGATATATAAAATCCAAATCGATAAACATGTTATCGTAAATTTCGTAACTCATTTCTAAGGAAAGTTGTAATACATCCATGAGTATTCCTTGACCAACGGAATTCCCAAAATCCATCACACGACTTTCATTTGGCAAAAGTACATTTCCTCCCCAATTTTGACCATCGTCTTCTCCGTATTGAGCCATCATGGCCCGACCATTGAGATTTAAACGATTAGTGGCCTTATAATTTAAGGAAAGAATTAGCTCTTTAAAATTCGCACCCAAAGGATGAGCTAGTGTTTGATTGAAATGACTGTAATTAGACACCGAAGTGTTAAAACCTTCTAATGTATCACGGTGTGTATATGTAAAAGGTCTCACATAATTATATTCAATCTGTCCGTCCAACTGGTCAATGCCCGCGACATCCATATATTTAATACCAGCTTGAAAACCATATTTATTGGCCCACCATCCGGAGCCATCTCTAATTTCATTTAACTTAAATTCATCCAGAATAACCTGTCCGTAAAAAGAAAACTTTTTAAAAGCATTCCATTTTGCATTAAGCCCAATTAGAACATTGTCAGGACTGTCTAAATTAAATTCGACCGTACGGTAAAGGATAACAGGGTTTAAGTATTGAAACTCAAAATTGTTTTCTCGGGAAAACATGACTGTTTCAAACAATCCGATTTCAATATTTTCTTTAGGTTTAAAACTCAAATAGTGAGAGGCCATATATTTTTTATCCAAAAGATTGTCTCCAGGGTTTTCAAATTGAGAAACAGGAGAGAGTTCGGCGAAAATATTCTGGTAAAGTAGCTTCCAAACCTTGGTGCGGAACTTTAAATAAAAGTAGTTTGTCCCATAATCGTCCAGCAACAAAGAGTTGTATCCATGGCCGATAAAATGTCTCCCATGACCTAATTCAACAGATATACTTTTAGAGACATTAAGACCGACGTAGGCCGTCGATAATGGAAAATCATATCCGTTTACATCATCAGCGACAGAACTTTGAAAAAGTTTATAACTGCTATGTCCCGGAATGGCCTGAAACCTCTGAATTCTCTCTTCAACATGAGCTAAAAAGGAACCTTGAGATTCTAGAAGATCGGTATAGAAGTAAACCTTATCATCGATACTTCCAAATAATCGGATTCCTCTTGTATTTTGAAAAAGAAGATCCTCACTTTCCGAATCTTGGCCATATCTAAGGTTAAGGATAGGATCAACAGAAATATGAAAATCAGGACTATTTATTTCGAAAAATCGTCCTGGCCTTTTGTAAAAATATTTTAAAAAGGCTGAAGATTTTTCAATCGGTTTTGATTCTTCGTACTCTGAACCTGAGTCTAGGGTATAAAATATACCAGCACTATCAACATAAACTTTATTAGGCTCATTGTAAGAAATGTTCTGTTCGGATTTCGAGTCTTGGACACCAATTAAAGAATTTAATTTTTGTATCCTGAACTTATCATGTTCAGATAAAATCTCGGCATTTGAGATAAAATCAGCAATTTCGGTTCGACTATAATATTTCAATCCGGTGTGAAAATTTTCATTTCCAAGGCCCTTAATATCAATTCTGTCAATTGTATGAGCAGCATTTAAATCGCGGTGAATATAACTGGATTGCCCAAAACCTGAGACTGCGAAAAAAACGACAAAAATGAATGAGAAATATTTCATTTTAATATTTAAAGTTTAACAACTCCGATTTTATAAGTTGATCGAAGATTTCACCATCAGAAAATTTAAAACGCACTTCAATTGGAAGTATAAAAATAGGGAGATTTAAGGCCTGAATTTGTGGGGCTAATAATTCGAGCCTCGTGGCGTCTTTTTCAGTGGTGATAATGCATTTATTATTAGTTTCTATATTATCAAAAAGCACCCTTAGATCTTCAATTTCTTTTTGCGTATAAAGATGATGGTCCTCAAATTCCACATTATGTATATGGTTTACTTTGGACTCCATATAATGCTCAAGGTAACTAGTATTGGCTATAGCGCTAATTAAAACAATTTCATCAAAGTCATCTATTCGTACCCTTTTGCTTGGGTCAAAGAAAAAATATGGCAAACCATAGACATAATCCGTAAAAAATAAAGATTGATAATCTTGAATTTGTAATTTTTTTCGGACTAATTCTTGATCTATTTCTTGCTCATTATTAGGGCACTTGGTCACAATGATGATGTTAGCACGATTAGCTGATTTGGCGCCTTCTCTTAATCGACCCGCTGGAAGAATGTAGTCATCAGTATATAAATCGTCATATGGTGTTAGGAGTATATTAAGAGCGGGTTTGACAGATAAATGCTGAAAGGCATCGTCTAATATAATTGTCTTTAAGTACGGATAAGATTTTAGCATCAAAGGAATACCTAATGCTCTACTTTCAGAAACGGCCACAACAACACCCGGATATTTACGAGCATATTGTAAGGGTTCGTCTCCAGCTTGAGTCACATTATCTGTTCTTTTAACGAGTCTGAATCCTTTGGATTTTCTTTTATACCCTCTGCTTAATACTCCTATCTGAAGATAGGGGGCAAGTAATCTTATAAGATATTCAGTATGTGGTGTTTTTCCAGCTCCACCGACACTTAAATTTCCTACTGAAATTACCGGTGTAGAGAAACTTGTCGAACGCAAAACACCGGCCTCGTATAAAAGATTTCGTGTATGAACAATAAACCCATACACCAAACTAAAAGGAATCAATAAAATGCGACCTAAAGAATTCAAACCTATTAGAAAATTTTTACATACAAAAGTAATTCAAATTCAGACATTTTGAGTAGACATACATTGAATTCCGATTTTACATTGAAGGCATAGGGATTTAGAACAATGTTCATTTTTAAGTTCTATCAAAGCTTGAGTATCTAAGGCATTTTTAATTGGGACATTGTATCCTTTCCAATGTGAAATTATTCTATTTTTTTCAGGAGAACATTGTTCCATTAAGTGGATGGCGTGACTCTTTAATTCTTCTAAATCATGAAATCTTGCATATGAGAAAGTAAAAGGTACAATGGCGTTAATAACTAGTCGTTCAACAGCCGCTCTACCTATTGTTTTATGGGAGGATTTTCCTGTACTTGATTCAAACCTATAATGGGTATTCCAGTAGGGTGTGGGTTTTGATTGGCATAGTTTGAGAATGTCTTGGAAATTGATTTTTGATTTATATAAATCAATAATTCCTTTGGATAGGATAAGTTTTGACAGTTGAGCAATTCTGATAGTTGGAAAACCGGCAGGTCTCATTTTAGAAAACTGCCATTCATTTCTTGCCATTGGATTAAGACAGTGCTTCCTTTTTAAAAACCTATATTCTGATTTTAATTCAATCACATATTCATGTGAAGTCTCATTAGGAAGTAAACCGCTTTGTCCAAACAAAAGGGCCTCTATGAGAATCGGGCGATCGTAATATTTTCTTAAAAACAATTTTGGGCATTTTTGGCTTAAAGCCAAAAAGGAGTTTTTATTAACTCGACCCCCAAGACTCATGAAAAGAAAGTCTAAGAAACTCTGGTCCCAATCTCCATTATTTGACTTAACAGTATAAAGAACTTCTTTGTCTTTTCTAATTAATCGAGATATGGCTTTTTCGGACAAAGTGTCTATCCAGTGTATTTGTGGAACTTTCCTAATAAAGGGACTACAAGGAATCCAAGAGCTAGACATCATGAGTTTTAAATACCGACTTGTTGTCAATTTTGGTACACGATTCTTCAAGACTAGAGTAGGTAATTCAGCACCTAACGAATTTCTAACAATTTTGTCATTATATAGGACGACATGTAATATCACATTGTTGTATGCTGGATCCAAGTGATGGGCATGACGGTACCAATCCGATGAGTTTATGTGAATTTCTATATGGCCGACCCAAAGTGTGCCATCAATTTTTATTCTTGCTTGCTTGAAATCGGGACCGGAATCTTCATTTAGAAAACCCGGATTTATAATCACAGTTGGCAAGCCGTTTACAGTAGTTAACTCTGTAGAATCAAACTTTTGTAGTTTCCATAAAAATTGAATTAGGTCTTCACCAATCTTAACAGGCATCAAGGATTATTTCCTTGTTAATACCTTAAATCTGTAGGAATACACATTTTTTTCGTCTGGGCCATGTTCTTCACACGATGTCTCGTCCCATTCAGACAATTCTAACTTAGGAAAAAACACATCTCCATCTACGTCTAAATCGACTTCCGTCAAATATAATTTATCCCAAAGATCTTGAGTCTGAGTATAAATATGTCCTCCTCCAATAATAAAGCATTCCTTTGCTCCCGTTTCTTGTGCCACACGTAGCGATTCTTCAATGCTATGAACAACAAAGGCATTTGAGACTATATAGAAAGGATTTCTCGTGATAATGATGTTCGTTCTTTTTGGAAGGGGACGACCTATGGACTCGAAACAATTTCTACCCATGATAATAGGATGATCAGAAGTTATTTTTTTAAAGTACTTCAGATCTGCAGGAAGATACCATGGGATATCATTATCCTTTCCGATGACATTATTTTTTGCAGTAGCAACAATACAAGAAATGATCATTCTTAATTCTTTGGAATAAGGTCAATATTATTAATCATTTCTTCTTTCCACAAATTACCTGGGGCAATTTCTTTTCGAATGTATTTTTCTATCATCAAACTCGCTATTGGCGCGGCGATACTTCCACCTGCACCGGCGTTTTCAACATAAACAGCAATGGCGATTTTTGGGTCATCCTTAGGGGCAAAAGCAAAGA
This sequence comes from Saprospiraceae bacterium, assembly GCA_020630555.1. Taxonomy (GTDB): domain Bacteria; phylum Bacteroidota; class Bacteroidia; order Chitinophagales; family Saprospiraceae; genus JAHDCZ01. The sequence continues at coordinate 27,196 of JAHDBE010000004.1, forward strand.
ATACAGAATGGTCCTCACCATGAGGATTCTGGGAAGTACCTGTCTTACCTACAATATCTATTCCTCTCACAAATGCCATTTGTGCCGTACCTGATCGAATGACTCGCGCCATTCCATCTATGACTGGTGGGAAATGCACACTATCCACCCCTACAAAGTTCTTTTTGGCGAAAGCCAAAGAGAGAGAATCAGAAATTTCAGAGTAGTCCTTTAGAAAATGTGGAGTCTTAAAATAGCCTCTATTTGCAATAATCGCCGCTAGATTTGCCATTTGTAAAGTCGTTAATTGCAATTCTCCCTGTCCAATTCCTAAGGAAAGGATATATGTAGACCTCCAACCACTACGAACGGAAGCGTATAACCTATCATAATACTTAGAGCTAGGGAGATACCCCTTATTTTCTAAATAACTGTCCACACCAAGAGCATTACCCAGACCGAAATCTTCAAGACGTGATTTAAGTTTATCCAGACCAAGACCTGGTTTTGAATACCCAAATTGTTCAACATACTCTCGCATGAGCTGATAGTAATATGAATTACAAGAGTGTTCCAGAGCTATAGAAATATTATATGGAGTGGGGTGACCATGACATCCTTGTGTAAATCCCCTTTTTTTGTTGAGGGTATATTCTCCATCGCAATAAATGGTTCGTCTTGCATAAGTAATTCCGTCTTGTAATGCGATCAAGGAAAAAATTGGTTTAAAAATGGATCCTGGGGGATATTTGGACAAGACAGATCGATCTAAAAATGGACGATTTATGGAATCTTGCAATAGAGTTCTAAACGCTTTTCCTCTATTCTGGTTAAGAGTGAGCAAGTTAGGATTGTAGCCAGGTGCACTAATAATTGATAAGATTTCGCCAGTACTGGGTTCGAGTGCGACGATACTCCCCTTTTTATTTTTCATTAATGATTCGCCGTAACTCTGAAGTTCGAGGTCTAAGGTCGTCTTTAAATCTTTTCCAGAGATGGCCATCGAATCAAGTTTTCCTCCAGAATATTCGCCCATGTCTCTACCTAAATAATCTTTAAGAATAAAACGAAATCCTTTTTTGCCACGCAAAGCCTCTTCATAAGTTTTTTCGAGACCGCTTACTCCCAAGTAATCGCCCACGGCGTATTGTGGCTTTTCATCGATTACTTTCTGATTAACCTCGCCCATATATCCTAACACATGAGGAGCGCTGGAATGCGGATATGATCTAATATATCTTTGTTCGGGATAAAATCCTGGAAATTTAAAGAGGTGTTCTTGAAATTTAGCAAAGGTCTTTGGGGTAATCCTAGAGATACATGTAAAAGGAACAGATTTACTAAACCGAGGACTTTTCCAGTTTCGTGTGATCAGGTTTCCAAAACTATCAATCGGAAGATCTAATAATTCACAGAATAGAGCTGTGTCCATTTCTGATGAGAGTTGATTATGGATCACTTTTAAATCATAAACGGGATCATTGAGAACCAAAAGTTTTTCGTATCGATCGTAAATAAGTCCACGGCTTGGAAACTGTGTTTGTTTATCGATGGCATATTTACTAGCCAAATCTTTGTATTCAGGACTAAAAATCTGAATTCGTGCTGCTTGTAATATTAGGCCTAATCCAGCCACTAAAAAGACCGTGTAAATCACACTAAATCTATTTGACATGGCACTCATGATCGGGCACTTTGGATAATTTGATAAATAACAATAACAACGAATGAAGCAACGAAACTAAATATCGAACGCATAATTATATCAAAGTAATATATAAACGAAAAGGCTTCGACGCTAAAATAGAAAAGGAGATAAATCCCTAAGAGGATACTTGAGTAACTTAAAAACCAAGGCAGCCCCATAGTCCCTAAGTTGGGTGTTTTATCCATTTTATACCCTTCATAAGGTTCAATGGCCCTCAATAAATACGGTCTTAAGAACGCCATTAAAGTAGCCGCACTTGCATGAATTCCGGGAGAATCATAAAACATATCAATGGTTAGTCCTGAGATAAATCCTATTAGTATAACCAAGAACCTTGGTGTCCGAAAAGGTAGGACCATAATAAACAAAGGATATACTATGAAATGAATAAAGTCAAACTCGCCAAAGCTCAAATCTATACGTTTGAATAGTACAACCTGCACTGCTATGCTAAACAACCAGGCAAAAACTCCTTTGAATACATCACTGTTCATTCTGACTTAGCTCTAATTGTGATTGTTCTTCTTTGAAGTTATTTTTTATGACATAAACTGTATGTGCTGTATAGAGGTTACCGATAAGTTCGACTTCAATCTCATAATTATCAGACCCTGAAGGTATTTTAAAGGATTTAATTTTACCAATCTCTATACCTTTTGGAAACATAGTAGAAAATCCGCTCGTGACGATTTTGTCTTCAGTGCTGATATCAACGTGCTTTGGAATGGCTTCTAAATGCATAATTCGTGGATCAAAACCCCTCCACACAAGATTTCCAAAGTAGTTTTTATTTTCTACCATAGCACTGATTCTAGTTTGAGAGTTCAATAAACTCAGGACTTGCGCAAATCGACTGCTGACATTTTTAACGATGCCTACAAGGCCATCGTCGGTTATGACGCCTAAGCCCGGAATGATACCATGGTCGGTACCTTGGCATAGAGTTAAATGGTTGTTTCTAAGTCTTGTGGAGTTAGAACAAATCGTTGCAGGCACGATTTCATAGTGTATTAATGAACTATCTTCTTTAACGGCTTCATTGATAATAGCTAACTCAGGGATATTTAAAATTCTTTGGAGGAGTTTGGCATTTTCAACACGAAGACTATCATTGACTCTTCTTAGCTCAAGATAATTCTGAACATTATTAACACGGTTATTGATTTCACCGCTTATTAAACTAGAAGAATGTAAATAAATATCCCTCTGCTTTGTATTACGATTTACGATTAGGTTGAAACAAAAAACCTCGAGTAATACAAACAATAGGATTGAACCATATCGTGCAAAAAACAAAAGAAGATTTTGCATGAGTTATGGTTTAGATTAGATGCTTTTCCGATCTATTAAGAAAGAGTAAACATCTGTATTTTTTAATGCAAGCCCAGTACCACGGACAACGGCGCGTAACGGATCGTCAGCGACCTGTACTTTGAGCTTAGTTTTTTCTGATAGACGATCTGCCAGACCCCGTAATAAGGCACCTCCACCAGTTAAATACAGACCTACTTTATAAATATCAGAAGCTAGTTCTGGAGGAGTATCTTCTAATGCCTTTAAAATAGCCTCTTCAATTTTTGCGATGGATTTATCAAGGGCTTCCGCACATTCTGTATGTGATACTAGAACTTGTTTTGGAATACCAGTCAATAAGTCCCTACCATTTACGGCATATTTCTCTGGAGGATTCGGTAATTCCGCCGTAGCGGCGCCCACATTTATTTTAATTTGCTCAGCTGTGCGCTCCCCAATAAGGAGGTTGTGCTTTCGCTTCATGAAATCGATAATGTCTGCTGTAAATTCATCTCCAGCCACTCTTATAGATTGGTCAGTGACAATTCCTGACAGGGCAATGACGGCGATTTCTGTAGTACCACCCCCTATATCAATAATCATATTTCCTACTGGAGCCTGAACATCGATCCCGATACCTAAAGCTGCCGCCATAGGCTCATGGATTAAATAAGTTTCTTTAGAATCTACGTGGTCAGCAGAGTCAAATACCGCCCTTTTTTCAACTTCCGTAATTCCTGATGGAATACAGATGACCATTTTTAAGTGAGTGAAAAATCGTCTTTTTTCACCGAGCATTTGAATCAATCCTTGAATTAAGCTTTCTGCAGCTTGAAAATCAGCAATAACACCATCTTTTAGAGGTCTAATAGTACGGATATTTTCATGGGTCTTTTCGTGCATGTTCATTGCGTTAGTGCCTACCGCAATGACTTCGTTTGTTAAACGATTAATAGCGACAATGGATGGTTCATCGATAACCACCTTTCCGTCTTGTATGATCAAGGTATTTGCCGTGCCTAAATCGACGGCTAATTCTTGTGTAAAAAAGCTGAATAATTTCATCTAGATAATAGCTGCAAAAATCGGTCCTAAAAAGAACACTAAAAATAAGTAATAAAAGAATTTATATTGACGAAAGTCTAGGGAAGATAAGCCCTATAGAAACTCTTTTTTTTAAGATTTATTGCCAACGAGTGACACATTCAACTCTTGAAAATCAAAATGCCTCTCCGCAACCCTTTGTATGGCTTCTGCATCGATGTTAATTATTCGATCAACAGTCTCTTCAAAACCTTCTTTTCCGCAGTCATCAGCCATAAAGGATTTAATCAGATTTGCCGACTTGAATGGACCATCTTTAAGGTTCATAAGGTTGCCCAATAGATAATTTCGAACCATGGATAATTCGCGATTACTCACGAGTTCGTTTTGCAATCGATCCATCTCAACTTTAATAGATTTGAGCGTTTCATTAACATGCACATTGTCTACTTCTGTTGAAATGGAAAAAAATCCGGCATATAAAAAATGCTCAACGGTCGAATAAACACCATAGGTGTAGCCTTTATTTTCACGGATAGACTGCATCAAACGCGATCCGAAATATCCTCCAAGAATGGTGTTATATATAAAACTATCTATAAAGTCGGGATGATCTCGTGTAAATAGTGTTTTCCCTAGTCTAATCGCAGACTGAAAAGGATTTTTACCAATTTCAGTAGTACAACCCTTCATTGAATTTACTTCCGAAATTGTGTAAGTTGATGACTCAGTCCGTTTTAAGGCACTGCAACTTTCAATTTGAGTTATAACCTCCTGGTTAATATCTCCGCTTACAAATATTTTAAGGGTACTCGCACTGTAGTTTGTGAGATGATGTCTTTTAATGTTCTCTGTATTGATAGATCGTATGGACTCAGCTATTGTATTATACCCATAGGGGTGATCAGATCCGAATAAATCTTCAGTCAATAAACGATAAGCGACCACTTCATTTTTAGACAGCTCATATTCTAAGTTATCTATGAGTTGATTTTTCTTAGTCTCCAGTTCTTTATTATCGAAAATGGGATTAGAGATAATATCCAATATGGTAGGAAGTACTTTGGGTAAATGTTTGTTTAAAACGTAGGTGGTAAAACCACAAAAATCCATTCCTGCTACAGCACGCAATGTTGCTCCATAATAATCTAAGTGATCAGCAATATCCTTTGCGGAAAGGGTCAGAGTCCCTTCCCTCATTAAGGTGTGACAAATTTTAGAGACCGATTTTTTTAATTCCGATGTGCGCCCGCTTTTAAAAAGAAAATCAATCTTTAAAGCTTGGTTTGTTTTTCCAGGGATCAAATAGACAGGAATACCATTGTCTAATTCTATGAGTTCATATTCCGGGAATATTACCCGAGATAAGTTCTTAATTATTGGTCCCGTTTCTCTATTAACCAAGTGCGTAAAATTTAATCGCCAAAAATATCAATATCCTTAAATAAGACCCGAGATATTAAGCTTGAATTAGGCTTAATGGCTTATTTTTGTGAGGTTCGCTAACGGCCCTATGGGTTTTGTTTTTTAAAACTGAACATTTATGAAATTCGAAGTATCCTCCTCTTTATTACTCAAGAAGCTACAAATTGCAAGTGGGGCCATAAACCCAAATCCAGTATTACCTATTCTTGAGGATTTTTTATTTGAATTAAATGGTAATGAACTTACAATTGTCTCTACAAATTTAGAGACATCAATAATTACTAGTGTCGATGTTATGGCTAATGAAGGAGGAAAGATTGCGGTACCTGCAAAAATCCTTTTGGATACTTTAAAAGCCCTTCCAGAACAACCTATTACCTTTTCGGCAGAATCAGATAAAAATGCGATCAAGGTTAAATCGGCCTATGGAGAATATAAATTAGCAGGAGATAGTGCCGAAGATTTTCCAGAAATACCAGCATTAGAAAATGCCGAAGCCATAAAGCTTCCATCCAATGCGATAAATAGTGCCATCAATAGAGTTTTGTTTGCAACGAGTTCAGATGAATTAAGACTGGCAATGACTGGTGTCTATGTACAAGTTGATTTTAACAAAGTAATTTTCGTAGCAACGGATGCTCACAAATTGGTGAAGTATACTTATGGAAATGTAAAAAGCGAATCAACATCTAGTTTTATTATCCCCAAAAAAGGGTTTACCCTTTTAAAATCTGCCCTTAGTGGAGATCAGGAGGTAGAAATGGCTTACAATAAAACCAATGTGTTTTTCTCCTTTGGTGAGACACAAGTTGTATGTCGCCTAGTGGATGCTAAGTATCCAGATTACAATGCAGTCATTCCCGTTGATAATCCCAACCTTTTAACCGTGGGGAGAACAGATTTTCAAAACTCTCTTAAGCGGATTGCCATTTATGCAAACAAGACGACCAATCAAGTCATCTTAAACATTAGTGATGGGAGTTTAACTATTTCTGCTCAAGATCTAGACTTCTCTAATGAAGCCACAGAACAATTGACTTGTAATTATGATGGCGAATCAATGACGATCGGATTTAACGCCAAATTCTTAATAGAAATGCTAGGTGTTCTCGATTCTGATGACGTAAAATTCGAACTTTCTACACCCAATAGAGCAGGAATTTTATTGCCTTCAGAGAAAGAAGAATTTGAGGACTTACTCATGTTAGTCATGCCTGTCATGATGAGTAATTAAAATGAAAGTCGGACTCTTTTTTGGCTCCTTTAATCCAGTGCATACGGGGCATATGATCATTGCTAATTATTTAGCTCAAAATTCAGATTTAGACCAAGTTTGGATGGTGGTTTCTCCCCATAATCCACTTAAGGAAAAGAAATCACTGGCAGAAGATTATGATCGACTTCACTTATTGAATTTGGCTATTGGTGAGAATAAATTGATTAAAGCATCTAACATCGAGTTTTATCTTCCCAAACCCTCTTACACCATTGATACATTGACATACCTCAAGGAAAAATACCCTGAATTTGAGTTTGTATTGATTATGGGAGGGGATAATATCGCGAGTCTTCATAAGTGGAAAAATTATGAAGCGCTCTTAAAACACCAGATTTATGTTTACAAAAGACCCAATTATGAGGAAGGGTCACTTATAGAACACCCAAACGTTTGTTTACTCGATGCCCCTTTATTAGACATTTCTGCAAGCTACATACGACAATGTATCCGAGAGAAGAAGTCAATCCGCTATCTTGTGCCCGACAAAGTCTTTGAATACCTTGAGGAGACTCCCATTTACAGTAAGCTATAAAAGTGATAATTACAATAAATTAGAGTTTAGACGTTTTAATTGAGTGCAAATCCTAAACGATGAGGTATATATTTTTCATTTTCATTTCCCTTATCAGCTTTGAGCTTTTTTCTCAAAGCAATTTGGCTTTGAATGAATGGAAATCCTACTTGCCTTACCAAAACGTTAGGAAAGTGGTTGAGACTGACGATCGTGTGCTATTTGCCACAGAGTGGTCCATCCTTGTACACAATCCTTCAGATAACAGTTTTGATTTTTTATCCAAAGTAGATGGTCTTAGTGATATTGGAATCGCGCAAATAACTTATGATCGATTTAATGATCAACTCATCATCGCGTACCAAAATAGCAACTTGGATGTCGTAACTGAGCAAGACATAATTAATAAATCGGACATTCGAGATAATGGAAGTTTGACAGGAGATCGCTCGATAAATCATCTGCATGTGGCTAACGAGAATTTTCTGTATTTATCCACAGCATTTGGGATTTTAGAACAAAACCTCAAAAATTTAGAGTTCGGCCCCACCATTTTTACAAATAGCATCGTGTATCAAATGGCTTCCAATGAAAGTATTTTATATGCGGCAACTGAGGATGGTTTATACTATGTGGATACAGAGACTTCCGTCAACATTGGAGATTTCAGCACCTGGTCCATGTACAGCGAAGAAAGTGGATTGCCTCTAGTATATGAAAGTCAGTTTGTGGCTTTCGCCAATGAAACCTTGTATTGCATTGTGGACGGGATTTTAAAAAGGCTTGTTCAGGATCAATTTGTAGATGTGTTTCAGATTCCTGATGGTTATGTAGCTAGATATTTGAAAGAATCAGGAGGGCTACTTTCACTAGGGATATTCGATGAAGAATTCAGTAGTGAAGCTTTATTTTTTGACGAAAGTCACCAACTAATTAAAGAGTTTACTAATTGCAATAACCGCATAACAGATGTACATATTGCTAGAGATGGACGTATATGGCTTGCTGACGAATGGGATGGAATTAGATATGCAGAAAACCTCAATTCAGAAGGATGTCAAAGAATATTTTTGGATACTCCTAATTCGCATACTGTTTCAGAAATCGCTCTAGACGGTAATGATATATATATCGCTACCGGGGGTGTATCAGATTCTTATACCTCACTTAATTCAAGAGATGGTTTTTATGTATACAGAGATAATGAATGGACCATTTATAACGAAAATTCATATTCACCTATAGTTGAAAATAATCTTCTGAATTTTTATCGCGTACTAAAGCATCCAAGTGAAAACAAAATAGTTCTTGGCACCTATTACGGAGGCATTATGATCGTCGATTTGGAAACGAATGAATTTGAAGTTTTCAATAAAGATAATTCAGCACTTCAAGGGACAGTCGGTAATGAAAATAGGACACGGATTGGTGGGATGGTTTACGATGATGAGGGTAATTTATGGGTGTCTAATTTCGGAGCGCCAGAACCTTTGGTTGTATTTTTAAATGGAGGAGGTTCACTCTCTTTTGATGTGGCAGGATCAAATAATTTAGCACAGATTGACATCGACCCCTCTGGTTTAATTTGGGCCGTGGTCGCAGGTAATCCTGGAAGTTTATTGATTTATGATTTTGGAGGAACTCCCCAAGATCCTTCGGATGATGATGATCGCCCAGTGAATTTAGGAGTCATCATTAATTCGGTCGAAGTGGATAATGACGGGGATGTTTGGGTAGGGACAGTAGAAGGCCCTTTTATTTTTGAATGTGGTCCCTCGGCCGTGGAAAATTCATGTGAACCTACTCAAAGAAAGGTCCTCCAAGACAGCATTCCTGCCATTTTGCTTCAAACCGAAAATATTCGCTCTATAGAAACGGATGGCGCAAATCGAAAATGGTTTGGAACTAGAAATGGCGTTTTTGTGCAATCTCCAGACGGAGAAGAACAGATTGCATTTTTTGATGAGGACAATAGCCCGTTATTTGATAACAGTGTAAATACCTTGCGTTTTAATCCAGAAACAGGTGAAATGTTTTTAGGAACCGATAAAGGGATTCAATCTATAAGAACGGAAACAACCGGAGGAAATGCCCGTCATTCTCAAAATATTTATGCATTTCCGAATCCCGTACGACCTGATTACAATGGTCCAATAGCCATCAAGGGACTGGCAAACGATGCCGAAGTAAAGATTACAGACATAAACGGCAAGCTCATTTATGAAACGACCGCATTAGGAGGTCAGGCAGTGTGGGATGGTAGAGATTATAACGGGAGAAGAGCAGCCTCAGGGGTTTACTTGGTATTTTCTAGCAGCACCGAAACCTTTGATATGCCTGATAGCTATGTGACTAAAATTCTAATGGTAAATTAAACGCCAATTTTTACACGATCAATGGTTTCTATATAGTAGTCTTCATAAACAGGAACTATCTCTTCGATCTTAAATTTTTTGGCTTCCGCCAATGCAGATGCTTTAAACGCATGAAGAGTATTTTCATTCTCTAACAAACTCAATGTATTTCTTGCCATATCTTCTACATCACCAACTTCCGAAAGAAAACCAGTAACTCCATGAATATTTACCTCTGGTAAACCACCCACATTAGATGAAATTATTGGCACTTCACATGCCATGGCTTCTAAAGCAGCTAGACCAAAACTCTCATCAGCCGAGGGAATTATAAAAACATCACTTATGGCTAATAATTCTTCAACAGCATTTTGCTTACCTAGAAATCGAATTTGATCACATAGTCCTTTTGATCGACACAACTCTTCCATCCTTTGTCTTTCTGGACCATCCCCAATGAGAAGAAGTAAAGAAGGTGTTTTTTGAACCACACGACCAAACACCTCAATGACATCTTGGACTCTTTTTACTTTTCTAAAGTTTGAGGTATGAACAAGTACTTTTTCACCATTTGGTGCAAGCATCTTCTTAAAATGATCTTTATCCACTTTTTTGAATCGATCAAAATCAATAAAATTATAAATGACTTCAATGTCAGTGGTAATATTAAAAGTGTTAAGTGTTTTTTGTTTCAGATAATTAGAAACCGCTGTGACCCCATCCGAACTATTAATGCTAAATTCTACAACTGGAGCAAAAGATTTATCATTACCCACTAAAGTGATATCCGTACCATGTAAGGTTGTAACCACAGGAATGCGGATTCCAAAAGAAGACAAAATACTCTTGGCCATAAAAGCAACAGCCGCATGCGGAATGGCATAATGCACATGTAATAGGTCCAACTTTTCGTATCGGACCACATCTGCTATTTTTGAAGCCAAAGCCGTTTCGTAAGGATCATACTCAAAAAGAGGATATGACATAGAGTTCACCTCGTGATAAAAAATGTTTTGGTAAAAGCCTTCAAGACGCACAGGTCTTTTATAGGTAATGAAATGTACATTATGGCCCTTTTTGGCTAAGGAAATACCTAATTCTGTAGCAATTACACCACTTCCACCAAAAGTCGGATAACACACGATACCTATGTTCATAAAAACACTTTATTTACAAATTTAAGGATATTCGTTTTTCAGAATTGTCTGCAATTTAATTAATGCAAAACCTTTCGGGTTAAAACTTGTTCTGATTAACAGGCGATTACTGAAATGGTTTTTATAGATGGTAATTTATTCCATAAACGACTTAGAAAAACTCTCCGGGGTCAAGGCTCACACCTTGCGCATCTGGGAGAAGCGTTATGGCATCATCGAACCTAAGCGGACCCCTACAAATATTCGTTATTATCTAGACGAAGATCTGAAGCTTATTTTAAATATTGCTTTTCTAAATAAGAAAGGATACAAGATTTCGAAAATCGCCGCACTTGAACCTTCTGAAATTCAAAGAAAAGTCTCCGAATATTCTGATGTAGAAGAGGTTGGGAATGACCACTTAGATGCACTCACTTTGTGCATACTGGAATTAAATGAAGCTAAGTTTTCTAGAATTCTAGATAAGAGTATTAAGGAATACGGATTCGAATACACCATGAACAATGTGATTTATCCATTATTGGATAAACTAAGTATGATGTGGATGTCAGGATCAATAAAGGGCGTTCATGAACATTTCGTAAGTAACATTGTACGCCGAAAAACAATTCATGCGGTAGACTCAATAACCGATCATTATCCCTCTAATCCCACATTTCAAATCTACCTGCCAGAAAATGAAAATCACGAGTTGAGTTTACTCTATTTGCATTATCTTCTTAAGGCGAGAGGGATGAATGTAATTAATTTAGGAATAAATTTATCCTTGATAGATGTCATTGACGGAAGTCGAATAGCACATCCAGACTTTATTTTTGTAATCATCAATGAAAGTTTAGCAGGAGAGGGATTAGAAATGTATTTAGAACAATTAGAAATACAATCTGGTCGTTCTAAAATCTTATTATCCGGTTTGCAAGTAGTTAATCCTAATGTTAAGCTTCCAAAAAATGTGTCTGTTTTATCCGGAACAGAGGATGTTGTTAAATTTGTAGACGGTTTGAAGACAGGAAGCGCACCAACAGATCATTAATTAAAATCACATATAAATGAAACTAACGTTAAAATTATTTTTAGCCAGCTTTATCTTTCTTTCAGTTGTTTCTTGTAAAAAAACAGAAGGGGAAAAAGCGACAACAGGAGAAGCAGAAAAAGTAGAATCTGCAGAAGGTACTGCGGTAAATGTTAATACAGAGACAAGCTTGGTAAAATGGGTTGGTACCAAACCAACAGGAAGCCATATGGGAACAGTCGGATTATCTGAAGGATCTATTTCTGTAAAAGACGGAAAAGTTACTGGAGGAAGTTTTGTTCTAGATATGAATTCAATAAAGTGTACAGATTTAGAAGGTGACGAGGCGGCAGGACTAGAAGGACACTTAAAAGGATTGGACTCAGATGGAGCCGATGATTTCTTTAACGTCAATAAATATCCTACAGCAAAATTTGAGATCACAAAGGTGTCTGCTTTGATGAACAACGATGAAGCGAATAGCTTAGTCTATGGAAATTTAACGATGAAAGATCAGACTAAATCTGTAGGATTTAAAGCAAACATCACCGTAGATGGTGGTGCTGTAAAAGTGTCTGCACCACAATTTACGATTGATAGAACTCAATGGAACATTAACTATGGTTCAAAAACGGTTTTCACAGACCTTAAAGACAAGTTTATCAATGATGATATTGGTTTATCTATAGAGTTATCATCGATCTAATTCGATGCCGTTATCAGTAAGTTCGATTTCGATTAACTCACTGGTATTTAGGTCAGACTTTAATAGGATTCGTTCCTCTTTACCAAGATATTTATAGGAGATGGCCATCGTATTCGGTGGCCTTTTTCCTATGTTTTCGGCATGTAAGAGTAAATAATTTTTTCCTTCCTTATTCAACTGCAATTTCAATTTGGTTGGCTTGGCCTCTAAAGAGTGTTTCTCAAGGATCCAATCCCCATTAAAATTTATCGAGACTATATCTCCATCTTGAATTAAATGGTCGTATAAACGAAATTCTACTTTATCGCTATCCACTTTTATGACACGACTACTTGTTGTGATTTCACGTTCCTTTAATTTTTCTGGGATTAAGTCCACTTTATCGTCTGAACTCACGATAAGTTCATCGTCTTCCTTAAGTTTTTCTGGATAAATCACTTTAAAGTAATGTGGGGTCTCTTGAAACTTAAGTGTGTTAAGTTTTTGTATATCAATTAACTTGTTCATTTCAGATACAAACCCAATTCCGTACTGATTGACATAATTGACGATTTCGGAATTGTGGTAATAATAATATTTACCGTATTGTTTGTATTCTGTGGGGACATCAGCATAATCATTAAATTTCTTGGCAGATTCTAAGGCACTTGATGCTTTTTTAAGAATTGTTTTTTGTGTAAACCCTGCCCTGGAATTCGACGCTTTTATAGGCACCTTTTTGTAATCTTGATATGCTTTTTCGAAAGCTTCAATCCTTGGAATTATTTGGACTTCATCCTTTGTGCGTATTGCATGTAAGAGTGAACTTATGGTTTGGTGTAGTTCTCGCATCTGTTTTATTCTCGAGTTCATTTTTGAGTCTGCAAGTCCAAGCTCTTTATGTAGAAGGTTAATTTGCTTTCTGAGTTGTAAATGCAGCTCATAAAATGAGTCGTAATAATCCACACCATTTTCCAAAAGCGTGTACACACGGTTTAAGTTTGTTGTATCTGTTAAATCATAGGAAGCAATCTGGGTTTCCAAATCAAATCGTAACTGATTTACATTTCGAGTGATATCTACCATTTTACGAATGGTCGTATTGAGCTTTTTACCGTCTTTGTAAGGTAAATGTCGAGCACCATTTATGGCGATGTCATACCATTGACTTGGAGAGGTGCTGTAAAACAGTTTGTCAGGATCTACGAAAATATTCTCGGGAAGATCTTTATTAGAATAGAAGTTTATTTGATTGCTTTCAAGATCCACATATTTATTAATGTCCTGGTTAAAGTTTTCCAGCAATCGATGGACAATTAGCAAACCATGTATAGACTCATTAGCAAACTGAACATAATTGTTAAGTGCTATAAGTTTAGTCTGATTATTCTGCGACTGAAGCATTCCCGAAAGGGAAAAAATACAAAGAAGTACGAGTCCAATAGAACGCATGATATGAGTTTTCAGCTACAAACATATATTAAAAAACACATATGTTTAAGCCATTCATCTCATATAACGTTTTTATAACTCGGATAATTCTAAAGTCCTAGACAAACTCATCAAAATCCTCGCTGACACCAAATTTTTTATGGAGCTGATCAAGGTGTTTTTCTTTTTCTATCCACTCTTCTGTAAACCCGCAATTGCAGCAAATGTATCGCGTCACCGGAAATACCTTAAAGGCACTGAATACGACTTTGTTATGAATGCCTTTAAAGTAACTACCTCCCTCCATGCGTGCTATTTTGGTGGATTCGCATTTAGGACAAGATTGAAAATTCTTCATTACCTACCTACTTGAATGAGTAAAACGGAAATGTCTGACGGAGAGACTCCACTAATACGACTGGCTTGCCCGATAGTCTTAGGTCTAATTTCTTTTAACTTTTCACGAGCTTCAGAGGATAAGGATTGTATGTCATCATAAGGCATGTTGTCACTTAATCGTACCTCTTCAAGCCTATTCATTTTTTCGACTTGCTCTTGCTCTCTTTGTATATATCCTGAATATTTGATCGATACCTCAGATAACAAAATAGTTTCTTCGTCATACTGGCTCAATTTATTATCCAGAGCAGACACATGTTTTCGTAAAGCATTTAAATCCACATGAGGTCTTGCCAAAACAGAGATGAGTTTTACCTTTTGTTTTAAAGTGGCAGATCCTACAGATTCTAGGTAGCCATTTAATTCATCTGGCCCTACACTTAATTCGTTGACGAATTTTGTGATTTCTTGTTCGTACCTAAGCTTATCATCAACTCGAGTTAAGCGTTCGTCTAATCCTTTCATACCTATGGCTTTCGCCAATGGGGTTAAGCGAATATCTGCGTTGTCTTGTCTCAGTAGAATTCGATATTCCGCTCTTGAGGTAAACATTCGATAGGGTTCTTTGGTCCCTTTGTTTACCAAATCATCTATTAAAACACCGATATACGCCTCAGATCTTTTTAAAACAAAAGACTCTTTTTCTTGGACTGCGAGATGCGCATTTATACCAGCCATTAATCCCTGACAGGCAGCTTCCTCATAACCTGTTGTACCATTAATTTGACCAGCAAAGAATAAACCATTTACTAATTTAGTTTCAAGGGTATTATATAACTGGGTGGGCTGAAAGAAATCATACTCAATGGCGTAACCCGGTCTAAACATTTTCATGTTTTCAAA
>JAHDBE010000126.1:0-6132 GCA_020630555.1 Saprospiraceae bacterium
ATAGGTGCTTTATCAAAAGGATACAGACAAAGAGTTGGGTTGGCACAAGCTATGTTTCATGACCCACAAGTTTTAATTCTGGATGAACCCACGAGTGGATTGGATCCAAATCAATTAAAAGAAATTAGAGCCTTAATAAAAAGTTTGGGACAAGAGAAGACGGTGATTTTTTCGACCCATATCATGCAAGAGGTTCAACTTCTTTGCGATCGAGTGATCATTATAGATCAAGGTGAGATAGTAGCTGATGATCCAATTGAGCGATTATCCAATCGAGTTAGTTCGTCCAGTTTGATAACAGTACAATTTGATGATTCGGTCAATCTTTCTGGATACCAGGGCATTGGCGGATTGGATGAAATTAAAGCACTGGATAATCATGTTTATGAATTTTACTCCAGTGGTGATGATGATATACGAAAGAAAATATTTACAGCCGCGGTTTCGAATAACGACGTCATTTTAGAGATGAAGAGAGATAATTTAAGTGTCGAAGATGTGTTCCAAAAATTAACTGGAAAGAATGCTTAGTATTTACACCAAAGAAATAAAAGGCTTTTTTAGTTCGCTAGTAGCGTATATAGTCATTGCCGTATTTCTAATATTTATTGGAGCCTTTACTTGGGTATTTCGTGATACGAGCATTCTATACTTTAACTATGCTGGTTTAGATCCTTTGTTTCAATTTGCACCTTTGGTCTTTTTGTTTTTGATCCCAGCGATAACCATGAGGAGTTTTGCCGAGGAGTTTCAGAGAGGTACCATGGAGTTTTTATACACGAAACCACTTAAAGATTGGCAGTTAATATTAGGGAAGTACTTGGCCAATTTAACGTTGGTTATTTTATCCTTGTTACCAACCCTTGTTTATTATTATTCGGTGTACCAATTGGGTTCCCCTAAAGGCAATTTAGATACTGGAGGCATTCTTGGATCCTACATTGGTTTGGTTTTGTTAAGTGCTGCTTTTGTGTCCATAGGTATGTTTGCCTCGACATTAACTAAGAGTCAAGTCGTTTCTTTTATTCTCGCTGTTTTTTTGTGCTTCTTTATGCATTGGGTTTTTTCGTTTTTAGCGAAGCTTCCTATGTTCATTGGAACTCTTGATGATTTGGTGAATAGATTAGGTATGCAATACCATTATGATTCGATGAGTCGTGGATTGTTAGATACTCGGGATATCATTTACTTTTTAAGCGTCATCGGTTTTTTTCTGTACGCTTCCTTTGTCTCACTTGAAAAACGTAAATGGTAATGAGTAGTAAAGGATGGCAATCAGTAATTCAGTTGTTTATAGTCTTGGGGATACTCATAGCGATAAACGTCATTTCGTCGTATTGGTATCAATATTTCGATTTAACAGAAGAAAAGAAATACACCCTGACGGAGGCCACAGAAAACTTAATTGATGATGTAGACGAACCTATTTTTGTTAAGATCCTTTTAGATGGAAATTTACCCTCAGGATTTAAAAGACTTAGGAATTCTACACGCGAACTTCTGAACCAGTTTAACGGAATCAACGGAAATGTATCCTATGAATTTGATGATCCAAATGAAGGGTCTGTCCAAGAAATAAATTTTAGAAGGGAAGAGCTTTACAAGGATAAAATAGTGCCCACAAAAGTGGATTACTTCGAAGGAGATGAGTTTGTTCAAAAGTTCATTTATCCCTATGCTTTGGTGTATCGTGGAGAGCGATTTATTAAAGTAAACCTTCTGGAATCATTACTGCCGGGAATGTCAGAAGACGAGTCGATTAATAATTCGATCAGTCTTCTTGAGTATAAAATGACAAATGCCATCCAACGAATATTAAGGGATGAAAGAAAGAATATAGTTTTTACAGGAGCTAATGGTGAATTGACTGCACGTCAAACGGCTAAGCTTCGAACATTACTCAGAGAGCAATACAATACAGCGACAATTAATTTAGATAGCGTAGTCCGTATTCCTCCAGAAGTGGATTTGATGATGGTGATCAAACCACAATCTGCATTTGACAATAAAGATCTTTTTAAGATTGATCAGTACATCATGAATGGCGGTAAAGTGATTTGGTTAATTGATCCATTGCGAGTTGACGTCAATAAAATTAACGGGGCACTAAGTACTGAAAACAAGTTTTATATTCCTGATGCTTACCCCCTAGGTTTAAATGATCTATTTTTTAAATACGGGGCACGGATAAATCAAAATATGGTATTGGATTTAGAGTGTTCTGCAATACCTCAAGTGACAGGGATGCAGGGAGATCAGGTGCAAACAAGTTTGTTTAAATATTTTTATCATCCTATTGTGAGTTCGCTTAGTGATCATCCCATTGTTAAAAATATAGATCGGATCAATATGTTTTTTCCGGCCTCAATCGATACCATACAGACGAGGACGCCTCTTAAAAAAACAGTATTACTTCAGTCTTCTCCATATAGCCGTTTTCAAATGGTGCCGGCTCGATTAAATTTCGAGATTTTAAAATATGATCCTGATGTCTCCAAGTTCAATAAGGGAAGACAAAATTTGGCATTATTAAATGAAGGTATTTTTGAATCTTTCTTTAAAAATAGGGTCACTCAGGAAAGTTTGACTGGTTTAAAAAGTATTGGAGTGGATTTTAGGACAGAAAGTGTACCCACAAAGCAACTTTTTGTAGCTGATGGAGATTTCGTACGAAGTACAATCAATCCTACGACGAATGAAATTAGTCCTTTAGGTTTAAACGAATGGGAGAGAAAAGTCTATTATGGTAATGAAGATTTTATCTTAAATGCCGTTGAATATATGATGGACGAGAATGGTGTTTTGGCTTCAAGGTCTAAAGAAGTTAAAATGAGACTTCTTGACGTCAAAAAGCTTAGTGAAGAAAAGTCGTTTTGGCAGTTTCTAAATATTATTTTACCCTTGTTAATCTTGTTGATAGGAGGTTTTTTATTTTTTGCTTATCGACGTAGGAAATATACTAGGAGTTAAAATTTAGCATATGAAGCGTATTGCGATATTACTTATCAGTTTAATACTAGTCGCCGGGATCGCATATTACCTGACGACGCAAGGTCAAAGCAATGCGAGTTCTAATATTGATACAAGCGATAGAGATTTTGGGGTCAAGGATGTGGAGTCAATAAAGAAAATATTTATTGCAACGCGTAATAAGGAACCAATAACTCTAACCAAAGAAAATGGATATTGGCTGATTAATGGCGAGCATAGAGCAGGAGATAATCAGATCAATAATATCTTGGCAGCAGTCTCTAGAGTTAAAGTAGATCACATTCCTCACCAAAATGCACGAGAGAACATAATAAGAGATATTGGATTAGTCGGGGTAAAAGTAGAAGTCTATGGTTCAGAAAAAAATCCTCTTAAAACATACTATGTAGGTAACACCACGCAAGATATGTTATCGACTTATTACCTTATGGAAGGCGCATCTCAACCATATGCCGTTCAAATGCCCGGCTTTGTGGGGAGTATGCGAGGTCGTTTTACAAACACGGCTAAAGACCTAAGATCTCTTGTATACATACAAGAAAAACCAGAAGATATAACTGAAGTATCTGTAGAATACCCAAAACAACAAAAGCAATCTTTTAAATTGACGAAAGTCGATAATGACTATTCGGTCGAACCTTATTACGAACTCACTCGAAAAATAAATAAACCGGTATCTAAGGCTAGAGTAAGAGCTTATCTTGAAGGGTTTGATAAATTGGCTGCGGAATATATAGATAATGAAAACACAGGAAGAGATACTATTTTAAATAAAGTGCCATTTGCGATTCTTAGTTATAAAACAGCAAAAGGATCCGAAAGGAGTTTAAAATTGTATCCCCTGAATGAATTGATTAACCAAGACACAGATTTGCGCGACCTCGAAAGTCTTAATCGAGTCCATCGTGTTTTTGCTGAATGTAGCTGGGGAGATTTTTTATTAATACAAATGCGTAATTTTCAGAAATTATTGAGACCCTATGCGTTCTTTTTTGAGTAATATACGTTTCTTGATTTTTGTGGCTGTGACCTCGCTGTTCCTCTTTGGATCTTGGCATATGTCGAATCCTGATTGGGGATTTTATGGGCATAGAAAGATAAATCGAATGGCGATTTTTACCTTGCCACCAGAAATGATGCACCTCTATAAAAAAGAGATTGAATATATCACAGCACATGCCGTAGACCCAGATAAAAGACGTTACGCGACTAAACATGAGGCAGTCCGACATTATATCGACGCAGATCATTGGGGGACTTATCCTTTTGATAATATTCCTAGAAATTTCGAAGATGCCTTAATTAAGTTTTCTTCTTACACTTACGTGAATGAGCAAGGAGACACTCTGGATCTAGAGTTAAATCTGGATGAAGGATTTAAGTTGGTAGGAGAGATCTCAAGCGCAGATTTAAGTTATAAAGAAGCTCGTTCGATACTTGCACCACTGTATAAAAAGAATTATTACGAGGGATTTTTCTCTTTTAATCCGCCAGAATCTTGGAATTTGAATGGGACTCTGTATGTCAATGATGAGTTTAGCGGTTACGGGATTTTACCTTATTTCTTAGAGCAATACATTGAGCGTCTTAGAAAAGCGTTTGAGCGAAAAGATAAAAAACGCATTATACAGATCTCAGCCGAAATGGGACATTATATTGGCGATGCGCATGTACCGCTACACACTACTGAAAACTACAATGGACAATTAACGGATCAAGTAGGCATTCATGCCTTTTGGGAAAGTCGATTACCTGAATTGTATGCCGATGAAGAGTATGATTTTATGGTGGGCAAAGCAAAGTACATTGAAAATAAATCAGACTATTTCTGGGGAATAATTCTCGAAAGCCATTCCCTTTTAGAAGATGTCCTCGCGATAGAAAAACGATTAAGTAAGACCTTTCCTGAAGATAAGCAGTATTGCTACGACGAGAGATTAGGACAGACAATCCGAATTCAGTGTCCTGAATATGCTGGAGCATATCATGAAGAGCTAAAAGGCATGGTTGAAAAAAGAATGCAAGATGCCGTTTTATCGATCGGAGATGTCTGGTACACCGCTTGGGTAGAAGCAGGGGAGCCTGATTTAAGAGAAATTGAAGAAAGAGAATTATCAGAGGAGGAGTTAAAGGAAAAGAAAAAACTCGAGCAAGAGTTTAATGCCGGCGTCATCAAAGGCCGCGATCATGCCAATTAAAAAACGAGTCTATTGAAAATTTCAACGAGCACTTTAATTAAAGGAATGTGCATGGGTATGGCTGAAGCCGTTCCTGGTGTTTCTGGTGGTACAATAGCCTTAATAACGGGTATTTATAAAAGACTGATTAACGCGATAAAAGCCTTTGATCCTAAATTGCTAAAGCTTTGGAAGACTGGTGGGATATCAGCGGTTTGGACTAAGATTGACGGTTGGTTTTTGAGCTCCCTTTTGCTTGGAATGTTTGGAGGAATTGTGATTGGTGTTTTTGGAATTAGTTTTCTTTTGGAAAACTACCCAGAACCGCTTTGGGCCTTTTTCTTTGGTCTTATTCTGGCTTCAGCTTGGTTTCTTTTAAAAGATATTGATTTAAAATCGGCACCCGCTTTTAATTGGGTTCTTTTAATAGTAGGGATATTATTTGCCTATTGGGTAACTACAATCAGCCCTGTCGGAGGTTCTACAAACATGGTGTTTCTTTTTGGCGCCGGGGTGGTGGCTATTTCTGCCTTAGTTCTTCCCGGTATTTCAGGAAGCTTTATTCTTTTGATTTTAGGCTTGTATACAGTAGTTATCGGTACAGTGAAAAACTTTTTAGCTGGTCCAAATTATGATGACTTTCAAGTATTACTCGTTTTTGGTATTGGTTGCCTCGTTGGATTAATTAGTTTCAGTCGGGTGATGTCTTGGACATTCAAACATTATGAAAAACCTACTTTGTTTTTACTTGTAGGCTTTATGCTGGGATCTTTAAATAAAATTTGGCCTTGGCGACAGCCAGAAACATTATTGGATAAAAGCTCTGGAGAATTTGTTTCAGCGTCGAGTTTAACGCTAGGTAAAATCGATTCGGAAGCGTATAAAATATTGACGGAAGTCAATCTGTTACCAGGAAGTTATACATATAACACTCCGAAGCTAGCGTTGAGTTGCATAGCATTTG
>JAHDBE010000126.1:6142-8120 GCA_020630555.1 Saprospiraceae bacterium
TAATTCTTTCCCTTTCGGGAAAGAAAACATCTTAAGATAACTTGATGATACGTTTACTTAAAGAATGTCTTCCATCGGTAATCCTAACAAAGTAAACACCTGGAGTCAATTGATTTAAATTCAATTGAATGCGATTGTTGCCTTCATTTAAATTATTGAATATCTTTTCCTCGACTATTTGCCCAGAGAGATTAACAAATTGAACTCTCAGATCTTTTGATTCACCTAAGTTCATCTCAAATACCGTTTCATTGTAAAATGGATTTGGACTGATATTCAGGTTTTCAATACCAAGTGCTAGTTCTTCGGTATTGCTGAAGCAATTAAATAAGAAATTTAAAGATTCGGAGTACATGGTCGTATCAAACGAACAAACTCCTCTTACCTGAGTTTCATATTCTATACAAGGTTCTAGTTCTTGGAATACAAAGAAAGTATCAAAAGTCGAAACATAAGTCCATTCGCTGGAGCCAGTCTCTCTTACTCTGACGTTGTAAGCCAGAGCTTCTTCATCTCCAGGCCAAAGTATTGTAGTTATACTCGAAAAACCATCGGCTAATGGCTCAGGAAGAAAATCACATTTAGGTTGCTCTATTACCAAAACACAATAATCTTCAATCTCTCCAAATACCACGTCTCCATTCATTCCACAAGCATCTGGCTCGTTTATGTAAGCCATGACAACTCTCATTCTTGTTAAACCAGGCTCGGCATCTTCCGGTACTTTAAAACTCCCTTCGAAAACAAGAGGGATAGCTTCACCAGAATCCAGCATTAATTCTTCATCACTAAATTCACCATCCTGATTCCAGTCGACCCATACCTTCCACCATTCATCGTATTCTATAATGTTAAATCCAGGAGTCAATATCATATCAACATTTTCTTCTTGAGTTACCTCAAAAGTATACACGCCTACGAATGAGGCATTTGATGATGGCTGCATACCACTAAGGTTCTCAGTGCCATTAAAACTGATGCTTTCGATCCATTCAAAACCGTTAGATATCTCGGGCCATTCGCAATAATCTCCGCTGGTGCAAGAGCCACAATTTGAATTAAATATGACAATGTCCGTAAATTCCGAAATCAAAGTTTCACAATGCGCTTGCACACGCGCTTCAAAAACAGAACATTCAATTAATTCTGAAAGCTCTATCGAATTTGTCCCAATAGAGAGTTCTTCCCATTCCAGATCACCCACAGGACGATATTGTAATAAGTAAAAATTGACTCCAAAGATTTCATTCCAACTTAAAACAGGGTTGTCATCGACAGAATAATTTACGGAAGGCACATTCGGACTTTCGCAACAACCTTCCGTCATAAACGAATACACAGTTAAGAAATCTTCGATCGTATCTTGACACACGCTTTGCATTTGTAATTCGTAGTCTATGCAGGGTTCCAAATTCGTAATTTCGAATGGTGATTCAGCATCCTCAACAGTGATCCATTCACCACCCGGTAGCTGACGGTATCGTAAGTTGACACTTAGCGCCTCATCTGGGTCGTTCCAGCCTATGGTCACTGAATTATCTGTAGGTACTGGGCTATTATTCACAAGAGGAGGTGGACAAGGTCCACATGTTTTTAAAGCCTCTAAAACAGCATTGTTTACATTTAGTCGACCTCCTGTCACAGTAATACCTTCTAATGATTCGTTTGGATCAACCCCGTTAAAAATGTGATTTCTTACTTGTAAGGCAGCTAAGTCTGGATTAGACTTTGATAATTCGATTAAGCCGCTGCATGGCAAAGAATAAAGAAGGGCGATCGTGCCGGCGACATGTGGTGTGGCACCAGATGTTCCTCCAAATCCTCCATAGGAGTTTCCAAACGCAGTAGTCCAAGTTTGTGCTCCAAAGGCTCCTAAATCGACTGTCGTCGCCCCATAACCAGCAAACTGAACTTTTTCGTCATTCCAATTCATATTCGTGACTGAGATCATATAATCACTCGAACAGCCAGTTGGTAA
>JAHDBE010000127.1 GCA_020630555.1 Saprospiraceae bacterium
GTCGATATAACGGTTTTTTCACGTGGACTGATGTAAATGGAAATCCAAACAATCTTGCACCAACAAACCCTCTTTCACTCCTGGATTTAAGATCGGATGAATCTCAAACGACTCGAATGGTATTAAACGGAAGTGCAGACTACAGATTTAGTTTTTTACCTGAGCTAAGAGCTAATTTAAACTTAGGTTATGATAGAAGTAAAGGAACGGGAACCGTGATGGTAGATACATCTGCAAGCTTTGCATACAATAGTGTTTTTGGTGGTGGAGTGGATAATTTTTATGAGAAGATTAATACAAACCGAATTCTTGAGTTCTATTTGAATTACAAGAAGGACTTTGGTAAAAACACCTTTGATATTATGGGTGGCTATTCTTGGCAACATTTCGAAGTTCAAGACACCTTCAGAAACTCAGATTTCTTAGGAAACCCTGAACAGACAACGGCTGATGCTTTTCCTAAAGAATATTATCTAGTGTCTTTATTCAGTCGATTGAATTATGACTTTGACGATCGTTTACTTTTAACATTCACTGTTAGACAAGACGGTACTTCTCGATTTTCTGAGGATGAACGCTGGGGTCTATTTCCTTCCGCAGCAGCTGCCTATAAATTATTAGACAATGATTCAGAAAGGCTAAACAGAGTCAAATTACGCTTTGGTTGGGGGATCACAGGTAACCAAGCCATTGGTAGTAATTTCTACCCATATCTTCCAATTTACCAGTTAAGTCAGGAGAATGCTTTGTATCAGTTTGGTGATGAATTTGTTTCCACTTTAAGACCTAACGGATATGATTTTGGGATTAAATGGGAAGAGACAACAACCTACAATACAGGAGTTGATTTAGGATTTAAGCAAGATAGACTAACTGTTTCTTTAGATTACTATCAAAGATATACGAAGGACTTAATCAATTTTATCCCCGTTGCTGCCGGGACTAACTTGACAAATTTTATTTTAACCAATGTGGGTGACTTAGAAAATCAAGGAGTCGAAATTGCTTTAAATAGTGATTTATTAAGTAGTCAAAAATTTGAATTTAATCTCGGAGTCAATGCCGCATATAATCGCGCCGAAATCACAAAACTGACAGCCACAGATGACCCTAATTATATTGGCGTTGAAACAGGAGGTATTGCAGGTGGTGTAGGTTCCAATATTCAGATTCATAGTGTAGGTTATGCACCGAATTCATTTTTTGTTTTCCAGCAACTATATGATGCAGATGGCAATCTAATTGAAGGCGAATTTGAAGATTTAAATGGAGACGGTGGACCTGAAACCATAGAGGACAAATACCGCTATCAAAAACCTGCAGCAGATTGGACTTTCGGAATGACCGGATATTTTAGATACAATAAACTGGATTTATCTTTTGCAGGAAGAGCCTCCTTAGGAAACTACGTATATAATAATGTACAAACAGATCGTGGTGGTCTATCTACCATTTTCAATTCTAATTATTTAAGAAATGTGCATGGGTCTGCTTTAGACAATATGACGCTAAATCAGGGTGATCTAACGTTTTCGGACCATTATGTAGAGGATGCTTCTTTCTTCAGAATGGACCATATCACTTTAGGCTATGATTTAACAGGGACTATTGGCCGTTCGTTCAGAGTATATACGACTGTTCAAAACCCATTTGTCATTACAGGATACAGTGGATTAGATCCAGAAATTTTTGGTGGAATTGATAATAATTTCTACCCTAGACCTAGAACATTTTTGATTGGTTTAAATGTTGAATTTTAAACAAAGAGACATGAAAGAATTTAAATACATTTTTGCTTTTATATGTGCCGGACTTTTTTTCCAGTCTTGTTTTGATGACTTAAATACGGTCCCATTAGATGATGATCAGATTACATCGGCCAATGTCTATCATGACCCTTCCTCATATCGGGAAGTCTTAGCCAAACTATATGCGGGTTTGGCAGTGACTGGTCAGCAAGGTCCTGCGGGTAATGCGGACATCCAAGGTATCGACGAGGGTTTTGGTCAGTACTTACGTGGTTATTGGTATCATCAAGAATTATCGACTGATGAAGCTTTGGTCGGATGGAATGATCAAACTATTAAAGATTTTCATGCTCAAAACTGGTCAGCTAGCGATGGGTTCATTTTTGCTTTTTACAGTCGAGTGTTTTATCAAATCTCTTTATGTAATGAATTCCTTAGAGAGACCACAGATGATAAACTAAATGACCGAGGAGTTGATGCAAACCTGGCTGCTGAGATCCAAGGATTTAGAGCGGAAGCAAGATTCTTACGTGCTTTAAGTTACTGGCATGCGATGGATCTTTTTGGCAATCCTCCTTTTGTAACGGAAGCAGATGCCGTAGGATCATTTTTTCCTCCACGAATTCAATCGGCAGATTTATTTGCATGGTTAGAATCCGAACTTCTCGCCATTGAAGGAACCATTGCTGTAGCAGGATCAAACGAATATGGACGAGCAGACCAAGGCGGAGTATGGATGTTGCTGTCTAAATTATATCTGAATGCAGAGAGATATGCAGGTCTAAATAAATACGAAGAGTGTAAGACGTATTCAGAGAGAGCTATAAATGCGTATTCTATGGATCCCACCTATGCAAATCTATTTTTAGCAGATAATAATACCGCAGATGGAATTATTTTTCCTATTGCTTTTGATGGAGTCAATACAAGAACCTGGGGAGGTACAACTTTTATTATTCGAGCAGGTATAGGTGGTGATATGAATGCTGCCGATTCCGGTGTAGAAAGTGGTTGGGGGGGAACTCGAACGACCAAAGAAATTGTGCAAAAATTTCCGATGGTTTCTGAAGGAGGTATATTGGTCCAGCCTAACCCTGGAAACACAGTAAATTATCCTAAAATCTATATCTCAGGTACACATCAAGGCTGGGATCCTGGAAATACATCGAACGCTATTGCCTCAGTAAACAGTGATCAAGTCTATGAAGGATATGAATACTTTCCTGAACCGAATGGACAATTTAAAATCTATCGTTTCCCATCTAGCAGTGCACCAAATTTTGGAGATGATGATAACGATGGGATACTCGATCCAAATGGTGCCGAAATCAACGTGCCCGAGGCCGGTTTATACTTCATTCATGTAGATCTTAATGACAATACTTATTTTATTGAGAAAAGAGAATTTGGAATTCTAGGAGATGCCACTCCAGGAGGATGGGACAATGATCAAGACATGACATGGAATGCCGAAAACAAGAGTGTTGAAGTTATCTTGCCTATCACAAGTGGTGAATTTAAATTTAGAGCTAATGATGATTGGGCTATCAACTTAGGTGATGATGATGATGGAGATGGTGTTTTAGAGCTGGACGGGGCAAATATCCAAAGTCCAGTGACGGCCTCAGTCAAAGTAAGCTTATATCTAAACTTCCCGGACTATACGTACAGTATAGCTTTAACAAATTTTGATTCCCGACCAATGTTTTACAGTCTAGGATCGGAGGACATAGCGGACATTACAGATTTTGTCGATGGATATGCCGTTGTTAAATTTAAAAATCTAACTTCTGACGGTAATCAAGGAAGTGATGTCGTTCATGCGGATACAGACTTTCCTCTTTTCAGAGTTGCCGATGCTTACCTGATGTATGCGGAAGCTGCATTGCGATTAAACAATGACTTAGATAAGGCTTTGACTTACGTCAATGATGTACGGACACGAGCTTACGGCGACCAATCTGGTAATATATCTCAAGATGATCTAGACCTTGATTTCATTTTGGATGAACGCGCTAGAGAATTTTATTGGGAATGCCATCGACGTACAGATTTAATTCGATTTGGTCAATTTAGTGATGGTGATTACCTGTGGCAATGGAAAGGCGGGGAATTTGACGGGGCCCAAGTACCACAACACTTCGATCTCTACCCTATCCCACAATCTGATTTAACAGCAAATCCCATGTTAGAACAAAACGATGGATATTAAAATACACAGGGGAGTTTTACACTCCCCTTTTTTATTTTAATAAGGATCTGAAATCGTAATCTGAATCATCGTCATTGATTGAAAATAACTTAGCAGGCCTATGAGATACTCCTTGTTGAGTTTCGTTTAGCTCCTTTAGGACGTTCATCTTCATAAGTTTACGCCTGAAGTTTCTTTTGTCGAATTCTTGATCCAATACTGTTTCGTATAACTTCTGGATTTGTGGTAATGTAAATTTGGACGGGAGTAATTCAAACCCCACTGTGGCCACTAAAAATCTCTGGCGCATACTATCTAAACAATAATTTAAAATATCATCATGATCGAATGCTAATTCTTTGACATTTTTAAGACGCAACCATTTGGCTTCTTTTTCTTCTGATTTAGACTTTATGCATTCATCCAATTTCACAAACGCATAGTAGGCCACTGTAACAATTCTAGAAACAGGATGTCGGTCTAATTTCCCAAAAGCCCTCACCTGTTCTAAATACAAGTTCTTTAAACCACCTCTTTCAAATATGATACGTTGTGCCGCTTGATTTAAATTTTCATCATGCCTTAAAAAGTCACCAATCAAAGAATCCTGACCGAGAAAAGGTTCTTTATCGCATTCACGAAGAAGAATAAATAAATCCTCCTCATCATACCCAAACACAACACAGTCTACCGATACAGGAACTTGCACCTGTGTGTCATTACGAGTTGATTCAAGCTGTTTTACGTTTTGCATTTTGGCTAAGGTATACATATGGTTTTGCTCTTGCAAATCCAATTGTTAAGGTCTCCGATATTCCTTAATATGGCGTATTCATAGTCCCATTTTTATTAGATTTACATCTTAATATTAAGTTTAATATGATAACTCTTACCATATTTTTTTGTGTCTCTATTGTTTTCTCCTTTTTGTGTTCGGTTTGGGAAGCCGTTCTTTTAAGTATCACCCCCTCTTACATCCAAAGAAAAGTTGCCGAAGGGAGCCAAATGGGCAAACAAATGCAACAATATAAAGAGGATATAGATCGACCTCTATCCGCCATTTTAACTTTAAATACTATTGCGCATACGGTTGGTGCGATTGGAGTTGGTGCCCAAGCCGGTGAATTGTTTGGAGATAAGGGTAAAGAAATAATGGGTATAAATATTAATGGCGAATCTATGGTCGCTGTTTTCATGACATTAGCCATATTGATATTGTCCGAAATCATACCGAAAACTTTAGGGGCAAACATGTGGAAGCAACTTGCTCCTTTCACCTTGAGATCTCTTAAAATCTTACTATTTATTTTAGCTCCTTTAGTTTGGGTCAGCCAATTAATTACGAAAAGTTTAAAAAAGGATAAAGAAAAAAGTGTGCTATCCAGATTTGACTTTTTAACCATGGCTTCTATGGGCGAAAGTTCAGGTACACTAGCTAAATCAGAATCCAGAATCATAAAAAACTTGATCGGATTAGAAGATAAAACAATCCAAGAAATAATGACCCCACGGACCGTCATGTTTATGATGGATAGTGAAACTACAGTAAACGATTTTTTCGAAAACAATCAGCCCTTGCAGTTTTCTAGAATTCCGATTTACGAAAACAACCCAGAAAACATTGTTGGCTTAGTGTTAAAAGATGATATTCTCAAGGCTTTGGCAGAAAACAAGTACGACATGCCTCTCGAGAAACTATTAAGACCAATAAAATCACTAGAAAACAATACGCCGCTACATGAATTATTCGACAAACTCGTTGGCGAACGTACACACATGTTTGCGGTGATTGACAATTACGGAACTGTAGTTGGAATTGTTACTATGGAGGACCTACTCGAAACCATTCTTGGCTTAGAAATCGTGGATGAAACCGACACGCGAATAGATATGCAACAGGCCGCTTTAGAAAAACTTAAAAAACAGAACGATGAAAATTAAATACTTTTTCTTCTTTACACTTCCTCTTCTTGTAATCTCTTGTGGAGACGATGAAGAGACCGGTTGCACATATAATAGCACTCAAATAGAAGGTAAAATTGAAAATGAAGATTGGGCTTTCGCCAATGGTGAAGCACGGTTTTACATGGATTTCGACGGCACAGAGCGCATTGATATCGAAATGTACAGTATAGCTTCTGGAGTTACTGATCCATGCGCTCAATCCTCTCCAGACTTCAAAAGGATCTTTTTTAGTATTCCAAAAGTTGTTCAGGAAAGAGAATTAAATTTTAGTTTTTCTGGTGGAAATGAAGAAGACCAACAAACTGTGACCCTTTTCGACCCGGTAACTTTTTTGAATGTCATCGTAAGTGAGGGATGTGTAGAAATTCAAACTATAAATGATACTCAAGTCACAGGTCGAATGAATATTACCAGTGGACCGGACAATTTCATGAATGGTACGTTTACTTTACAAGTGTGTAATTAGATAGCGATTTATCTCGAATCCGAAAGACCTTATATTGAAAAATATTACAAAGTGAATTTTTCAAAATGGGTTCCGTTGAATTTATAAACACCATTTTCATGTGTTCCGAGCCATAGTTCATCATTATTATCAAGATAAATACTGTACGTAGTTATGGTTTGATTTCCTTCTTTAATCACATATTGAGTAATTTCACTTCCATCGTATTTCCAGACTCCGTCGCGATAGCTAACGAACCAGAGATTATCCTCATCGTCCTTCACAATAGACAAATATTCGTCTAAGTGACTATCTCTTTTACCATCTAATCCGCCCAAACTTCTATGCCTACTATAAAACTTTCCCCTGCTTATTGTGACGCTATCATAAACACTATATCTAAATTCGGTATTGAACCAAAAGTCCCCAGAAGCATCTTCTGTAATAGACCGGACTCCGTTGGCCCCTTCATCTCTAAACTCCGTGACATCCTCCTCAATGATCCAGTCAAATGATGTTCCGTCAAAGCGACATACTCCGACTGGATTGGTACCAAACCATATATTGCCTTTTCTATCTTTATAAATGCTGTAGACTTCAAAAGAATTCTCAAGATTTGGTGGTTTAGGAATTGTTAATTCATATAGATTGGTGCCGTCATAACGGTAAACCTTCTCCGTTTGAAAGGCATGTCGAAACCATAGATCCTTAGATTGAAGCTCCCAGTCTGCTGAAACTTTGTATTCTAATCTAGTAAATTTCGTGCCGTCATACTTTGTAATTGTGGACTTCGGATGGCAACTGGTTATATAAAGATTTCCGAATTCATCCTCTTTTATGTCATCTATTCTGTTAGTCGGCAACCCATGATCTGTAGTAAAATTAACCAAGGACTGCCCATTATATCTATATAATCCTTCATCCCAACTTCCAAACCAATAATGACCTCTTTGGTCCTGATAAATTACCATGACACTACTAGATAGTTCGGATACAGAATTTCCATACAGATGATGTCCCTTATTACTTTGCCTATTGCAAGACATTAACAGTGCACATACACTCAGTAGTACGATGACTGACTTGTGAATTTTAATCATAACGAGACAAGTTATTTTACCATCGGCTATAAACTGATAATATTCTTTGACATTTCATGGTACATTATAAACGCCCTAAACCTATGCAATTATTTAGTCAAATGAATTGTTTGTAAGGTTCTTGGACCAATTTTTACACGATATGTATCATTTTCTAGCTCCAAGACTAATTCATAATCTATGTTGTTTTTATTGAATACCACAACGACAATGCTTCAGTTCGTATAATTCCCTCATTTTGCCAACTTAACTTTGATTCGTTAAACGTTCAGTGTATACGAGATCAATCCTATCGAATATATCGTTTAACTTCAGTGTAGTAGGATTACGGCTGGCCTATTTTTTCTTAAATATTAATGGCATAATTCTTTCATCGATTTCGCTCATATCCACAAATTTTAAGGAATTTACCATATGTATTGTATTTGTTTTATACTTCTTAAAATGTGGTGTTTTTAAATGCGCTTGGTATGCTTTTTCATTCGCATAAATTTCCAATATTCTTATTTCGTTCGGTTTTTCTAGTTGGTACATGGGATAAATGGAAATTACTCCTGATTCTAATCTAACCGATGCCTCAGCTTCCTCTTTTAAAATTTTCAGGTATTCATCAATAAATTCA
>JAHDBE010000128.1 GCA_020630555.1 Saprospiraceae bacterium
GAGAATTGTTAGGCTGCCTCTAAACAAGGTAGGATCATTAAACAAGATAAATCGTGCTTTCTCAGAATTAGAACAAGAGTTTGAAAGAGAGCCATCGCCAGAAGAACTAGCTAATCTTTTAGAAATACCAACCGAAGAAGTAGAAACAACTTTAGGAGTCGCCGCTAGACATGTATCTATGGATGCTCCATTTGTGGATGGTGAAGATAATTCGCTTTTGGATGTTTTAGAGAATTCTAATACACCACAGACGGACTCGGCCCTCGAGTACATGGATTCTTTGAGAAGAGAAATTGAAAGATCCTTAAACACACTAACAGAGAGACAATGTGATGTTATCAAGTTGTATTTCGGTATAGGTGTTGAGCATCCAATGTCTTTGGAAGACATTGGTGAGAAATTTGGCCTTACCAGAGAGCGGGTGAGACAAATAAAAGATAAGGCAATCAACAAATTAAGGTCTGCCTCTAGAAGTAAGTTGCTGAAACATTATCTTGGCGCGTAAAATACATTAAGAGCATCTTAGGATGCTCTTTTTTTTTTGTACTACCTTTGTGGCAAACACAACACAATGGATATAGCCACATTAACTCACTCGGAAAAGGCGCTTGAGTCTTGGCGAGAATTGGAGAAAAAATCCCTCGAAATTCTGAAAATTGTTGGGCATTTAAGGTTTGACAAAGGCGTAGATCTTGTGCTTTTCAGGAAGAATCTTTATGACGTGAGACCAAGCCAGGTTATCGAATTTCATAACGCTTCTAAATTCTATACTACAGAAAATTTTGATTTGGATTTAACTTTGTCGATAATCCAAATTATTGGGAAAATTCCAGACCTTTCACCTGCTAAAATAGATGTGGGTACCCTTGGGATAAGTTGGTTAGATGAAGGCAGTACATATCAGAATTTGACTGAATTCATAACTGATAAGTTAGGAGGATATATGTTGTCTGGATCTGAAGAGATAACACCTCGAGATGTTGTCTTATATGGTTTTGGTCGTATTGGACGATTGGTGGCCAGAATTATTCTCGAAACCACAGGAAGAGGAAATCAGTTGAGATTAAAGGGCATCGTCTTACGCCAAAAAATGAAAGACGTCAAGGAAGAGTTGGAAAAGCGTATGGCTCTTCTTAAAGAGGATTCTGTACATGGGAGTTTTCCAGGTCAAATTGACATAAATGAGGAAGATTCATCGGTCATAATTAACGGAAATCGAGTTCAATTAATTTTTGCAGGACATCCTTCAGAGATTGATTATTTGAAATACGGTATTAAAAACGCTTTGGTAATAGATAATACTGGGGTGTGGAGGGATAATGAAGCTTTAAGTGCTCATTTGAGACCAGGAGTAAGTGATGTTTTACTAACAGCACCCGGAAAAAGTATTCCAAATGTTGTATATGGAGCAAATCACCAAGATTTAAATTTAGAGAAAGAAAATATATTTTCGGCCGCGTCATGCACCACAAACGCTATTGTCCCAATCATTAAATCTATGGACGAAGTTTTTGGAGTTAACAAGGGACACGTCGAAACCATTCATGCATATACTAGTGATCAAAATCTTTTAGATAATTTTCATAAAAAACCAAGAAGAGGTAGGGCAGCAGCAGTAAATATGGTTTTAACCACTACTGGAGCAGCAAAAGCTGTTTCTAAAGTACTTCCTCATTTAGCCGGAAAACTAACAGGTAATGCAGTAAGAGTGCCCACACCAGATGTTTCATTGGCCATTATTCAGTTAGATGTAAAAAGGGCCACAGTTAGAACTGAGGTGAATGCGTTTTTAAAACAAGTTTCTCGTAAAGGTGAATTCGTTGAGCAAATTATGTTTTCTGAGGATACTGAATTTGTTTCAAATTCAGCCATTGGGTCTTCAAGCACTTGTGTAGTAGATTCTCCTTCGACAATTGTAAGTGAGGATGGGAAAACTGTTACCATTTATGCATGGTACGACAATGAGTACGGTTACTCATGTCAGGTTGTTAGATTGGCCAAACATCTGGCACATGTAAGGCGACCTGTCTTTTATTAGGCTTTGGCAAGATATGTGATATTATATATCACATCAGAACATATTATGAAGCAGTATAACATATTCCAACCGTTAATTTTGTCCCTCATGGTTATTGTGGGCATGTTTTTAGGCTATAAACTGCACGATTCTGACCATCATATATCCTTGATTGAGAGTTTAAATTCTTCTGATGAGGAAGGTCTTCAAATTGGTCGAATCGAAGAGATAATACGATTCGTAGAAAATAAATATGTAGATGATATTGACGAAGATGGACTTGTGGAAGATTTGATTTCTCAAGTCATCGAGAAGTTAGATCCACATTCAGTCTATATTCCTCCTGAAAAATTAAATCAGATTAATACCGAAATGAGCGGGGCTTACATAGGCCTGGGTATTGAGACTAGTTTTATTGAAGATACGGTTCGTGTCATGCATGTTTTTGACGAAAGTCCAGCCCAAAAAGCCGGAATAAAAGTCAGAGATGCTCTAATATCCATAGATGATTCTATAGTCGTTAATAATGAATTAAGCTTTGATGATATTCGAAAACTACTAAAACGAGATAAAGGAAAAGAGGTGTCTCTGACTTTAAAAAGAAATGATGAACTGCTTGAATTATCCTTAGCTACTGATGAAATTTCAGTGTCCTCTGTCGACGCTTCAAGAATGCTAACTGACGATATCGGGTACATACGAATTTCGAAGTTTACAAGTAAAACCTATCGTGAATTTGCCACGACTCTTGAGGATCTTTATGAAAATAAAGGGTTGAAAAAATTAGTTATCGACGTTCGGGATAATCCAGGTGGGTATTTACCAGAAGCAACTAATATCTTGAGTCAACTTTTTAAAGAGAAAGGCAGAATGCTGGTTTATACAGAAGGTAAGAATCAAAAAAAAGCAGAGTATAAAACCACTGGGAAGCCGTTTTTTAATATCGGTGACATCGCCGTTTTGATTAATGAAAGTTCGGCCTCAGGGTCAGAAATATTAGCTGGTGCCATTCAGGATTGGGATAGAGGAGTCGTGATTGGAAGGAGATCATATGGCAAAGGTCTAGTCCAGGAACAATACGAATTATCGAATGGAGGTGCCATCCGTTTAACAATTGCCCGATACTATACAGCCTCTGGTAGATCTATTCAAAAAGATTTTTCAGAGCGAGAAGAATACTTAAATGAAATAGATACAAGGATAAGGAATGGTGAGCATCTGTATGGTACATTCGCAGATTCCATGAAAACTGAATTCAAATCTAAAATTCTAAAAAGAAAATTAATTGCGGAAGGAGGGATTTACCCTGATGTATTTGTACCTGAAGATTCTTTATGGTACGATCCCAGGTTTAATAAACTTGTGCCGCATATTGAGTCGTTTGCTTATTATAACGAATTCGATTTATTACAAGGCTATGAAAACGTGACCGACTTTTCTCAAAATTTTCGACTGAGTGTGGCACAAAAAAATGCCTTTTATTCATATCTAACGGATAAAAAGGATGGCGTAACTGAAGACTTTTTGGATACTTTCGAAAATTATCTTTTTGAGGAATTACAATTGAATTTGGCTCAGATGAGATATGGGAAAGCAGGAAAAGTGGCTTTGTTAATTCATTTAGATAGAGACATAAATGAAGCCCTCAAGATATTGCAGTCCTCGGATGTCATGGCTGAATTAAAACTTATGTCCGAAGAAAATTAAGATTTCCCTTCTCATTATATTTAGCGATTACCGAGGGTTCAGATCTATTCTCGTCTTTTCTACGATGAAGACATACATAATCACATTGATCAATTACTTTATGGGATATTTCATCAAATATTTCAGGGGATTTTTCTCCTGCAATGTTGGCTGAAGTAGAAGTAATTGGATGTCCTAGTTTGTCTATTATGTTCTGGCAAAATGGATCCATACATACTCTAATACCTATGGACCCTTCTTCACTAAGAATGTATTCTGGAATGTTTATTGGATGCTCATATATAAGTGTAAGTGGTTTATGGTGGTAAACAAGTAGAGTTTCTACTCTAGGGTGGATATCCTGAACGAATTTTTTTAGCATAGAAATTCCACTGACTAGTAGTAATAGGGGTTTTGATCGATCACGATTCTTTATGTTGTAAATTTTGTCGGTGGCTTTTTCGGAGTAAATGGAAGAACCTAAACCCCAGATGGTATCTGTAGGGTAAAGAATTACGCCGTCGTTTAGTAGACACTCTTGAATGTCGTCTAGGTTGTCTGGAAATAACATGTAGAGTTATATCTTTAAAATAATTTTAATTATTAAAACACGATAGGCTAAAGAACGTTTTAAATTAAGAATTCAGTGTTTATATGGGAAAAAACTTTTCACATAGAATTAGAACGTACCTGCTAAGTTTGGTATTTGTAACCGTTGGTTTCTTTTTTCATACAGAGACTAACGCAGCTCATATAGTCGGTGGAGATGTACGATATGAATGCCTTGGGTATAACAGTGATACGACTTCCGTTAGATTAAGAATAATTCTGACCATTTACAGGGACGCTTTTACGACTGGAGCCAATTTTGACGCTAATGCGAGACTTGGTGTTTTTCGCGGAAGCGGAAATTTTTGGAATTATTACGACGAAGCGTCTCTACCTTTTGAAGGTTCAAGTGATGTGCCCATCGAAGATGACCCTTGTGTTGAAATACCTTCTGGAATAGGTGTTGAAAGCGCGACGTATACCTATGTAGATTGGTTTCCTATAATAGGTCAGAGTTATCAATTCGTTTATCAACGCTGCTGTAGAAATGGCACCATTTTTAATATTCAAAACCCTGGGTCTACAGGAGCTGCGTATAGTGTAGAAGTTACACCTGAAGCGCAATTGTCGTGTAACAATAGTCCTGAATTCAAGGACTTTCCTCCAGTATTTATATGTGCTGGTCAAAATCTGGAGTTTGATCATGGAGCTACGGATGTGGAAGGAGATATCATAGTATATAGTTTTTGTGCCCCATTGACCTCGGGAGGAACTGATGGTGCCACGACCCCAGGTGACCCAAATAGTTGTACTGGTGTCACGCCAGCACCTACAAATTGTCCTCCACCATATGATTTAGTCAGTTTTGTACAACCCGCTTACAGTCCGACAAATCCCATGGGTGGATCACCTCAGATTTCAATAAATCCCTCAACAGGGGTGATCACTGGGGTTCCTGATTTAGTGGGACAATATGTTGTGGGTGTTTGTGCCGCAGAATTTAGAAATGGAGTAAAAATTGGTGAAATCCGAAGAGATTTTCAGTTTAACGTAACAAATTGCACTCCGTTAGTTGTAGCAGACATTGCAAGCGATTCGATTGTGGCAGGCGTACAGCAAGAGTATATTATAAACTCTTGTGGAGAAACGACCGTGTTTTTTGAAAATTTGAGTTATGATCAGGCGAATATTCAATCAAACATTTGGTCTTTTGACACTGACAATGATGGAGTTCTAGAAACTTCAACGGATTGGGACGCCACTTTTACTTTCCCTGGAGTTGGAGAATATTTCGGTACACTAATTTTAAATCCAGGCTCAGCACAATGTTCTGATACAGCGACTATATATTTAAATATCTATCCATCAATAACGGCTGATTATAATTTTGCATACGATACTTGTGTTGCAGGTCCAGTAGCTTTTAATGACCAGAGTTTTACAGGGGCGGATAATCTAGTGAGATGGAGTTGGGATTTTAATGGAGAAGACAGTTCTGAAAAGCAAAACCCAAACCATCTATTTGCTACGCCGGGGCTAAAGCAAGTGGGATTGGTTGTAGAGGACAATAACGGTTGTCGGGATACACTTGTTCAAGAGGTGGATTGGAGACCTGTACCTCCCTTGTTAATAATTGAACCTAGTAGTTTTATAGGTTGCGCACCAGCGCAGATATTTTTTAACAATTTATCATCTCCTATTGATTCTACGTACATAATTACATGGGAGTTTGGTGATGGAGAAATGGGCACAGATATTAGTCCCTATCATGAATATCAAGATGTAGGTGTTTATAGTGTCAATGTAGAAGTGACTTCTCCAATTGGATGTAAAACTGAGAAATTCTTTCCGAATTGGATTCGTGTAGAACCTTCTCCAACTGCGGATTTTTATTTCTCACCGGAAGAACCATCGGTTTTTAATCCTTTAGTACAGTTTACAGATAATTCAGATAATGCCATTAGCTGGCAATGGAATTTTAATGGAGAGGGGACGAGCTTTCAACCCAACCCAACTTACGAGTTTCAAGATACTGGACAGTATGAGGTTCAATTAGTCGTATTACATCCATCAGGATGTCCCGATACCATTACTAAGATTATTGATGTTGAACCCAAAGTAACCTTCTTTATGCCTAATGCATTCACTCCAAATAATGATGGACAGAATGATACTTTTTTAGGAAAAGGCTTTGTGGATGGAATGCAAGAGTTTTCTATGACTATTTGGAATAGATGGGGTGAAAGAATTTATGACACGGATGATCCATTCAGTGGTTGGAATGGTACTAAAAATAATGTCGGAGAGCAATCCCCAACAGGGGTGTATGTCTATCATGTAAATTACATCGATCCCAGAGGAGAGAGAGTTGAAATATCTGGACATACTACATTAATTCGATAAATAAATTATTGTTTTTCTCGCTTTTAGGTATCGTTTTTATAAAAATGTATATCTTTGCGGCTCGTTTGGAATAACAAAAAACGTGAGTTATGGACTTAATGAATTATGTACACGAGCAAGTGACTAAAATAAATGACTTCCCTAGTTTCAGACCAGGTGATAATGTGGCTGTGAGTTATAAGATTGTTGAGGGAGCTAAAGAGAGAATTCAGGTATTTAAAGGGGATGTTATTCAGACAAAAGGTCAAGGGGCGACAAAAACTTTTACGGTTAGAAAAATGTCTAACGGGGTTGGTGTCGAGCGTATTTTTCCTTTGAATTGTGAGAACATTGTAGAGCTTAAAGTTTTAAAAAGAGGTAAGGTAAGAAGAGCCAAGCTCTATTATCTAAGAAACTTGGTGGGTAAAAAAGCTAAGATAAAAGAACGTACATTCAAGAAACAATAATATTAAGGGGCTTTAAAGCCCCTTTTTTTTTGTCATTCATCTGCTATATTTATAAGTAAATCCTTCGTTATGCAGAAAGTACAGGTATTCTTAGCATTGGTTTTTGTTTTCTCATGTAAAACAGATATTGCTATAGACAATTCTGATCTCATTGGGAAATGGGATATTGTAGAAGCACAGAGAAATGATAAACCAACCGGTACTTTAAAAGATGGATATTTTGAATTTTTGGATAACGGTGAATTCGTGACGAATATTACCGGTATTGCTGTATCCAAAAATTATGAATTGAATAATTCTACCATTGTAGAGACCTCTGGAGATAATTCTAAGTATCGTATTGAGAGTATATTGGCGGACACAATAGTTCTGTCGCTTGAGAAACTTTGATTTTAGGTTTACCTTAGTAAAATCAGAGTAACCATTATGCGTCTTAAATCTATTTGCTTTTTATTCTTTTATGTAGTCTCTATCCATACGTTAATGGCTGTTGATGTAAGTGTTAATACAGCTAGGTTTAAAAGTGATATTGGCTCCTATCTTGAAGTGAATATTCAAATCATAGGAAATACGATTGAATACATTCCTTTATTAGGAGATTCTTCTCGAATGCAGGGAGGAGTGGAAATTTTAGTTTATTTTGAAAATCATGATTCCATTTCTTCGGTAGAAAAAGTGCGCGTAAATAGTCCTATAGGACTCAACTCAATCGATTTTATTCAGACCCTTAGATTGAAGCAGGTCAAGGGAATGACGAAGTTGGTCATTGAGATTGTTGACGTTAATGACCCTTCGAATGTCTTTAATTTTCGAAAAGACATTAAATACCTAGAAAATAGGGAAGAAGTTTTTTTGTCAGATATTCAGTTAATGAGCTCAGTTTCCCCGGGTGAAAATTCGCTTAGTTCAAAACATGGTTTTTCCTACGAAACCTTGCCGTATAATTTTGTGCCTAAAACA
>JAHDBE010000129.1 GCA_020630555.1 Saprospiraceae bacterium
TTTGGACTTCAGGTAGGAGCAAATGTGCGTAGATACTCTTTGTTCACGGATGGTACTGTATTTAGAGAATGGAACAATGAGACTATGGAAAATGAGCGTATCACGATCGACGAGTATGGTGGATATGTGCAGGCATCTAAAAGTTTAGTTGACGATCGATTAAAATTAACGAGTTCTATTCGATATGATAAGAATGAAAATTTTGATGGTCAGTTTTCTCCAAGAGTTTCTGTTGTATACTCTTTAGACGAGCAGAAGCGACATAACCTTAGAGCATCTTGGCAAACAGGATTTCGTAACCCGACGACTCAAGGTCAATATATTTTCTTCCCAGCCTCTCAGGTCTTATTGGGTGGAACAAAAGACAACGCCGATATCGTCAACGAGTTAGATGGAAGTATATTTAATATTTACGAAGATGGGGCTTTAGCCTTGGATGGGGAGACTGTCGTAGACCTAGACTATGTAGAGCCAGAAAGATTAACGGCTTTTGAAGTGGGTTATAAAGGTTTAATTAATGGTAGTGTATTCTTAGATGTAAACTATTATAGAAATCAATATGAAAACTTCATTAACCAGTTAAGTGTATTATCTACAAAAGACCTAGTTTATAGAGGAAACACTTATGCTGCTGGTGGAAGATGGTTCCCTTATACAAATGTTCCTATTGACTTTAGTTCGCAGGGTATTGATGTGGGGGCAAGATATAAGATGAACAGAACTTGGGCTATGTTTGGTAACTATTCGTATGCATCAGTAGATTTTAATCAAGATGAACTTGTAGGGACTTCTTTTGAAGGATCTAATTTTGATCCTGGCTTTAATACACCAGAAAATAAAATCAGTTTAGGTTTCCAAGGAACGAATGTTGTAGACAAGTTGAGCTTCGGCGCCAACCTTAGATGGCAAGATGAGTTCTTCTATTCAGCAAGTTTTGGAAATGGTACAGTGCCTTCTTTCAGCACAGTAGATGCTACTGTATCATATAAATTAGATGGTTTAAAAACTTTACTTAAGTTGGGTGTAACCAATTTATTAAACGAGGAATACCGCACTAACATCGGTAACCCGTTCATTGGTCGTATGATTGTATTTACTTTGACTTACGATCAATTCTCAAACTAAGCTACAATCAATACAAAATGAAGCAGAGCTGTCGTATTTCGACAGCTCTTTTTTTATGTTTGAAAAAAGAAATAAAATGATTTATAGAAGATTAGGAAATTCAGGCCTTCAAGTCAGTGCTCTATCCTTTGGATCTTGGGTGACATTCGGAAATCAAGTCGGTGATAAAGTGGCAGAAGAGCTCATGGCATATGCGTATGACCAAGGTGTTAATTTTTTCGACAATGCTGAAGTCTATGCCTTTGGTGAAGCCGAACTAATGATGGGTCGGGTTTTGAAGAAAATGAATTGGGATAGATCTTCTTATTTAGTGTCTAGTAAAGCTTTCTTCGGAGATGGCGGTCAAAAACCAAATCAAACTGGACTTAGCAGAAAACACTTAACAGAGGCATGTCATGCCGCTCTTAAGAGACTGCAAGTCGAGTACCTCGACTTGTATTTCTGCCATCGACCAGATAAACAAACACCCATAGAAGAGACTGTATGGACAATGCATCAATTAATACAGCAGGGTAAAGTTTTATATTGGGGCACTTCAGAATGGTCTTCGCAAGAAATCATGGAAGCTCACATGTTTGCTAGGCAAAATCACCTCATCGGACCGATTGTAGAACAGCCCCAATACAATATGTTTGAACGACAGAAGGTCGAAGTAGAGTTTGATCAGATTTATAAAACGGTTGGGTTAGGTCTAACGATTTGGTCTCCTTTAGCTTCGGGAATTTTAACAAATAAATACCGAGACAAGATTCCTCAAGGTGCGCGTTTAGAGATGGAAGATTTAGATTGGTTAAGAAAAAGAAGCTTGACTGAAGATAGACTCAAAAAAGTGGAATCGCTATTAGAAATCGCAAACGAATTAAATACCAGTTTACCAAAACTAGCCATCGCCTGGTGTGTTAAAAATCAGAATGTCAGCACGACTATCTTAGGCGCCTCAAAGTTGGCACAACTTGAAGAAAATCTCGAAGCCTTAGATTTGTTAGCTAATCTCGATGATCAAGTAATGGAACGTATAGAAGGAGTCCTACAAAACAAACCTAAAAGGCCTTTATTTTAGGAGATTGTTTCCAAGGACTGTACCGGAATAACCCATCCCTTATTATCCTCGATAGTCTGGTTTCTTAAACCCTCTATATGTGCTTTTAAAGAAGGTCCAATTTTATAGCTGTCCGGATCTAATTCGATCTCTTTCCCTTTATAAGAGATACGCTTTACTTTGGCCATAACGGCTGCAGTACCTGAACCAAAAACTTCTAGCAGTTCTCCATTGGCGAAAGCCTCATAAATCTCATCTATCGTTATACGTCTTTCTTCCACCATATATCCCTTGTCT
Source organism: Saprospiraceae bacterium (assembly GCA_020630555.1). GTDB lineage: Bacteria > Bacteroidota > Bacteroidia > Chitinophagales > Saprospiraceae > JAHDCZ01. Next base: position 2,462 of record JAHDBE010000129.1, read on the forward strand.
CTTAAGACTTGGATAAAAGTATCTCTTGTAATTCCTTTTAGAATTGTGCCCGTAGTGGATGGCGTAATAATCCTATCCTTTAAAACGAAGAAGATATTCATAGTACCAACCTCTTGGATATATTTAAACTCCTTCGCGTCTAACCACATGATTTGATCAAATCCTTCTTGTTTTGCCAAACGGGCTGGATAAAGGCTTCCTGCATAATTCCCGGCTGTTTTTGCTTCTCCTACTCCACCTTCAACAGCTCTAACATATGTCGTTTCTGCCTTTAATGAAACTGGCTTACTATAATACGGTCCAACGGGTAGACAGATAATCATAAACTTATATAAAGCCGAAGGTCTTACACCTAGTGCTTCGTCCATGGCTATCATAAATGGACGTATATATAGTGCAGAACCTGCTTCTTCTGGGATCCATTTTTTTTCTAAATCGACAATGGTGTTCACCGCTTGAATAAACATATCTTCTGGAAACTCTGGCATACACATCCGAGTGGCTGATGCATTGAGTCTTTGAATGTGCATTTCAGGTCTAAATAATAAAGGCGTTCCAGTAATACTCTTAGAAGCTTTCATACCTTCGAAAATAGCCTGACCGTAATGCCAAGCAAGATTTCCAGGATGTACTGAGAGATTTTCGAGAGGCTTTATTTCAAAATTGGTCCACTTTTCACCATCAAAATCTGCGGTGAACATATGATCTGAAAATACTTGACCAAAAGGTAAATTGTCAAAATCTACAGACTCTCGTCTGGATTGAGATACTAAAGTAATCTTCAGATTGGTTGGCATAAACTCCAGTTTAGTAGTTGAAATAAATGATCTCAGAAGGGTCTTTTCCATTCTCATTACAAAATTAGTTAATTTTACTAATATTTTAAACCCCTTATTGTTATGTTATTAAAACAGAATTATATTCTGTAAAAGGGTGATATTTGCATTATAATTTGGAGCAAGGATGAGTTTAGACTTACCAATCATACGTTTAAAAGAAAATAAAAACAAGTCTTATGAAATTTCAGGAAATGGAAAGAAAGGTCTATTAATTGTCTGTTCAACTGCAGATACGACAAATGAAAATACCGCTAAGTTGCAGGAGATTCTAAACGCTTTAGATCATGATATAAATGAAGATATATTTCTTTTAAAAAAAGATAGTCCTCATTATTTAAATGAAATCAGTATAGAATTTAGTAAGCTTATATCTTTTGGATTTAAGCCTGCTGAACTCGGATTACCTCGACATTTAAAGCCTTATACTCGTTACAGGTTTGAGAGCTTTTCCGTCGTTCTATCAGACTCTATCCATTTAATCAAATCGGATGTTACCAAGAAGAAAATGCTATGGTCATCCATTCAGGCATATAAATCTTAGTGATGGAAATCATTTTTGCTACGTCCAATCAAAATAAAGTAAACGAGGTCAATGAGATCCTCTCCAACACTGGAATTACGATTTTTAGTTTATCGGATATAGGATATACAGACGAAATTGAAGAAACGGGTAAAACCTTAGAAGAGAATTCTGAAATAAAGGCATCTACTCTTTTTAAAGAACGTGCAGTTAATGTTTTCTCCGAAGATACTGGCTTGGAGGTTGACGCATTAAATGGAGCCCCAGGAGTATACACGGCTAGATACGGAGGACCAGAAAAGAACGCTGATCAAAACATGAATAAGCTTTTAACCGCATTACAAGACAAGGATACGCGCAAAGCGCGATTTCGAACATCAATTTGTCTCATTTTAAATGAAAAAATCCATTTTTTTGAAGGCGTATTAAACGGTAGTATTTCTCATGATAAATTAGGATCAGGAGGCTTTGGTTATGATCCAATATTTGTTCCTGAAGGATATGATAAGACTCTAGGTCAATTAGATGCAGCGATCAAATCAAAAATTAGCCATCGTGCCAGAGCGGTGGAAAAATTGGTTGCTTTTTTGAGGTCTCAGAAGATATAATCAATTATAAATAGGCAGCCAAAAAGGATACTTGCCACACCATTGGTTGTAAAAAAAGCCAGATTTACTCTAGATAAATCGTTAGCACTTACTAGACTATGTTGATAAAATAAAAGAAGCAAGAACATTAGGCTTCCTCCCAAATGGATAAAGCCCAGTTCGGGATGAATCGTATAATTTAAATATCCTGCATACATAAGTAATCCAGCACATAGCAGATGTAAAAAGACAGATAATCTTAGAGCTCCACTTTTACCGAGAGAAACGGGGATCGAATTCAATCCTAATTTCTGATCAAATTCTTTATCCAGTAATGCATATATAATATCAAATCCTGCTACCCAAAACAACACAACGAAACCATAAATCACTGGTATTAGGGCAAATTCTCCGACCACAGCAAGATACGCTCCAACCGGAGCCAAAGAAAGTCCAAGTCCTAAAACAAAATGGCAAAATGAAGTAAAGCGTTTGGTAAAACTGTATCCTAAGGTAATTAATAACGCTACAGGGCTCAGAAAAAAGCAAATTGGATTAATGAAATAGGTTGTAATCATTAATAATCCAGAGTTTATCAGTACAAACACTAAAGCATTTCGAGGTTTTATAATGCCGCTGGGAATTTCTCGGATTACAGTCCTTTCATTTTGAGCGTCAATATCTCTATCAATGTATCTGTTAAATGCCATAGCCGCACTCCGAGCAAAGACCATACATAAAAGAACTAATATCAGTAATCTATAACTCAGCTCTCCCGTTTCAATGACTCCGAGAACATAACCTACTAATGCAAATGGCAATGCAAAAATTGTGTGGCTAAACTTTATAAGACTTAGGTAGTTTTTCACGATACGAAAATATAAACTCTATGCTAAAGGAAACAAGGCGATCACAGAGTTTGTTGCACAAAAAAAGGGACCAAATGGTCCCTTGTAATTCGAAAAGGTCTTATGTCGTTATTTGCATTCAAACTTATAAACTGAAATATTACCATTAGTTTCTACTGCGTAATCCATTTTAAAGGTTGCACTCAAGACATCGAGAACATCTTTTAAATCAACACTCTTAAGATTTCCTGCCGTAAAATTACAGTTGAGTGTGGCACTAGGAGCAATATCAATTTCTACGTTATAATATCTAGCCAAGTCTTCAAAAACCTGAGTCATTGGTGTATCGTTAAAAATTAATTCTTTATCGATCCAAGTGAAGCTATTTGAAGAAGATACAGCGGTTTTAATGAGTTCAGTATTTCGAACTATCACTTTATCGTTGGCTTCCGCCAAAGTTTTTTTGCCATTATGAGTCAATTCTACCAAACCTTCTTTCACTTCCAAAATCAAACCGTCTTTTGTAGACTCTATATTAAAGGAAGTTCCAAGCACACGCACTTTAGAATCATTAACAGAAATAACAAATTCTTTCTCTTCATCCCTCTGTATGTCGAAGAAAGCTTCTCCTTCAAGAACAACTTCTCGAGAACTTAGATTATACTCTTCAGAAGGAATCAAGGTGGATCCATCACTTAACCAAACTTCCGAACCATCCTCCAGAGACACAAAAAGTGTGTCTCCTTCAGCGGTATAGTTCTGCGGAATAATCATAGTATACGCAAACCATGCTCCCGTAAGAAACACTACGGCCGCGGCCACTCGCATAAGCTGAGGCAATAAACGGACAACTTTAGTAGAACGAGGCTCTTCCTCCTTTAAACGTTGTTGAAATTTGCTAAAACCTTTGGAAGGATCGAATGACATATTTGGGTTGTAAGATTCACTTACAGACCATGCCAACGATATATCTTCGGCCATTGATGTGTTCTCGTTAGACGCATTTAGCCAGGCGTTCAAAGCACGTTCTTCTTCCTGAGAGATACTCTCTGTAAGTTGTTTGTTTAATAATGCTATGTAATCCCTGTTTTCCATCTATATTATATAGACACCAATTTAAGTTCTTCCCCCTAGTTAGATATATATTTTTTTATAATCATTTTTTCTTGTGTTCTTGAACTGCTACACGTAATACTTTTAAAGCCTTAGATATCTGATTTTCAACGGTTTTAACCGAGATATTCATTAAATCAGCAATTTCCTGATAGGATTTTGATTCAAACCGGCTCAATTGAAATACTTCCTTACACTTTGGCGGAAGCCCATCTATCGCCTCATGAACAGCCAATTGTAATTCATCTACCTCCATCTTCGCCTGTACATCCTCTTCATTTAGCTTTAATCCTTTCAAATCATCATCTCCTTCGAGACGAATTTTCGTATTTCTAATGTGATTTAAAGACTTATTAACGGCTGCTCTTCGCAAATAGGCCTTTAAAGAGGTATTAATGTCTATTTGCTCACGTTTTTTCCATATTTCCATGAAAACATCTTGCACGATATCCTCGGCCATGACACTATCCTTTAGCACATTGTATACAGCATGGCAGAGATAATTATAATACTTATCATAAAGTATTTTCATGGCAGGCTGTCCTTCTTTTCTAAGCCTAACTAAAATCTCTTCGTCGGAGTATACATTCATGACAAGGAACGTGAGTTAGATTCTAACGTCATAAGACATTCACATTAAAACGAATCGTAATATAAATTTACAAAAAATTAGGCGCTATTTATACGCCCTTGATTATGCTAAAGTATCCTTATTTTTGACGAACGAATTTTAATAATGTAACACATGAAAAATCTTCTCTTATATTGCCTAGTTTCTTTAGCATTCTTTTCATGCAAAAACGAAAAGAATTCTCAGGAAGTCACGGAGCCTGCACATGTATATACTTTAACGGCATTCGAACCTTCTGCTAGTTTTGAAGATGCAGCCATAAACTCGTACACATATAAAGACACTTTATTTGATTTCAAAGTGGCCGATGGATCTTACACATTAGGGGCTCAAACTCCCGATGCACCGCAAAAAATGTGCGCAAACTCCGGCAAAGGTCAACATATACATCTAATCGTTGACGACAAGCCATATGCAGCGAAGTACGAATCAAGCTTTACTCATGAAGTCGAAGATGGAGAGCATTATATTCTTGCTTTTTTATCTCGTTCTTACCATGAGAGCATTAAAACTGAAGATGCACACACGGCTCAAAAGGTGGTTGTCAAAAATAATAGCTTGGACTCCGCGACAGATATTAAGTCACCTATGTTATTTTATAGCCGACCTAAGGGAACTTACGTGGGGCAGGATACAAAAAAAGTCATGTTAGACTTCTACCTCGTAAATACTGAACTCGGTGACAATAAGGTGATTGCGGATATCAATGGAGAAATACAAACCCTTGATTCTTGGCAACCATACTACATTGAAGGCTTACCTATGGGTGAAAACACAATCAAATTGAGCCTTGTAGATAAGGATGGCAAACTAGTAGATACTCCATTAAATCCTGTTAGTCGTACTTTCACTTTAAAAGAGGATCCAATCGAAGAAAAATAATTAAATAAAGCATTCATTTTGGAGAACAGTTTCTAAATTTGCGTCTCCAAAAAATGGTGGTTGTAGCTCAGCTGGTTAGAGCGCCGGATTGTGGTTCCGGAGGTCGTGGGTTCG
>JAHDBE010000130.1 GCA_020630555.1 Saprospiraceae bacterium
CTCAGCTCTAATGACGTCATTTAGTTCATATCCTGGTGCTTGAACCTCATTGTTTTGTGACACGATAAGTCCAACGAAATTTCTTTTTGTATCAATCCAGAAGTGGGTGCATTCATAACCCCCTCCTATCCACAATCCAGCGTCTCCTTGTTTTTTAATACGCATGGAATCACCACTGACCCATAAATTATATCCGTTGTGACCATAGGGATTATCCAATTGTGTATGAGGTGCATGAATTTCTTCTACCGTTTCTTCATTGAGAAATTGATATCCATTAAGTTCTCCTTTGTTTAAGAGCATTCTTATAAAATCAGCGTAGCCATCTGATGTAGCCACCATACCTTCTCCACCCAGAAAAAGCGGATGAGTCAAATCGTAATCAGGGACATCAGGACCAAAAATATCCAGCTCACCATCCTCGGCTTGCCTTAATATTGAATCTCTACCTGTGAATCTTGGGAGTAGCTCTTGGTCTTTAGGAAGGCCATATTGAAGGCCACGTATTTTCATTGGGCTTGTAATCCTATCTTCTATCAGCTGTTTTAAACTCTGATTAGTAGCTCGTTCGGCTATCAATCCTAAAACAGTTGTATTCGTCCCATAGAAGTATGCTTCGCCAGAATGTTGAACCAAAGGTAGTCTAGCAAGTCTCTTGATGAGATCATCCGAATTTTTAGCAATTGGTAAATTTTGCTCAGCTAACATAGAGTCCAAACATGAGAATCCCGTATTAGCATAATAGAAACCAGCCTGATGATTTATCAAATGTAAGACGGTCATTAAAGAATCGTTTTCAACAAATTGCAAAGGACAGGCATCAGTTCTTTCACCCCATGCATATTCATTGAGGGATTTACCGTCATGTGACAAGGCTACTTTTAAATCTTTAAATTCTGGAATGTATTGGTGAACAGGGTCATCAATTTTCAGGATGCCATCTTCAATTAAATCCAAGACAAGTGAAATCGTGACAATTTTGCTCATTGACCAAATTCGAATCCAAGTGTCGCCGTTGATTTTAGAATCAGGCAATAACTCACTGTTGACCGAACTGTGATCATAAATTAACTCCCCATCGATATTTTCAATTCGTACATAAACAAAGGGATAGAATCCATCATCTACGAATCTTTCAATTTTCTGATCTAAAGATACAGGATCAAGTATCTGTATGGATGAGGTATTTTCTTTGTACTGACAGGAGTTAGAAAGCGTACATAAAAACAAGAGGATAGCCAAGAATCGGAGAGTCATTCTAAAAGGTATTAGTTATTCTGCAGTAAGTTAATACCAGTAATTTAGTTTTACGACTAATGCTCTATTTTCCGATTGAAGTTCACGAGTCATAGACATGACGGTTTCGTAACTGTAATTATCGATGTAAACAATAAATAAATCTGACATAGGAGAAAAACGCCATTGTAAACGACTATTTATGCCCAAGAAGTCCGACTGATCTACATATTGAAATAAACTTGTCCAAAGTACATTCTTCGTGAATCCAATTTCTAGTTTTGACAGAAGTGCAATTATTTGAGATGATCCATATTCATCTGGAAAATTCAAGTCATTTCTCTGATAGGTAAAGGACAAATTCCCCCAAGGTTGAACACGGTAATTTGCTGTAACACTATATCGATTGAGGGTCCCATTGTAAAATTCGCCAAAGCGAAATAAGCCATCAAAAGAAAGATCTTTCCGACGATCTGAAGAAAATCGAATTTGCCCAGATAAAAAATCATATCGACCAGATGGTAATGGGGTCTCATCTGTAAAACTGAAAGGAAACAAAAGGTCCAAGTCACTGTACGAGGTGGAGATATTCATCTCCATCGTGTTTTTTAGGGTCATGTTATAAAAGGCCATGGAATTAAATTCGTTAAAGCCCCAGTCTGATAAGGTAAACATGGCATTATCCCATCCGAATCTATGATTTTGAAACATACCTTTTCGAGGTCTAAATTGGTATTCGGCATATCCTTTTATTGACTTGTAAGGGACTCTAATTGTAGTATCCCGAACTGCATCGTAATTGTTTATACGTGCCGCAAAACCCATCTCAGCAAAGTAGTTTTCCTGGAAATCAGTGAGATCAGTTATGAAGGTCCAATTAGAGTTTCTAAATCTAAATCCAGTGTTAGATACTAAGTTCTTAGTTTTAAAACCTGGTTTAAATGAACCATGCCCAGACAACCACGCCTGCCATTGTCCATCTTCGGTTTGATAAAAACTTTCCAGGCTTAGATTACGACTCTCCGAGTGAAGAAGGTCATCATTTCTTTCAAAACTATATCTATTCAAAAACAATCCTTGAATGAATGATCTTCCAAACTGTCGCTTTAAAGATATGGCTGACTGATTCAATCCAAAATTCGTTTTATCACCTGGACTCTGAACATTCATCACCCCAATCCTGGTCTCACTCGAAAGGTTTCCAGTTAATCTAGCTCCGTAAATGATAGGAACAGCCTCCAAATTTTCATTTAATCCTATCCTTCTCGAAAAAAAAGGTCTAAACTCATCGGTCCCAAAATTGGCGAACACATCAGCATTTTCCAGAAAGAAAGTTCTTTTCTCAGGCAGAAATATATTGAATCGCGTTAAGTTAGTCACCAATTCATCTACCTCGATCTGCGAAAAATCTGGATTTACTGTTAAATCTAAATTCAGGCTCGAAGTCATGGCCCACTTTGCGTCCATACCCGTTTGACGGTCAATGGCCAATTCCTCATCTTTGGCTTTACGTATTCCACCGCTTACGTATGGAATAAGGTTATAATTACCCCCTTTTTTTGAGGGTATTTTATCCCAAACCAAAGATCCCGCAAAAGCAGCATTTGGAGGCCAAAACCCCTCGGGCACGGCAGTCCAATTATGATACTCATTACAAAATTGAAGATTTCTGACGAAGTTCATCCCCCACTCTATTGAACTTTGATCATATCTCAAAACTTTAAACGGGATAGCAAATTCAGCAGTCCATCCGTAGCCCGTTTTTTGAGTTTCGACATACCACTTATTGCTCCAATCTGAACTAATATCTGAGTTCGGAGTTAATGTTGCATCCCATTGAACTCCAACTGCGGATGTACCAAACATCGTCGAATTGGTTTTTGTATTCAATGGATCCAAAACAATCGCTCTTCCATCATTGGGCCAATAAACATCACGGCGCATAGTGGATATCGTGATTTCTGCATCTTGATAACATCGCGCCGCAACGAAAAGAAAGTCATCATTATAACTCAACATGATCTCAGTCTTCGGATCCGCACCTTCTTCAAAGTATGGGATCTTCTGCCAAAAATCGGTGCCTATTTCTGCATTTAACCAGGTAGATTCATCGAGATGACCATCGACTTTAATCTTTTCGGATGTAGAAAATATATTGTATTTAAACCGCGACCTTAAATCCTCATCACTTTGTGAAAGAAGATTCGAGAAGACTAAACAGGACAGAAAAAGTGGCAAAAAGATTCTGTGAATCATGAATTATAATTGCCATACAAAGAACGCAAAATGAAAACAGCTTTCCTGTTAAAAACTTGTAAATTTCATCAGTACTTAAAAAAGAAAAGGGATCCTTTCAGATCCCTTGGAATTAGACAGCCTCTTCCATTGTTAAGGCAATACTACGGCATCAATGACGTGAACATACCCATTTGTGCCTTTTAAATCGGTATTCGTAATTTTTGAAATATTACCCTGTGCATCGACAAGGACTACTTCGTTTCCTTTCATAGTCGCTCTTAAAATCGTTCCTTGAACCGTCTTCATTTCGAACTCCCCTCCTGAGGCATTAATGGCCGCCACTAATTCACTCGCTTTTAATCGAGTTGGAATTACGTGATACGTCAAAACTGACGACAGTTTAGACTTGTTCTTTGGCTTGAGTAAAGTTTCGACCGTACCTTCTGGTAACCGTTCGAATGCTAAATCAGTCGGAGCAAAAACAGTAAATGGACCGTCTCCTTTTAATACATTTACTAAGTCAGCTGCTTTAACTGCGGCTACCAGAGTGGTATGTACATCACTTCCTATGGCGATGTCTACGATATCCTTATGACCTCTTTCATAACTCGCACTTTTTACATGATGTTTCTTTTTACTTCCACATTGTGCGTTCAAAGAAACAACTCCAACAAATAATCCGATGAATGCCAATAACATTGCTTTTTTCATGATACTAAATTTTAGGTTTGAGTGAAATAATTTATTGGATGTACAAGAGAAAGTTCGACTTGGATCATTTGAAGCAAAAAAAAATTAAACTTTTTTCAGTTTGGACTATTTCTATGATAAGCGAACAAACTTGTTGGATCAAAAAACATATCAAAAACTCGTCCTGGATTTGCAACACCAAACACCAGGATCTTTAAAAGTTCTTTACGAGAATTATTCTGATGCTCTATATGGTATCATTTTAAGAATTGTAAAGGATGAACAACTTGCAGAAGAAACCCTTCAAAGCTGCTTTCTGAAAATCTGGCAAAACGGATCAAGTTACGATCCGAAAAAGGCTAGATTATTTACTTGGATGATGCGTATTGCTAGAAACTTAAGTTTAAATGCCATAGAAAGTAAAACTTACCGCAAAACAAAACACATCCAAGCTCTAGAAAATGCTGTACATATATCAAACGGGAATGGAGTTGGAAAGGAAGTTACTATGGATCTCCATTTTCATATAAATGCGCTCGAACCAAAATATGCGGAAGTCATTGAGATGACTTTCATAAAAGGATATTCGCATCAAGATGCATCCGAAGAATTAGGCTTGCCTCTTGGAACTTTAAAATCAAGGATACGAACCGCATTAAAAGAACTTAGAAAAGTGTATGAATTCAAACATGTCAATGCTATGATATTGATATTTTGGATTCTAGTTAATATGAGATGACAAGAATCGATTCGGACATATTATGGAGCTATGTTTTGGGCGAGTTACCGTCTGAAGAAATGTCTCGTATCGACACCTTGAGACAATCGGATTCTATTTTAGATAAAGAAATAGATAGTCTTGAAAGGTCAGCAGAAAGAGTGGCTTTTGACAATAAAGTAAAAGCGCCAGAATATAAGGACGTCTTTACAGGTCCTGATCAGAAAACCGCTATTAGGAACAAGCAACGATCCATTAACTGGCGATTATTTTCAGGAATTGCAGCTTCTTTAGTCATCGGGTTTATGATTGGCGGATGGTTTATAAATCAAGATCTTACAAAAGTGCAAGAAGAACAAATCGCACTGAATATTGAACTCGAAAAAAATAAAGTACAATTAGAAGAACAAGAAAAATTGATATCCTTTCTAAACCACAGAGACACAGAAGCCTATACTCTTGAAAAAGATCAGAAGAAAGTTGTCGTTTACTGGAATCCAACCAGTAAAACAGCAAAGCTTAAAACGCTCAATCTTCCCGGACTTACGTCAAATGAGACGTATCAATTATGGGGAGATGTCGATGGAGTCATGAAAAATCTAGGCACTTTTGATTATTCAAAATCAAGAGATCAGATTGTGGATATTAGCTATTTGGAAAGGGTAGAATCTCTTAATATTACCATTGAACCAGCAGGGGGTTCAGACCATCCTAATGTAAGTCGCCTTGTTATGAATAAGTACATATAGTACGATTTTCATTTGCATGTCATATATTCAATATATGCATGATGGCTTGTCTAAATCTAAACAAATAAAAATTCTAAAATTTGATGGGACTAGCTCTCGAATATTGGAAGATCAAGTGAGTTTAGAATCTCCCTTAGAAATTCGAATTACGCGATTAGATTCACGGCCATATTTAAAGAATAAGTCGATTTCAATTACGATGAGATCACCAGGCCAAGACAAAGAACTGGCAGTAGGCTTTTTGTTTTCTGAAGGTATCTTAACTAATTTAAATCAAATCAAAACAATTAAGGCTGAAGAGAACACGGTGGATATTTACGTCCAAGACTGTCCCTTAAACCTTAACTCTTTAGAGCGTCATTTTTATATGAGTAGTAGTTGTGGCGTTTGTGGCAAATCAAGTATTGAATCCGTTATGATTCATACAAAAAAGAAACTCAATGATAATATTCGAATTTCTTCAGAGCTACTTATCTCACTTCCCGAAATCTTAAAACAACAACAAGCCGAATTCAATACAACAGGCGGTATTCATGCCGCTGGCCTTTTCGATATCTCAGGAGATTTACTATTTATCACTGAAGATGTAGGCAGACATAATGCCTTAGATAAACTCATCGGCATGGGTTTTTTACATGATAAATTACCGTTTAATGAATGCGTATTGCTTTTAAGTGGACGTGCAAGTTTCGAACTGATACAAAAGGCTGCAATGGCCGAAATTCCCATTGTCGCGGCTGTAGGAGCGCCCTCAAGTCTTGCCATCGAATTGGCTGAAAAATCTGGTATAACTTTACTAGGCTTTTTAAGACAAAATCGATTTAACATATATTCTCACTTCGAAAGAATAAAAACCTAATGCTTTGAAAAAAAACGAGCAAAAATCTAAGAGTCAAAACCCAGAAGATTTCACTGGGTTGCGTCTCACAAAAGTGCCGAATAAGGCGGCCGGTACACCTGCATTAAAAAAGGCCATTGATCATTTAAAGTCTGAGACAGGCCTTTTCCGTGGATTCAAAGTATTAAATAAACTAAATCAACACGACGGAATAGATTGCCCCGGTTGTGCGTGGCCAGATCCTGATGACGAACGAAGCAAACTTGGAGAATATTGCGAAAATGGAGTAAAAGCGATCGCGGAAGAAATCACTTCCAAAATATTAATAAAGGATTTCTTCATAAAAAACACCATTGAAGATTTGTCTCAACTCTCAGACTATCAAATTGGTAAAAAAGGTAGAATCGCTCAACCCATGTATTTGAGACAAGGTTCTTCTAACTATGAAGAAATCTCATGGGACCAGGCGTTTTCTATAATCTCTTCTCATTTAAACAAATTGGATCATCCAGATCAAGCCATTTTTTATACCTCCGGGCGAACAAGCAATGAAGCTGCTTTTTTATATCAATTATTTGTGCGCTCATTTGGGACAAATAACTTACCTGATTGCAGTAACATGTGCCATGAAAGTTCAGGAAGAGCTTTAGGAGAATCCCTAGGTATAGGCAAAGGATCTGTTACTCTTGAAGATTTTAATCACGCTGAACTTATTTTGGTCATCGGGCAAAATCCTGGCACCAATCATCCCAGGATGCTCTCTGCATTGGAGAAGGCCAAAAAGAACAATGCGAAAATTGTCAGTATTAATCCATTAAAAGAAGCAGGGTTGGTGGCTTTTGCACATCCTCAAAAATTAAGTGGAATTCTCGGACAGGCCACTACCCTTTCCGATCATTATTTACAACTTAGAACAAATTCGGATTTAGCCCTTCTCCAATTTTTTAATCGTCATATTATTGACGAAAGTCAAAGCCTCAATAGAAACTTCATAGAAGCTAAAACTAAAAACTATGAAGCCTATAAATCTCATATTGAATCTTTAGACAAAGAAGCTCTTTTAAAGGCTACAGGTCTCGACCCAAAGGATGTAAAACCAGTCATCGAGCTCTTGTTAAAAAGCAATAAAATAATTGTCTGTTGGGCCATGGGACTAACTCAACATAAAAATGCCGTCATCACTATTAAAGAGGCAGTCAATATGCTTCTTCTTAAAGGTAGTATTGGAATAAAAGGGGGTGGAACATGTCCGGTAAGAGGGCATAGTAATGTCCAAGGTGATCGCACGATGGGCATACATGAGAGGCCTTCTAAAAAACTCTTGGATAGTCTAGAAAAAGTTTTTGATTTTAAAGTACCACGTGATCATGGATTTGATACCGTGGAGAGCATTCAGGCTATGGCCGAGGGGAAAGCAAAAATATTTATCGGTATGGGTGGTAACTTTTTATCGGCAACCCCAGATACAGAATATACGGCTTTGGGCTTACGCCAATGTGACCTTACTGTCCAAGTAT
>JAHDBE010000131.1 GCA_020630555.1 Saprospiraceae bacterium
TGGATGATGGAATAGAAAATGTTGGGATGGACGAATTAGTGTTTAATGGAAATATGTTTACGAATAATGATTTTAATGGGGGAACCTATTTTTCCGCTTTAGATGACTTTGTTTTACATGCCGCTACGGTTTATACAGATACATTCGGTCCACGTCGTATAGTCGTATTAAATGATTCAGAAGAAATAATTGCTGAGACAATAATCGATGTGACTGAGGAAGAACAGCGAGTTGTTTTAGATTTATTTATTCCCCAAGGAGGCCAATACCTTATTAGGACGGATCAAGAATTTAATCAAACTCAATTTGGATTTAATTCGGGGAGATTAGGGCGCTCTAATGATGCGGTCACTTATCCTTACGAGCTCGAAGGGGTGGTGCGTTTAAATCAGTCGTTTTTTGGATTCCAGTATTTCTATGATTTTTTCGATTGGGAAATATTAGGAACTCCCAGATATTGTTTTTCTGATGCGACCGAGGTTAAGGTAGTCTTAGACGAGTCAAATTCGGTTTACCAGATAGAGGACCTAGGTGTTGCGATGAGTCCTAACCCTAGTACGGGCTTGGTTGTGTTTTCTTTAGATACCAATGATCTGATTCATGTTACGGTTACCAACAGTCTCGGGCAAAAAGTCGATTCTTTTAGTCTTAATCAAAGTGTATTTGAGTATGAGTTTGCCGATGCTATGCACTCAGGTACCTTTTATTTCCATATTCAGAAAGAGGACATGCATGCGGTTAAGAAAATTATCTATCAGCGATAAATTTGATAAAGTCTAAACCAGATATTTTGATCTCCAAAATGTTGAATAAGTTTTGCTTTCGGATTGTCATCCAAAGAGGATTTTTCATGTCCGCTTTCAACCGAGTTTATAATCTTTAAATAAGGAGAGGGTTGTTCGTCCCATTTATTTAAATGAATAAAAATATCCGAGGTTTTTCTGTAACCCGCATAAGGCTCTTGCAATGCTGATAGGTTTAAAAAGTCAGTGTATATGTAATCTTGATAATGATTATTTTCCTCTAAGTAACTCACCAGTTTGCTCTGGGTGGGACAATACTCGAGATAAGATAAATTAATGTCTTTCGCTGGGAATCTTTCGTTATGATTACAAACGAACATAATAAGGAGAGACCATAGAATAACATGGGCTAGTTTTCCGAGGCCTTCCATACTCCAAAAAAGAACCATGACGCCTCCCATAATTATAAAAGGGAATAAGACAATTAAATATCTAGACGTCAAAAAGTTAAGTGAGGAAAATAAAATATAACCTAATGTGAAAATGCTACCAAGGAGGAAGAAATCCTTTTGAAAATTATTGAGTTTAATTCGTTGCATTTGCTCAAATGACAACATCACACTTAAAAAGATAATACCGAATAACCAGGCTCTATTCTGGTTAATAAAAAGATCTTTTCCGATGGATTCCAGTTTTGCAAGGACAAGGTTTGGTGTAAATTCCATCATGGAAACATGTTCGGGATAAAAGAACCATCCGTAGGTCCATTTTTGTATTCCGAAAAAGAGAAGCATGGAAAGATAGGGAATGATAGAACGTATTAAATAACCAACGGTCTCTTTGCGAAAGATAACTTTGGCGAAAGCCAAAACATTACAAGCAAGAATACACACTACGCCAGACTCCTTAGTGAGTAAAAGTAGCAAACCACTTAGAACGTATAAGGTCCAGTTTTTTTTCGCGAAAGCGAAAAGAGTCAAAAAGGATAAACTCATGACCAAAACTTCCGGAAGAACCATGGAAGATTGAGCTATGAATATTAATTGACACATCAATAGGCTCATGCTATAAAAAGCGACCTTGGGATTTAAAACCGTTTTAATTATATAGAATCCAGAACTCAGCGAAAAGACGGAGATGAACAGTGGTAATGCATGGTAACTCACAAAAGATTTACCGAATATTTTCAGCCATACGCCTCCTATAAAGTGGAACAGAAGTGGGTGGCCTCGGGTTAAATAAAGCTCCACTTTTCCAGGTAAAAGACTTGGTCCAGCATCACACATATAACTTATTGCCGGGGCGTAAACCCAAGATTCATCCCAGAAAAAAGCTACATCGAGATGTCCTATTTTCAGCAGAATGAAAAGGAACAAAGCGACAACAAATAAAAGATAGTATTTCCTGTTTTGTCGAAACATGAAGATGCGAATGTACGGAATCCAGCTTTTGTAAATGTTTTAGGATTGGATTAATTAGAATCAATAAATAGTAGGAAATGACTATTCATAATAATTTACAACCGTCATACCACGATGGTTAGATGAAAAAGCGCGATGGTTTAATAAGTGAGCTTGATTAATTAGCTTGCTCACCGCGGGTATTAAATTGGCTTTACGTTTTTAATTAAAGAATGTTTATGAAATCAATATGTACCCTGTTATTTCTTTTTGTTAGTCTATTTGTATCTGCTCAATCCGAATTAGTGAAAGATATTTATGAAGGATCAGAATCTTCTGGTATCTACTGTAATTTCACCTTCACCTGGAATCAGGATTGTGCTGTGCAATTAGGTGATAAAATTATTTTTCTTGCGGAAAACTTTGAAGCAGGAAGAGAGCTATATGTCATCGAAAACGGTGAAATCTCTTTATTGCGAGATTTAAATAATGATCCAAGTACATCCAATCCGCGATTTATGACCGTATACAAAGATCTGATGTATTTCATTGCGGATGATGGTTCAGGTTTTAAAATTTGGCAAACGGATGGTTCAGATTTGGGGACGAACATCGCGTTTGATTTTGGTATTGATGGTTCTGGATCTGGAGATTACACGGGTTTTTTAATAAGTAATGAATTACTCTTTTTTGAATTTGAAGGAACGATTTATTCTTTCGACGGTCAGGATTTAAATGAAGTGGAATACGATGGGGGACTATACGTTATTGGTTCGTCAGAATATGGATCTAGGGCGTGGTGCCCATATAAAGAAGGTATTGCGATGATGGATTACAACGGGGATTCATGGGACCTTCTTTACATTCATGATGGTCTTGTAGATTCTTTAACGAATATTGATGTCGATGCCAGTTTTAAAAATCCATATGGTTTAGCGGCTTTTGAAGGGGGATTGAGTTTTAGTTTTGATGCTTCCTTTGATCCCGAAATACAAGGACGATATCTTTATTTAGATGGAGGAAATCCTTTTAAGCAGAGTGATGATTTTACGCGTAGGGTGATTAGTGTCAATAATGAGTCCGTGCTATTGTATGGTGATAAAGAGTTTATATTATATAATGAAGATAATCAGATAGGCAACCAAGTATTAACAGGAACATTGACTCTGGCACAAGGTGTAGATTGGAACAGGGTAGTCACTGGTGAGTATCTCGCCTTTCAAAGTCTTGGTGGTGTTTTTGACGACGATGTTGTTTCCATCTTAAATACGCAAGATGGCAGTATAAAAACTATATATGAAGGGGACGATCTAACCCGACTTTACCCGTTTGGGGATTATTTGTTTTTCTTCGCGGAAGACCAAAATGCCATTTTTAATGAGGCATTGTACCAATATCAAATCAGTGAGGACGAGTTGATTCAAGTAGAAGATTTTACTAATTCGAATGCAAATCGGTATTACCCATTGGGGATTCAGGATGGATGGTTATTTCACTTTGCTAATTTGGATGAGAATATAGGAACAGAGATTTATAGAACTAAGGTAGACTTAGGTACAAGTACAGATGATTTAAAGCCAGAACTAAATCATGATTATTCGTGGCTTAGAAAAAATTCTAATACTCTACAATTGGTATCGCCGCTGAACGAATCATATCAAATGGACATATTTACACTGGATGGCATCTTAATCAGTCAGATGGAAATATCAGATGGGGATCACGTGACGATCCCATATACAGGAATGATTTCGTTAAGGATGAAAAATAAGAATTTCATTCATACAACTTTGAAGTTTGTTTCAGAAAACTAGGCATGCTATGAGCGGAATCGAGTTTTTTAAAATAGACCCACAAAAGATGTCTCAATTCATGTTGAAGAGAGGGATGTTTTTGGCAGGGGTGATTTTAGTGATTATTTTAGTATTGGCCTTGTTGATTTCAATCCTTGCCGGAGTTAATCCATTAAATTTTTTATTGACAATTTCTCCGTTTAGTGTGGCTATGATCTTTATCGTTTTTGTATTTGGTTTTATGAACCAATCACAATTTGCTGCTAAACGATATGGTATTGGTCAAGAAATGTTCATAATGCTTCATGACGAAAATCAGTTATCTGCTTTGGCGAAATATGGTATGAGGAGAAATGAGATTCGTTATGGTCAAAAGAATTCAGAGATTATAATGTTTCGTAATGTGTATCAAATAATCCAGAAGCGCGACAAATTGATTATAAAATCCTATGACTATAACTTTTTTACGGGAGGTGGCAGAATTGTTGTCCCAAAGGAATTAGAAAATTACGATCAATTCGTTGCTCTTATAAAAGAAAACCTTCCACGCAAATTGAAATGAAAATGTTTTTAATGGCTAAATGAATCCGAATAAATTAATTATACTATTCATTCTCGCATTGACAAAAAATACTTATTGTCAAAATATGCTTGTGAACACCTATAATTATTATACTATAAATCCTAATGTCGAAACAATAGAAAGTTACCGATCACACTGTAAGAAGAAAGAAGGAGAAGCATTTGCTATCATAGGTAAGAAGAAAATTATTCATGCCGCAAGACTCGAAATATTTGACTACAATATCTACGATTACTTTGATAGCTATGAAGTATTCGTCCCAAAAGAAAGACAAGAAATTATCTTCAAAGAAGTATTATCAAACTCGGGTGATTTAGAACCAGAATTTTTACTTGAATTTTTCAAATACTTAGAATTTTACTTGAAGACTAAATTTCCAAATGATAATTACACGTTCACAATTTTGAATAAAAGAACTAATGAGTTCTATATGAATCCAGCCAGAATTTATGTAAACAGAATAATTACAAATATTAGCACCATTCATTCGACGTTCTCTAACCCTGATTTAGTTCACAATTACGAA
Source organism: Saprospiraceae bacterium (assembly GCA_020630555.1). Classification (GTDB taxonomy): domain Bacteria; phylum Bacteroidota; class Bacteroidia; order Chitinophagales; family Saprospiraceae; genus JAHDCZ01. The sequence goes on from JAHDBE010000131.1 coordinate 5,046, forward strand.
GAATTAGTCAAACATAAGGATGATGCAGAGATTAGAACTGAATATCAAAATGATAAAACCACTTGGGTTACGAAATGGGTCAATATTCATGACGGAATGGAATATGTCGGAGATAATATAACATTGATTTTCAAGAAAAAGACTTATGGGCAAATGCTAAAAAGCAGATTTTCGGAGCTTTATGATTTGTGTGAAATGGCCATTAAACACAAACTTAAAATCCATCGAAATTCTGATTGGCTCGGGTAATAAATAAGACCGAAAACATTATGTGATGTCCGCATTTCTATCCTTCGTAATAAGATGTTGCTCCCTTCATCTAATAAAAAAGGGTCTCTTTATTAGGAGACCCTTTTTTGTTATTTAATTACAGTCTTCTTTGGCCTGCTTTAATTCTTCTTTTGAATAAATTTCGACTTGGGTTCCGTCTTCATATTCTATAAGAATGGGATAGTCGATATAGGGTCTCACTTCTGAATCAGGGTTGTTAATTTTCCATTCACGTAGATCCGTTTTGAGATCTTTACGAGAAAGATATTCCTCTGAATTGCCTTCCGGAAAGATTACTGTAATGGGGTAAACAATTTTAAAGCAAGGTTTAAAATGGCCTTGAAGTTTACATTCTTTAACAACCATTCGTAATTCAAGGCGATCATTGATGGTGATCAACTCTCCATCAGAATTAATTAACTCAATAGGAAACACGAGATGTGGTCGACCGTCAAAGGAAGCTCCATTAGATTCTTTCCAAGCTTTCACAGCGTCGCGAAGTTCTTCCATAGAATCGTAGGATTCCACAGAGCCATCAGGATATTCAATATCCAAAGGAAATACGATTTCGAAACATGAGCCAGAACCTGATCGAGTTTCTACGGCAATGGCTTGGGCGGTTTGGTCAGCAAAATCATCTGAACTAATATTAGAATCATTGTCAGAGCATGAGCTAAAAAGAACAGTAGCTAAAAAGAGTACTGCAAAGTAGTTTGACATAACTTTAAACATGATGGTAATTTTTAGTTAGGGAAATAAATAGTGAAAGCTTCCGTAACTATGACTCACCATCATAAATAAAGTTTAATTAAAATATAAAAAAATGAAAACACTAAGAATATGCGGTGAATTGATGCTCTCTGATATCTAAACCTTGAAGCTCTTCGTTTTCTGAAACTCGAATACCCATCGTTTTTTTAAGAATCCAAAAAATGACGAACGCTGTTAAAAAACTAAACGCACCGATCGAAAATATGCCTATGAGTTGATCAGTTAATTGCCCAACATTAGGATCTTCAAATTTTCCAAAAAGAGCCACGGCGATTGTTCCCCATATACCGACAACCAAGTGTACAGAGGTGGCGCCTACAGGATCGTCTAATCTAAGTTGGTCAAAAAATCGAATGGATAGTGGTATGATCGCTCCAGATATGATACCAATAATAATGGCATTACCGGGGCTTACAGAATCCGCCACTGCAGTTATGCCTACAAGCCCACCAAGGATTCCATTTAAGACCATGGAAAGGTCGTAACTTTTATACATGATATAAGATACTATAAATGCGCCAAGGGCACCTGCTGCCGCTGACATCGAAGTTGTAACAAATACTAGCGAAACCAGTTCTGGATCGGCAGACAAAACAGAACCCCCATTAAATCCAAACCATCCAAACCACAAAAGAAAAACACCTACAGCCGCTAAGGGCATGCTATGTCCAGGGATCGCGCTAATACGTCCTTTTTTAAATTTCCCTTTTCGTGGTCCTAGCAAGATAATGCCAGCAAGGGCTCCCCATCCGCCGACAGAGTGCACCAATGTTGAACCTGCAAAGTCGTAAAATCCCCTGGCGTCTAACCAACCTGCTCCCCATTTCCAGAATCCAGTAATAGGGTAGGATAGTGAGACAAAAAGAACACAAAAAATTAGGAAGGGTTCGAGTTTTATACGTTCAGCAACGGCCCCAGATACTATTGTGCAACATGTGGCAGCAAACATGCCTTGGAAAATAAAATCAGACCAAAAAGTATAGTCACCATTTGAAGGTCCCATACCTCCTTCAGGGGGTGTTAAACCAAAACCATTAAATGCGAAAATGCCACCTGGATTAAAACCAGGATACATGAGGTTATAACCAATTATATAATAACTAAGTAAGCCAATAGAAATAATCATAACATTTTTGAATAGGATATTGACGACATTTTTTCGTCTAACAAAACCAGATTCGAGTGCTGCAAAACCTAAGTGCATGATGAAGACCAAAACAGTGGCGACGAGTAGCCATAAGTTATTAGTCATAAAATTAGCTTGAGAAATCGATTCTAGAATTTCAGTATGCTGTGGATTAAGTTCGTTCATGTTCTAGTTGTTTATCGATTCTCCATTTTTTAATTCAGTTCGGATGTTGGTGATTTCCTCGATGTTGGAGACCATTATTAAGCCATCTCCTTTTTCGCCTGTTTTTGCGGAAATAAGAATGGCTTTTACTGCTTTTTTAGAAAAGGAATCCGAAACGATGATTTCTAATTTTATTCTGGCGATGTATCCAATATCATAAATCGCTCCGCGATAAGATCGGTTTTCACTTTTTTGGTGACCGTATCCTTTGACTTCGTAAAAAGTAAAGAAGTTGATTTCGGCTTCCGAGAGCGCTTCTCTAACTTCCTCGAATTTAGAGGCGCGCACGATGGCTTCTATTTTTTTCATGGCTTTTATTTAATTGCCGAAGTAATAGAAGATTCATTTATTATGGAATGAAAAAGTCTATTGTATTTATGGTGTTAAAAACTAATTGTGTGGTGGTAATTATCTGATTTACAGTAAGTAATGCTCTAATATTAATTATGCCCAAAACAAATCCTGGGTAGTTTTATTTTCTAGACTAGCATTTCGAAGAGCATAGGGTTGTCATTTAAATGCCTGTAGTCGATGTTATTCGAATT
>JAHDBE010000132.1 GCA_020630555.1 Saprospiraceae bacterium
GCAATTCGTGTACCAGTAATAACAGGTTCAATTATTGAGTTGACTGTGGAGCTTGGAAAAGATACATCGGTTGCGGAGGTAAATGCGGCCTTTGAAGCAGCGGCAAATGGTCCACTAAAAGGAATACTCCAATATGAAACGGACCCCATCGTATCGTCAGATATTATTGGTAATCCGCACAGTTCGATCTTTGATTCATTATTGACGAAAGTCAATGGAAACTTTGTAAGTGTCGTATCATGGTATGATAACGAGGCTGGGTATTCTGCGCGATTAGGAGAACTTGTGGCTAGAGTTTAATAAACTTGCCGTAATGCGATTTGTCATTGATGTCAAGTCGATAAATATAACTTCCCTTACTTAGTTCGCTAGGTAGGGGAATTTTATTAAATCCACTTATTGTGTTTTTTGGGTGACGAAAATCCATAAGCTGTCCAGAAGTATTCCAGATGCTCAGAGTTATGTTTGCATTGACATGCGAATAATGTTCAATTACCGAATTGTCATCAATGGGATTTGGATACATTTTAGGGGCTATAATCCATTGCGAATTATAAGCTGTATTATTTAATATGTTAAGGTTTTCATCTATCCATTCGGCACGAGATACGATCCAGTTTCTCAGTCGTTGGACTTCGCCAGAATAACTTCCTTCAACAGTGTAATTTGGCCATATGTAATTTTCCAAAATTGGATAGCGTTGAAAATTACGTATTTGAGCTTGACTCAAATGATTTTCCATAGAATCTATACGTGCCACAAGTCGTTCATTAGAGAAAACTCCAGCCCGTAATTCTTCCCATCGTGATTTTATACCTTCTATAAAATTAGGATCTCTTAGTAATCGCTCCCACCAAAAATGTATGACCCAAAAATCATCTCCGCATAAGGAGTTAAAGGATGTTGCCACAAAACCCGTGTGAGACCCGCCGGTACAGTAGTCTACATTTCCAAGACCTAAATTAAAATCCCAAACCGGTCCCATTTTTATTCTTGGGTCATTACTGTCTTTGTCTTTATGAAAATAAGTGCTTAGTCTGTAAGCATCAGGGTTCTTTGTTAATTCATTGATGATGAAAAAATCTATAAAACTCTCTACGTCTATCCAGTTAGGGTAACCTAAATTAGGATCATCGTATAAATCCGATTTCATCAAGTCTTCGAACTGATCAATATGATTTTTAATGTATTGTTTTTGTTCGAATGTAATGTCATCAGGCTTTGGGTAGTGATACAGAAAACTTGTTGTTTGCCAAGCACCTGAAAATGGTTTATAAGAGGATTCGAATCCGTCATTAAACGCTGGTCCTGATGCTTTATCTATTTTTAAGATATAACCACCAGTTAATTCATCACCACTTATGTCTGTGTCATTGAGATCCGCTATATCCACACGATCTTTATCTTTTTTTATTTTTTCGGTTAATAGGTACACCCCTTGATAATCGTCATTGATAATAAGTTCGATAAATCGAACACGCGGCGCGTAAACCATAATGTCATTTGCTAATAAATACGCTAGGGCATTTCGCATAAGTGTTTTATCACTATACGGCCCGTGAAAAACCCAATCGTTTTCTTCCGGAAAATTTAAGAAAGAGACATTGTTATTGCTGCCATCAGCGTTTCTAGTTTCTATACCATATCCTTTTTTATCGAACAGAGCTAAAGACGATTGCCCTCTAAATTCAATACCTATGAAACCATCATATGCGTTATAAGAATCCCAAACATGATTTGTCTGTCCTTCTCCGTTAAAAATGATACCCATATGACCACGAACCTTGGGCTCGTCGAGGATGGCCTCTTCAGTTGTAATCACCACAATAGCTAAGTTGGATTGAGTTAAAATCTGGCTGTTGAGTAATTGAGCTACAAATAATAATATGGTTATCAGGCTTATTCTCATCAGTTTGCAAAGTAAGTAAATCTAAATTTTGTCTATATATCGTTTTAATGAAAACAAGAAATATTTAAAAGGAATTTGAATTTTACTCGAACAAACACCATGTCTTAAAACGTTATTACTCTGATCACTCAAGAGAACAATTGAAGAAAAATCTTATTAAAAAAGATAGGCAGGAATTAATTCGTAAAGCAAGCAGCGATACATTTGATGTTATCATTGTAGGAGGTGGGGCAACTGGACTCGGTGCAGCCTTGGATGCTTCCTTGCGCGGTTTAAAAGTGTTGCTTTTAGAAATGGAGGATTTTGGTTCGGGTACATCATCTAAATCCACTAAATTAATTCATGGAGGAGTAAGATATTTAGAACAAGGAAATATAGGTCTTGTTAGAGAGGCTCTCATTGAAAGAAAGATTCTTCTTAAAAATGCGTCTGATCTAGTCAAATCCAGACGAATATTAATTCCAGTGAAGAATCTATGGCAAAGAATCTATTTTGGTATTGGTCTTAAACTTTATGACTTTTTATCAGGTGCAAGTAAAATAGGTAAATCTCATTTTTTGAATAAGGAAAAAACTATTCAAGAAATACCGCAATTAAATGCAGATAAAATTTATGGCTCCATAGTGTATTATGATGGTCAATTTGATGATTCACGTTTTTTAATCACCCTTTTACGAGCATGCTTCGAGCATGGTGGGCTCGCATTAAATTATGCGAAAGTTGATTCCTTTTTAAAAGATGAAGATGATAAGATACAAGGCGTTAAATGGATAGATCAAGAATCCTTAAAGTCTTTTGAGTCAAAGTCGAAATACGTAATTAACGCAACTGGAGCTTTTGCTGAAAAATTACTTTGGGAGGACAACAAAAAACTAGAACTAGAAATAGCACCCAGTCAAGGAACTCATATTGTTCTTGATAGAAGTTTTATAAAAGATTCAGGATTCTTAGTACCTAAAACTAAGGATGGTCGTGTATTGTTTGCCTTGCCATGGAATGGTGTCACACTTGTCGGTACCACCGATGTACCCATTGAAAAGGTATCCAATCAACCCAAGGCTACAAAAGAAGAAATTTCCTTTTTGATAGAAACATGGAATAGCTATTTTAAAAAGCAGATTTCTTCAAATGATGTCAATTCAGTTTTTACTGGGATAAGGCCTCTGATCTCTGCAGGGGAAGGAAAGTCTACGAAATCTATTTCCAGGTCTCATCGCATAGAAATTTCTGATTCTCACTTAATTACGATATCTGGTGGAAAATGGACAACTTATCGTAGTATGGCAGAAGAGCTCATAGATAAACTTCTTAAACATAGTAAAACACCATTTGTACCAAGTAAAACAAGTGAGCTAATCCTGAATGACTACATGCAAAATGTTCCCGTCGATATTTGGTCCGATGATGAGAGCTTAAGGCAATTTGTAAGGCACGCCTGTCAATATGATCTTGCACGAACGGCTGATGATATTTTGTCTCGACGTACACGATTAAGCTTTTATAATAGGCAAAAATCATATGAAAAACTAGATATTGTATTACAGATAATGTCCAAAGAATTATCAAAGGATGAGACCTGGATTTTGGAGCAAAAGGAATCTTTCAAAAATCCAAAGACAACATTTTCCATCGAAGAGCTTGGCATCCATTGACGAAAGTCAAATAAAACTCAAATTCAAGCTTACATATTGTATTTTTTATAATAAATAGAAGACCTTTATAGCTTAGTAAAGCCACTTAAAATGATCAGCTTTTTCGGTGCCCCCAAGCAGCACGTATTTGCCGTCGAAACCGATTCAATACTCTCCAAAGAAGATGTACCGAAACTCGAGTGGCTCTTTGGGAATCAGGCTTTGTTGTCCTCTTTACGTATCGATGGATTTTATTTAGGGCCACGAGCAACTATGGTTTCTCCCTGGAGTACGAATGCTGTCGAGATTACTCAAAATATGGGCATAACAGGGGTTAAACGTATTGAGAAGTATAGTTTTGTTAAGGATCCACAGACGACTTTTGATCCTATGTTAAAACAATTGTTTTCAGGGCTTAATCAGTCCATTTTTGTAGTCAATGTCGAACCAGAATCCATACAAGAGATCTCTGATATTGCTAGCTACAATGAAAGCGAAGGTCTAGCATTAAGTAAGGATGAGGTCGAGTATTTAAATGAGCTGTCCGAACGATTAGATAGGCCGTTAACTGATTCTGAAGTGTTTGGGTTCTCCCAAGTAAATAGTGAACATTGCCGACATAAAATATTTAATGGGACCTTTGTAATAGATGGGGAGGAGAAGGAAGAATCATTATTCAAGTTGATTAAAAAAACTTCGAAGGTAAATCCAAATCATATTGTTTCAGCCTACAAAGACAATGTGGCATTTATTGATGGTCCTGAAATTTTACAGTTTGCTCCAGCATCTCCAGATGTGCCAGACTATTACGAAAAAAAGGAGTTCAAATCAGTTATATCTCTGAAGGCAGAAACGCATAATTTTCCGACCACAGTAGAACCTTTTAATGGAGCGGCTACTGGGTCTGGTGGTGAAATAAGAGATAGGTTAGCGGGAGGGAAAGGGTCAATTCCCATGGCTGGAACGGCCTTGTATATGACCTCGTATTCTAGATTAGCAGAGAACAGACCTTGGGAGGATAAGATGGTCGAACGCTCTTGGTTATATCAGACACCGATGGACATCCTTATGAAAGCTTCTAATGGAGCGAGCGATTTCGGTAACAAATTTGGCCAGCCACTAATTAACGGATCCTTATTGACTTTTGAGCATGCAGAAGATGCACGACGTTTAGGATTTGATAAAGTGATTATGTTGGCTGGTGGTATAGGTTATGCTAAGAAAGAAGAGGCTTTAAAAGATACCCCATCACCGGGAGATAAAATTGTCATTTTGGGTGGCGATAATTATCGTATCGGAATGGGCGGTGCCTCTGTAAGTTCTGCTGACACCGGAGAGTTTTCCTCAGGTATAGAACTTAATGCTATTCAGAGGTCAAACCCTGAAATGCAGAAACGTGTTGCAGAGACCATTAAAGCGCTCGTCGAAAGTGGAAATAATAAGATTGTATCCATACATGATCACGGTGCTGGTGGGCACTTAAATTGTTTGTCAGAATTGGTAGAGGAAACTGGCGGACAGATCGATCTTGATGCATTACCCATTGGGGATCAAACATTATCTGCTAAAGAAATAATAGGTAATGAGTCGCAGGAAAGAATGGGACTTGTGATCAAGCCAGAAGACCTCCCATTGCTCAGGCGTATTGCGGAAAGAGAGCGGGCTCCAATGTTTGTCGTTGGAGAGGTTAGGGATGATCACCGGTTTTCATTTGTGGGTTCAAATTCAGGTCAGAAGCCGATGGATTTGGCATTGGAGGATATGTTTGGGAGTTCGCCAAAAACCATTATGGATGATCACACTGTACATCGTGATTTTGTAAAAATAGCATATGAGTCAAGTGATTTTTTGACTTACGTCAAAGATGTACTGCGATTAGAATCAGTAGCGTGTAAGGATTGGTTAACTAATAAGGTAGACCGATGTGTTGGTGGAAGAGTGGCGAAACAGCAGTGCTGTGGCCCTTTACAATTACCTTTAAATAATTGTGGAGTAATGGCCTTAGATTTTGATTCTAACAAGGGGATCGCGACCTCTATGGGACATGCTCCGATAAGTGGACTTATCAATGCGGGGGCTGGTGCAAGGAATTCGATAGCGGAGGCTTTAACAAACCTTATCTGGGCACCTTTGGAACATGGATTAGCAGGAGTTAGCCTTTCGGCAAATTGGATGTGGCCATGTAATAATGAAGGTGAAGATTCGAGATTATATGAAGCGGTGAAAGCGGTTTCAGATTTTTCCATTGACTTAGGTATAAATGTTCCTACCGGTAAGGATTCATTATCTATGAAGCAGAAGTATCCAGATGGGGATGTATTGTCACCAGGGACTGTGGTAATTTCAGCGGTTGGGCAATGTGATAATATCCGACAGGTAGTTGAACCGGTTTTTCAGAAAACACAGGATAAAATTTATTACCTAGATTTTTCCAAGTCTAAAAAGCAACTAGGAGGATCTTCCTTTGCTCAAGTGCGAAATGCTATAGGGAATAATTGTCCAGATGTTTTAGATGTAGCTCATTTTAAAATATGTTTTGAACTAATACAAAAAGGGATAAAATCAGAATTGGTTTGTGCCGGTCATGATATTTCTTCAGGTGGTCTGATTACTTGTTTATTAGAAATGTGTTTTTCTGATACAAATCTTGGAGCGACGATCACACTTGATTCGATTTCGAATAATGTGGACCTTACCACATTAATGTTTGCTGAAAATGCTGGTGTTGTTATTCAAGCGAAAGAGGAATTTCATAGTCTATGTAATGTGGAAGGTGTTGAGTTAAAAGAGATTGGTCAAGTCAATGATTCCGGTGTTTTAGAAGTGTCGTTAAATGACCAAAATGTGAAGTTAGACATTGGTGAATATAGAGACATCTGGTATGAGACTTCGTATTTGCATGATGAAAGACAATCTGGAAAAACATTGGCGAAAGCCAGGTACACGAATTATAAAAATCAAGCATTACGCTTTTCTTTTCCGGATGGATTTGATGGACTTGTTCCGAATAGGGCTTCAACCAGCCGTCCCAAAGCCGCGATTATTAGAGAAAAAGGAAGTAATTCTGAAAAAGAAATGGCACATGCCATGTATCTCGCTGGATTCGATGTGAAGGATGTACATATGACTGACCTTATTTCGGGTAGAGAAACTTTAGATGATGTACAGTTTATAGGAGCTGTGGGAGGATTTTCAAACTCGGATGTATTAGGTTCGGCTAAAGGTTGGGCAGGCGCGTTTAAGTATAATGAAAAGGCTAAAAAAGCTTTAGATAAGTTTTTTGCGAGAGAAGATGTACTCTCCATAGGGATATGTAATGGATGTCAATTATTTGTAGAATTAGATTTGATAAATCCAGAACACGACATTAAAAGTAAAATGGGCTACAATGATTCTCACAAGCATGAAAGCGCGTTTACATCGGTCGAAGTCCAAACCAGTTCGAGCATTATGATGAAGGGGCTTGAAGGCTCAACACTTGGCGTGTGGATTTCTCATGGTGAAGGAAAATTTATATTGCCAAAAAACAAAGAGGCGTATCAAATCCCGGCGACTTATGGGTATTCGGAGTATCCATCTAATCCCAATGGAAGTGATTACAATGCGGCAATGATATGCAGTGCCGATGGAAGACATTTAGCCACTATGCCTCATATTGAAAGATCAATATTTCGCTGGAATTGGGCGTATTATTCTGAGAATAGAAAAGGAGATATAATTAGTCCATGGATCAAAGCCTTTATTAATGCAAGAGAATGGATAGAATCGTACAATTCTGGTATAAAGGTGTGATGGTTGTTTTTAGGTATTATATATAAAGCTGTTTAAACAGCTTATATATACCTCTTTCGAGAAAATTATAACAATTCTTTATTACAAAAAATTATTTGGCTAATGCACATTGCCAGTCCCAAGCTGTTTTGGTCATGTCGTCCAATTGGAATTTACAAGACCAGTTTAGCTCTTTTTGAATCTTTGATATATCGGCGTAAATCTGCTCAACATCACCTTCACGGCGACTGACGAATTCGTAATTTAAATTTATCCCGGAATTCTTCTCAAAAGATTTTATCACTTCCAAAACGGAGTGTGCCTTCCCAGTGCCTACGTTGTATACTTGGAAATTTGTATTAATCATTTTGTTGAGATGCTCCATAGATCGGACATGGGCGTCAGCGACGTCACACACATGGATGTAATCTCTTACAGCCGTACCATCGAGCGTGTCATAATCATTCCCAAACACTTTTAAAGAGTCTCTTAAGCCGGCGGCCGTTTGGGTAATAAAGGGCATTAAGTTGTTTGGCTTGCCCAATGGAAGTTCGCCAATAAGGCTACTAGGATGTGCTCCAATAGGATTAAAATATCGAAGTGAAATGACCCTGAAATTTTCCTGTTTTAAGGCAAAATCTCTT
>JAHDBE010000133.1 GCA_020630555.1 Saprospiraceae bacterium
ATCGGCTGCGCATCATGTATCTACAATTTTTGGGATGGTGTTTTTTGTGTTACCTGTTATGGGTGTGGCCATGATGGACTATACAGAAGATAAACATGGTAAATTTTCTTGGTCTTTATTTATACAAACTTGTTTTGGTCAATTGCATCGAGCCATGATATTTGGGCTTACTATAATTGTAATGACCATTCTAGTTATATTCCCATATTGGTACTGGTCTGGATCCGACCCTATTACTCAAGTAAGTATACCTCACGGAAGTCGAGATTCTTTTATCGAAAACTTATCTAGTGGTTTGGTATTCTTTCTGATTCCTTGGGGAGCCATGCTTTTAGGATTCAGTTATATTTTTAGACAACTTATTTCAAGAAGAAATCTTTTTATTGCCTTATCTATATTTCTTTGCTTTCTTTTTGGTACCGGTGGGACAACCCCTCTTCCGAAAATGATGCTTGGCGAAAATGCCTTTAATATTCTCACTTTAGATCGATTTACCTTTTGGGCAGTAGTCATGAGTATGCCTTTCTTTGGCTTTTTCTTAAAGAGTTTATGGCAGAGCTTATCTACTAATAATAGAGGATTTAGGGTTTTAAATAAAGGTATTCGCGTGGTTCTTATTCTTACAGTTGTGGCCTTTTTTGGCTTTACTTTAAACATTAGCAAATTTAGGCCTCTCCAACCTGATCCTATCGCGGTCGAACCCATTAAGAACTTTATGGAGCGTGATGGTCACAATAAGTGGCGATACTTGACCCTCGGTTTTGGAGATCAAATCGCTTGGATTTCTGCTAACACAAAAGCCTTTACAGTAGATGGCAATTACCACTCTGTAAGAAGATTACCCGAGATGACTACAAGAGCAGTCGAGCGTCTCGAAAATGCCAAGTATCTTGGAGATGAAGGACTGTCCTCTTTAAGAGCATTTCTATCCAATCCTGAAAAGTATAATCTGAAGTTCATTTTTAGTAACGATAAGTTTTACGAACCAATTCTTCATTTTTCGGGATGGTCCTACGTCCAGGAATTGGAAAATAATGTCCAATTATGGGAAAGACCAGATGTCAAACCTTTACCCGCTATTCTTCCAGATAAAAGTATTCCGAAGTATCAAAGAATCATGTGGGGAGTTTTACCGCTACTGGCAGCAGTCTTTGCACTTCTAATTCAACTTTTGATAAGAATTAACAGAGAAAAAGAAGACGAACTGCTTGTGCATTCTAAAAAGTTAATAAACTTAAGATGGTTCGATTATCTATGGGTGGTCTTTATAATTGGGTGCTTCTCATTTGTTCTTTACCTCACTTGGTATAATTCGCGAAAGCAAAATACAGCTGAAAATCTTTTGGAAAGTTATTATCATGCTTTAGATTTTAAAAAATTTGAAGACGCTTATGAATTACTAGATCCCCAAACAAAACCAAGTAAGGATCAATACCTGTTAGAATTGTCTCTTGAAGATGGAATTTTGGCTTCTTACTCAAAATTAAATACGCTTATTCCGAATATACAGTATAAATCATCTGCTTTGGCGGAAGCGGAATTAGAAATTCAATGGATAACTTCTCTTAAATCGTACACGCGTAAAATCACTCATCAGTTAGTAAATCGTGATGGAAAATGGTGGCTAATCTACAAGCCATACGAAATTAAAACTCCACCAGATCAATTTTTTAGTCAAGCTGAAATTGATTTTAAACAGCAGGGGAGAAGAAGACCTGAAGCCAACATGACCCGCATGGAAGATATTTTAGACCGTCCAGAAATTCTTATGGAATATGCCAATCTTGTAAAAAGGGACTCCCAGTTTTATTTAGTGGGTAGACTATTAAATATTGATAATACTCCAGCGTATGTCACGGTCAACGCAGAGGTTTTTAATAAAAATGGTACTGTGCTAGCTAATGCGTTCGCTTCTCAAGAGATGGTCCATGTACTCTTGCCTAAAGAAGAAACGGTATTCAAAATTAATCTTGGCGTATTAGATAACCCTCAAGATTTTACGCTTTACTTGAGGTCGGTGGTTTATGATAAAGATATTTACAAATTTTATGGTGTTCAGAATTTCATAGCAAACGAAAAACTTGTAACTGGCGATTTTTATAATAATGGGACCAAAGAGGTGAAAGTTCCTTTGATATTGCTACCAAGATTTGAAGATCGAGAATTAGTATGGGTGGATCAATATTATCTGCAGGATGGTGTACGAGCTCAAAGGCATAAATCTTTCAGTATTCCGTTAACGGAGTTGAGTGATGTTAATCTCTTGAAAAAAGGCGAACAAAACCGGTTTGTAATCAATGGAATTCAAAGTGGCGAGTATTTGAAATATATTCCGGTCACATCGGAGGAATTTTATCAAGCCTTTTACATAAACGGATTGATTGCTACTGAATGATACGATTCTTATTTATCATATTATCCCTCTTGATTATGTCATGCCATGATTCTACCAATGAGTTGTCTGTGGATGACATGAAAGAATTCCAACATATTGACAGAGATTTTCATTACACGTCTGATGCTGGGGAGGACTTAGTTTTATATTTATCCGAAGCGGTGAATAAGATTAAATTAAGTAATGGTTTTGGAGAATGGTGGTTTAAGCCGAATTCAAATGCTTTTACAATTCCTGGAAAGTATTTAGAGTATTCTGGGCATTATGCTTTGACTTACGTCAAAGAAGATGCATCTCTTGAATATGGATCCATCATTGTTATTTCAGGAAAAGCTTATGACCGTGTTGAGTCATTTATCGGTCCTAAAACAGTTTGGCCAGATGGAATGCAAGATGCTATGGTCTTTTCTGTACCACGAGATAGCTTTAAAAATGCAATAGAGGATGGTCGAATCGTAGATTATAGTTTAACGACTAATCAGGGTAGATCAGAAAGTGATTTGGACACGGTCAATTTTCTATACAGCTATATGCAGTTTTCTGGTGACAGAAAATCTGAGCGTATACTTGTGGGACTTGAATCTCAAGATGCTCAAAGTCGAGAACAATCTATTGACGTTGTGGCGCATTGGCCAGAGAAAATAGACTTGTCCATTTTGGAAATATATCCATTTTCGGATAATAGGCAGAGATTTAAACTTAGTACAAACCAACTGATTGATCAGTTTGGAAATACAGTGGCTGATGGGACATTCGTCAAATTTATTCTGACGCACCAAAACGGATCGCAAAGTATTCATCACGGATATACAATAGAAGGGAAGTCTACTTTGACCATTCCTAATCCTAAGGAGCCAGGAAGCATTTTTATTAAAGCATGTGTTGGAAATAAAGTATGCAGTATTCCATTAAATATTGATTTCAAGTCAAATGTGTCGAGTTTTAAATGGAGGTATGATAAGGATTCTAGAGACTTAATAGTGTATGACGTTATAGGGGCGCTATCCCAGAAAGTGCCCGATGGTACAACGGTCCGATTTAGTATAAAAAGTGCTATGGGTGAATCAGATATTGATTTGGTAACAGACGATGGAGCCTGTATTTATGGCCTTGGAACATTGCCATCAGGGGAGTATGAAATTGAAATAACTGTTGTCGATAAAATAGAAAAAATTAAGCTCAATATTTAAATGGCGAGTCGATTTAAAGCATATTATAAATTTCTGATTGGATTGATTTTGTTGTCAGTTTTCATTGCAATCGCATTTTTATCAATTCGCTTTGGTCGGTCTCAAGTTGATGATAAACACGTATCCGAACTGGATTTAAATCCCGCTGATTTTTATCAACACACCCCATCAATGCGTTTTTTAACTGATCATCCTGAGGTTCTGACGGAATTAACAGAATATGATCGTGAACAGATACAAACAAGATATGCGCATGCATGGTATTGTTTAAATACGAGTTTGAAAACAGGTACTATTTTATGCTTAGAAGAATATTTTGCAGAGCCCGCGCGAACTAAAATAGAATCACTTGTCCATTCTTCTCGAAGAGTGAATCAAGTAGATATGTCCCACCTCCTAAGAGTAAATCAAGTGAGCTTAGATAGGCAAATCGTAGCTCTTTCTGATGTACGATTAGAACTGTACAGACAAAATCAGAACAACATAACTGTTGATAAAAAAGCGATCAATCTGATTATGCGACTATCAGAGGGTACATGGAAAATTACGGATTGGATAGAACAGTTGCCCGAAGATGTGCACTCCAATGCTTTGTCAAAAACTGATTCTTTAAAGTTGATTGATGTTTCAAAAATCGATGGTGTCAATTACTACCCCGCAAAGTATCCATGGAGAGAATTTTGGATAAATTTTGATGCAGATATAATGCGACAGGATTTTAAAAAGATAGTAGACTTAGGTTTTAACACGACAAGGATTTTTATACCGAATGAAATATTTGGTGGTGGACATCCTGATGCTTATCGATTAAGTGATTTTAAACTCTTACTTGACATAGCCGAGGAATCCGGGTTAAAGGTGGTTCCAACCTTGTTTGATTTTCCGATAGGTTTTACTTTAAATCATTATCCGGCTTACGCCAAACAGCTGAAGGTGCTATTAGAATCCGCCAAAGATCATCCAGCAGTTTTGTCTTGGTGTCTCAAAAACGAACCGGATTTAGATTTTAAATACCACGATCCCAATGAGGTCATGTTATGGCTGCGTTTTATTATTTCTGAAGCTCGAAAAATTAATCCAGAAGGATTTTATACCATAGGATGGTCCGATGCCAGATTTGGACATTTGTATGCTGATGAATTGGATTATGTAAGTGTGCATTATTACAAAAAATCATCGGAGTTTGATACGGATATTTCGCGTCTAAAAACAAAAATAGGAGAGAAGGCCATTTGTATAGAAGAATACGGAAAAAGTAGTTTTAATGCGTTTTGGTACCCATTTAAAAGTTCTGAGAAAATCCAAAAAGCCTATACACGAGAATTGCGAAAATCCATGGATGAGCAAAAATTAGGTGGTCTCGTTTGGAGTTTATACGACTTTGAACAAGCACCTTCAAATGTTTTTGGTTGGAAACCGTGGGTGCGTTCGCCTCAAAAATATTTTGGGCTGTATAAGATTGACGGAAGTCAAAAAGAGGTAGTCGATCTATTTGTTAATGCTGATGAGGACATTGTAACGAATACAAATTCTACCTTAAATATGATGTTTTTCCTCTTTGTCATTTTAACAGCTCTTCTATTTATTCTAAGTATCTTCATATTGAGAAAAGTATATATACGTTTTAGCCACTAAATACCGGCGACTAAAATTATTTTGATAGAATGTTGAGTCGATGTAAGATTCTTATTCAAATAAACTTGATTGTTTTATTAAGCATTGGATGTAATGGGCTTAATGGTCAAGAGGTGTTACAAGAAGGATTTGAACTTTTAGAACAGGGTCAATGGCAGAAAGCTGAATTCTTTTTTCAAGATTATTTAAAGGAAGATCCCACTAATAAAACAGCAAGACTTTGTTTGGGGAGGGCCGTCGGACTCAATGGAAATCCGGATGAAGCCAATCTTATTTTTACAGAATTGCTCTATGATTATCCTCAGGATTTTGAAATTCTTTTAAATCGTGCAGAGAGTGAAATGTGGAGACAAAATTTCGAATCGGCATTGATCGAATATAAGCAGTTGTTAAATCGTGAATCAAATAATCCAGTGGCTCTATTAGGTCGGTCTAATGCTTTTGCGGCTCTCAAGAAGAAAAGACAAGCCTACTTATCGATTAATCAAGCTCGTGAATTAACCAATGAAGATCCAATTCTTTCTGTATCTCATAAGTATATCCATTTGGCTTATGCCGACAGTTTGCAAAAAGCAGGTGACCTTGATATTTCGTTAAAGATATTTAAAGCCTTGGATGCACGATTTAATGACGATGTAGATGTTGTTAAGAACCTTGCAACGGCCTCACTTATACGTAATGATGCTGCTTCAGCTAGTGTATATTATCATAGAGTATTAAAATTGGATTCTTTGGATGTCCAAGCTTTGTTGGGGGCCTCGTACTCAGATCTACTTTTAAATCGATCGAAAGAAAACCTCCTTTACGCACGAAAAGCCTATGCAAACATTAATAACTACGATGCTGCCTATGAAAATCAAATTAAAATAAATTTGATTGACGCATTAGCTTTCAATAAAATGTGGGATGAGCATGGGGAGCTTTTGTCAGAGTTTTTGCAAAATCAACCTAACGACTTTAATCTTCGATTAGCGCAAAGTAGGAGCTACGTTTGGCAGGGTCATTTTGAAAAGGGAATTAAAGGATATACTGAACTTCTTGATGATTATCCAGAGGAAACGAATCTATATCTCAGTATTGCTGATGCTTATATGGCGAGCGGATTGTCTAAAGAAGCAAAGAATTTTACGCATCGAGCAAGACAGGTAGATTCTTTAAATTTTGATGCGATTAAAATGGAACTAAAAATTAATCGTGAACGAAACTTAAAAATCTATGGCGACTTCAGTAGAAGTGAAGATAGTGGAGATATAACGAAGCAAATCGCAAGTTTAGAAGTCCATAGCGCGAAAATCAACAACACGCACTTTTTTGCAAAGCTTAAATCTCTTACTACGGATGAGTTAATTGGATTGAGCTCGCAAAAATACAATGGGGCTCTAGGATTAAGTTCAAACATAGGATTTAAGCATAAGTTAGTAGGGGAGATAGGACTAATGCGTGCCGAGGTAGACCAGATTAAAAATCCCTTTAATAGATTTACTTATGGAGCTTCTTTAAATAGTCGTTGGTCGCCAAGAATTAATACTGAGATTTTTACAAAGAAATCATTTCATGATTACACTTTTTCTTTAGTCTTCTCAGAGATTTCAATGCAGGATTACGGTTTGAATATTAATTATAATACAGAAGGTGGACTAGGTATATATGGTCAATATTTGTTAACAGATCAAAATGATAATAACACAAGACAATTATATTATGTGTCTTTATATTATTTGTTCAAAAAACAGCCCACTCTAAAGTTTGGAGCTAATGTTCATTATTTCAAATTTGATTTTGATAGTGAAAATTTATATTTCAGTCCTGACTCTTATCAGAACATAGAGAGTTTTATCCAATTTGAAAATTTAAATATTACAAGGCATCGATGGAGATATAATATCTTTGCTAGCGTGGGTCGTCAGCAAATAGATGCTCAAAGTTCACAGTTTACGCGTCGATTAGAATTAGAACTGGGATACGTCGGTAAAAATGAAAGAGGACTATTCTTTTATTTTAGATCTTCGAATGCTGCGCAATCAACAGTCTCGGGATTTTCTTTCAATCAATTTGGACTTAGATTTAAGGGATAAAAAAAGGCCACCCGAAGGTGGCCTCATTACTACGGAATTACATTACTACTATTCCACTACTTGTATTTTTCCTTGGGTTAAAATGAAACCTTCTTGATTTACTGTATAGAAATATTGACCATCTGGTAAATCACTTAAATTGACTTCAGTTTGATTGTAACCTTCGATTAGTTCGAATGAGCTTTCGATCAAAACGCGACCTAAGGCATCTGAGATTCGAATCTCGCTTTTACCATTCATATTTGAGCGAAAACCAATCGTGCACATGCCAGCTGTTGGGTTAGGGAAGGCTTGACTTGATCCCGACCATGAAAATTTCTTGTTGATTGATCGAAGAAAGCTGAACGAATGAGTACCTCACTTGTTTCTTCCATCTGAGAAAAACTAAAAACGACCATAGTAACATCATGCAAATTCGTGTTACTGTCTTTTTTGAATAGGCTTAAATTTAGTTTTATATCTTTTGATTCATCCGATAATGAAACACTAACACGAGGTTGCTCAGACCATTCGGATATTGACGATTTTACAAGTACAACTTCTAGGTTTCCTTCGCCAGCCGCTGAAAAGTTAAAGCTATTAAATGGGTTCAGAGATACTGGGTCAAATTTGGCATTTAGTGATCTATAA
>JAHDBE010000134.1 GCA_020630555.1 Saprospiraceae bacterium
ACGTTTTCGTCTTCTTCTAATAATTTATTGAATTCCTCTTCATTGAGTTGATTGTCTAAACTTTCGCGAAGAGCATCCTCGTTAAGGCTGTCACCCTCAATAGACTCAGATAACATACCGAACATTCCAATCATGTCGCTCATATCAATTTCCATTTTTTGGTTGCCCGAACCATTGTCGTGTAAGACAGTATGATAGTTTATGTTACAGGAAGACAAGACCGAAATGATAAGTAGAACAAGCAGGATGTTTTTCATAATGTTAGGATTTACTAATCAACAAGATCACCTTTTTCTCTTGTCTTAAGCGCAGAATGATCATTTTTTTAAAAAGGTAGAAAACATATAAAATTCCTATTTATATAATAATTCGATATATGATTTATATTTTTGTCAGGAGTTTATAATCTGTGAACGAAGCTATCAACTATTAAAAGAGAGTATTACGGTCGGGGAAAGGTTTTATTGACTGGGGAGTATGGTGTCTTAAGTGGCGCTGAAGCTCTGGCTGTGCCTACACGCCTAGGTCAAAAAATGATCGTGAAAGACTCTAAAGGATCGAATCTTATCTGGGAAAGTTTAGATCATCAAGGAGAAACATGGTTTTCTGCCACTATTTCATTGTATGATTTTAAGGCGCTCAAAACATCTGACGAAATCATTGCAGATAAACTCAAAGGATTTTTAAAAAATGCTTGCCGATTAAATTCAGAATTCCTCTCTAAGTGGAATGGATTTAAAGTGGAGACTCAATTAGAGTTTGATCGAAATTGGGGACTAGGATCAAGCAGCTCATTATTGTACATGATTGCAGAGTGGGCTGATGTAAATGGTATCATGCTTGCCTTAAAAGCAACTAACGGCTCTGGCTATGATGTAGCTTGCGCTGGTGCGGATGGTCCAATCGTTTATATATCTAACGACGAGCAAATTAGCTACACGGGCGTCGATTTTTATCCGTCTTTTGCAGATCAACTGTATTTTATCCATTTAGGAAATAAAGTACGTTCCGAGGATCAAGTCAAATACTACATTCGAACATGTAAGAATAAAGACGCTTTCGCGAAAGCGCAAACTGAACTTACGCATCAGTTTATAGAGTGTAAGTCCTTATCTAAATTTGATGAGCTTATCGAGGCGCACGAAAACCTAGTGAGTGAAAGTTTAAAATTGACGAAAGTCAAAGACGAACATTTCAAGGATTATTGGGGATCCATAAAGTCATTAGGGGCCTGGGGAGGCGATTTAGTTATGGCTACTAGTTCAAAATCTGAGCAAGAAACAAAATCGTACTTCGAAGCTAAAGGATATTCCTGCATGCCTTACCAAGAACTCGTCCTCGAGGAAGAATTGGTTTCCTAAAAATTCAAGACTTAATTGTTAGAACTATCTAGAAGATAATTGTGTTAACTTTGCACAATAAATTTGGAATATGGAAACACCAACCAAAAGCCCGGTCATGTTATATACAGAGCAGACTCCGAATCCGGAATCTCTCAAATTTGTGACCAACAAAATGTTGTATAAGGGTACTGCCGATTTTAGAACCGCTGATTTAGCCGAAGAATGGTCTCCATTGGCGAAAGCCCTATTTGAATTTAACTACGTTAAAGGCGTATATATCTGTAATAACTTTGTGACAATTACGAAGGAATTTAATTACAGTTGGGACGATTTAATGCTAAAACTCAAAGAGTTTATCAAGGCCTATGTAGAAGAGGATAAAGAAATTCTTAAAGAGGGCTTTGCGGAAGCTATGCAAAAAATCGAAGAGGAAACTCAAGTCGAATATCAGTATACTGGAGAAGAAGCCGAATTAGTTAAAAAGATAAAAGAGTTAATTGACACCTATGTGAAACCAGCCGTAGAAATGGACGGAGGAAACATAGAGTTTAAATCTTTTAACAAGGGTATTGTTACCGTTGTCCTTCAGGGATCCTGTAGTGGATGTCCATCATCTACGGTGACATTAAAAGCAGGAATCGAAGGTATGCTGAAACGCATGGTACCCGAAGTCACGGAGGTCGTCTCCGAAATGGGATAAAAAACTTAAAGAGCCGAAAGGCTCTTTTTTTATTTATAGAACAATGAATATTACAGACGTATATCAACAAGCGCGATTGTCTATTGCAGAAGTAGCCGGATTTATAAAAGCAGAGTTTGGGAAAGTTCAGGAAGAACAAGTCGAAGAAAAAGAAATGAATAGTTTGGTCAGTTATGTGGACCAGGAAGCCGAAAGAAAACTTGTAAAAGCCTTGTCTGACATTTTACCACAGGCAACATTTATTACCGAAGAGGCAACTGTAGATACTGAGGAATCAAATCTAACTTGGATCATTGATCCTTTAGATGGGACGACGAATTTTTTGTTTGGAATTCCATATTTCTCTGTGAGTGTGGCTTTAGAAGTAAATGGCGAAATACAACTAGGTATTGTCCATGATGTGATGATGAATCAGCAGTATCATGCTCTCAAAGGTGAAGGAGCTTATTGTGATGATGAGCGTATACAAGTGAGTCAGAAAAAGAAAATACAAGACAGTGTGATTATAAGTGGATTTCCTTACGTCAACGATTATGATGTGAAGGCTCATACTGATCTGTTACAATATTGGTTGTTAAATACGAGGGGTTTTCGTCGAAACGGGTCTGCGGCTTTGGACTTATGTGCTGTCGCCAAAGGAAAAAGTCAAGTCTATTACGAAGGATTTTTAAATCTATGGGACGTGGCTGGAGGTTCAATTATCGTGACTGAAGCAGGAGGAGTCCTAAGTACCTATACGGGTGATACATACGATCCAAGAGGAGGTGATGTTATTGCTACAAATCCTTTTTTACAAAGCCATGTCGTCGAAAAAGTCAAGTCTTATTTAAGATCTTAACCTTGAGATAGGTGTTTTTATCGATAAATGTGAGACTTGTTTCGAAATAACGAGGTCAATCAATTAAACTCGATTAACTTGGCAAACAGAAATGCAGGTTTTAGAAAATATCATTGAAGCATTTAATTCCGTTCGCGCGAATCTATTGCGATCGATTTTAACCCTAGTCATTATAGCTGTAGGGATTGCTTGCCTTGTGGGTATGTTGACCGCCATAGATACCATTCTATATTCGATGAGTAATAACTTTAATCGATTAGGAGCTAATTCGTTTAAAGTGCATAGACAATGGAATAATATTAAATCCAATCAAAAAGGACGACAAAGAAAACGTGCTGCCGAAATAAGTTTTAGTGAAGCCGTTGACTTTTCAGAGAAGTATAAATATGGGGGATCAAGGGTTTCTGTAGATTCCTATTGCACAGGAAATGCTGTTGTCAAATATGGGGATGAAAAATCAAATCCAACGGTCCGATTAGTAGGTGTAGATGAAAACTACTTGTACGTATCCGCCTATGAGTTGAGTGCTGGAAGAAACTTTAGCCCTAATGAAGTTCAGTCGGGAACAAACCGAGTGATCATTGGAAAGGAGATTGTAAAAATGTTGTTTGATGATAAACCGGAGAAATCGATTGGCAAAACGATAAGTATCGGCAACGGTAAATACAAAGTTATCGGAGCTTTAAAGCAAAAGGGAAATTCTTCTGGTGGGGGTAATGATAGGAGAGTGTTTATCCCATTGATGAAAGCGAAAATGCTTTATGGTCATTCCAAAAAGAATTATAACATTACTGTTTCGGTAGCCGATGCTACGAAAATAGATGATGCAGTATCTGTGGCTATCGGGACCATGCGAGGTGTTCGTAAGCTAAAAGCCATAGACGAAAACGATTTCCGAATTCAAAAGAGCGATGGCATTTTAGAACAGCTCAAAGACATGACGACCGAACTAAGATTAATTACAATAGCTATTGCTTGTATGACTTTGTTAGGCGCGGCTATTGGTCTAATGAATATCATGTTAGTTACAGTAACCGAACGTACAAAGGAGATAGGGGTGCGTAAAGCACTTGGTGCGACTCGTACTAATATACTTACGCAGTTTTTGGCGGAGGCTGTTATGATATGTCAGCTTGGAGGTCTAGTCGGAATTGTACTCGGTATTATAGTGGGCTTTGGTGTTGCTGCGGGAATAAAAGGCCAATTTATAATTCCATGGCAATGGATGATATTGGCGATGTTTGTTTGTTTAATCGTAGGAGTACTGTCAGGATTATATCCAGCCCTTAAAGCAGCGCGTCTGGACCCTATAGAATCTCTGAGGCATGAATAAAAAAAAGAGGCCCTAGGGTCAGGAGCCTCTTTCTTTATAAAAGAAAAACGAATTATTCTTTAATCAGTTTTCCGGAAAGTTTCTTTTTACCTAATTGAATTTCATAAAGGATAATTCCTGTATTTGATTCTAGACCTTCCACAGACCAGTTGTTAATCCCTTTGGTGACTAATTTTTGTTCGGTGTATATAGTTTCACCCAATGCATTAATCAAACGTAGAGAGGCGTTTTGATTTTTATTTGAGTTAAACTCAAAAGCGACGATTTGATCAAATGGGTTAGGGTAGGCTAATAACTGAGTCGTTTCGAATTCCTCGATAAAGTCTCGAACTTCTATCGGAACTTCATCGTGTGTTAAAACTTCATCTTCAATTTCTTGAATATTTGCGAGATTAAGTAAATCCTCATGGACCACATCTCCTTTGTATATAGCCATAAAGTTTTTAGTCATTTCTGAATCTTCCTCTCCTTGAATTGTGTACTCAGTAAAGATTTCTGTCGAGAAAGGATCTTCTTCATTTTCAAATTCATGTCCCGAATCGAAAACTATCCAAGGGTTTTCTGTTGGTAACGGCGTGTCATCCATCACTTTTGCGATAAGATTCATTACATCAGTAAAGTCTACTTTGCCATTGTCATCTGTATCTGCAGCCATTAAAATATAGGGAGAATTAATTTCTTCGTTGCCCATTAAATAATCCAATAGGAATAATATATCGTCTTTGGTGATTCTATTGTCTTCGTAAGATGCTTTTTCTCCAAATAGAATTAATTCTGTATCCGCAGGTAATTCATCCAGACTATATAACCCATCCTCTTCCGACATATTAAAGACCTCATGAGTCTCTGAGACTATGCTCGTATCTATGGTCTCAACGAAAATAGAGTCGTGAATCTGATGAACCACAAGAAATCCGGAATTGTTAATAAAGCTATCTAATGTAATCTCGATGATTGTATCTATGGTAACGGAAATTACTGTATCCACAGTGAGATGTGTAGCGTATACTGCCGCTTCCATTACTGGAGAGTTAAACTGATCTAAAACTGTTCCTGAGACTCTAAATTCACTTAGTGTTTCTGTTTCATCCTCTTCATCTTCGTCTTCGTCGTCTCCTATTTCTGGGACAGTTCGTACACAAGGTTCTATTTGTGCGCCGTTATTTTGTATTTCTACAATAACTGTGCAGTAGGCTTGATTGCCAGCTTCATCAGTTACCCACATATTTACAGCATTTTCTCCTAAATGATCACAGGTAAAGGTGTAGTGCGTATCCTCTGGATCTTCGGAGAAAGAGTAACTCACAATTTCATGACCACAAGCTCCAGTACTTCCAAAGTCCAAATCAGAAGCCCATATCTCGACCATCCCTTCGTCGTTTATTCCGTCATCATTCGTATCCATGCCCATTAAAGGAACAGCAACATGAGCTAAACAATATACTGTTGGACCTTTATCGTCAGAAACAGTGACTTTAAACGTACAGGTTTTCTTTTGACCACATCCATAAACCACGGTATACTTTACATGCGTTGTACCGATTGGATAAACTCCAGAGGCATTCGCACCAAAGTCATCAGCGTACGGTGAATTATTATTGATCATATAACTACCTCCGCAGCTGTTATCCGGAACAACGAGGTCCGGTAATTCTACATAAGCGTCGTTGCAATTGTAGCTACTTACAGTGACATCGTCCAAACAGACTACATCTGGCACATCTGACTGACTTAGTTTAATAACTTGCCAGTAGGTCCATATTCCATAATTACTTCCAGAATTTGGATTGTATTGACACCAGTCGATGACTGTCCATTTACGTATTAATTTTTTGCATTGACCACTGATATTAAAAATTTGATCTGAGTACGAATGTGCCACCATGCTGCACGCCTCATAAGGGTATTCAGGGTACCCATAACCTTCCGGTAAGGAAGACGGGTGAGTGTCTGGGTAGCACCCTTCAAGATCAAGATCTTGCATGGGCCATGTGATATCAGATCCTGTAAAATTACCAGTCGATTGCACATGAATCACTTGAGTACAACTGTGTTGATTCCAGTTGTAATCTTCGACTGTCCACGTTCGATAAATGTATCCAACATTACAACTGTTTAAATTCCAACTATTCACAGGTTCCCCTGCATCGTGATCTCCACTATAATCATGATAATAGGCATTACCATAAATGGATAAATCCCATATCTCATCTTCACAGGTTACCCACTGATCTGCAGGGCACACTATGTAAAATGAGACTTCTTCATCGTTCGCTTTTAAAGGTGCAAGGGTGAGTACTGCCAACACTATAGCGCATAGCCAAGTGAAGACCTGTGAAAGGTCAAGAGTTTTCATATTTTGAGCTTTAGTCGTTAATAAATTAACTAGCAATTCATTACATATTACAATAAAATTACATATGTTTTTTCAATTTCACTTCTTTTCAGCTCCAGTTTTTCAATAAATGGGGGTTTTCCCCAGCTGATTTAGAGATTGTATTTTTGTTATATGCGTATTATCATTTGTTTAGTATTTAGTACAATGGCCTTATCCTTAGGCTGTAAAACCAAATCCTTGGTCATGAAAGAGAAGTATCAAACACCGTTTGAAAAAAACATGAATTATTCTGCCTCTTACAATGAGGTTATAGAATACTTTGAAACATTGGCGAAAGCCGAAGACATCTTATCGTTTAATACTTTTGGTTCTACGGATATAGGAGAACCACTTCACGAATTAATAATTGATTTGGATAAGGATTTTGATCCGATCATGAGTCGTGCAAAAAATAAATCCATATTGTTTATTAATAATGCCATCCATCCAGGCGAACCATGTGGTATAGATGCGAGCATGATGTTGGTTAGGGACATCACGCAAAATGTCATTAGCCGTGATTTATTAAAGAAAATGACGATTGTTATAATTCCGGTTTACAATATTGGAGGTGCGCTGAATCGAGGATCCTTTAGTCGTGCAAATCAAGATGGTCCTTCAGAATATGGATTTCGAGGAAATGCACAAAACTTAGATCTTAACCGAGACTTTATAAAATGCGATTCTAAAAATGCGAGGAGTTTTAATCAGCTTTATACTAAATGGAATCCTGATGTTTTTATAGACAACCACACGTCTAATGGTGCCGATTATCAATATGTCATGACTTTAATCGCAACCCAAAAAGATAAATTAGGCGGGGCTTACGCCAAATATATGGTAGACAAGATGCTTCCGGATTTATATCAAAAAATGGAAGAGGCCAATTATGAAATGACGCCTTATGTCTATGCCCGAAATACCCCAGATGAGGGGATTGCTGGATTTTTGGATTTGCCTAGATATTCATCAGGGTATGCGGCATTGCACAACGCTATTTCGTTTATGCCAGAAACCCATATGCTAAAACCTTACGAGGATAGAGTTAAGAGTACGTACGAATTTTCAAAGGCGATGATCGAACATATATCATCAAACATGACTGAGCTTTTAAACGCGCGAAACACCCATGTTCAAAACCTGAAGGACAGTAAAACTATGGACTTAAATTGGACCTCTGATTTTGATCGTGCAGAGAAGACTACATTCAAAGGTTATGAAGCTCAATACAAAGCCAGCGAAGTGACGGGGCAATCACGATTGTATTATGATCGCTCAAAACCCTATGAAAAAGAGAT
>JAHDBE010000135.1:0-3746 GCA_020630555.1 Saprospiraceae bacterium
GGCAGAAATAGCTGGAGTAATATGAGAAAGTAAATGATTTAAGTTATAACCATTATCTCCACCGTTTACGGCAGCTGTAACGGCGCCACAAGCTTGATGACCTAATACTACAATTACCTGTGAACCACAGTGAGCCACAGCATATTCCATACTAGCAATAGATGAACTATTTGCAATATTTCCAGCAACACGGACAACAAATAATTCACCTAATCCCGTATCAAAGGCTAATTCTGGAACAACACGGCTGTCTGCACAACTTAAAATAATAGCATAAGGCTGCTGACCACTCGTCAGTTCGTCTCGACGACTACTATCCTGAAGCTTACCATCTAATTTATCTTCTACAAATCGGCCATTACCCGCTTTTAATCTTTCAATAACTGAATCAATTGTCATAGTTCTAGTTTTGAGTTAAAGAATATAGTTCACATAGGCAACAGTTCTTGGGCGAACTTGTTGTCTAAATACATTTAAAATTTACGTACCCGAGTTTCTCGACTTCAACTTCAACTTCAACTTTACTCTCTAAATACTTAGCTGCCGTAGCGGCCCCAGCAAGAACTATAGAATTTTCGGGTATCCTTTGATTATATTTTGCCGCCAATCGAGTACATGCTTTTAAAGCATCCCATGGGTTATTTAGAATTGCAGAAGAGTTACCCTCTGCGACTTTTTTGCCATTAAAAGACATAGACATCGATAAGTTTGTCAACTCAATTTTGGGGTCACACCAACGACCCAATACAAATCCTGTAGAAGAACAATTATCTGCGATGACGTCTTCTAATGAAAATTTGAAGTTCTCAAAGCGGCTATCTATTATTTCGATGGCTGCGGCAACTCCAGAAACATAAGTCATTAATTCATCAATAGATGTGATTTCGGAATTTATATCTTTAGAAATTCGAAATGCTATTTCTGGCTCACTTCGTGGATGAATGTAATTAGACAACTGAATTGTCTGTCCATTTAAAATGTTCATCGAACTCGTGAGTCGTCCCCAAATCATGTCATGGACACCCATTTGCTCCATCTTCGCGTAACTCGTGAATCCCATTTTCAAACCCACTAGAGTCTCTCCCCTTCTCAAGCGTCTGTCTATAGACGCTTTTTGAATGAGGTATGCCTCGTCTTCCGAAAAAGAACCTTCTGTTGAAATCTGAGGCACCGCTGTCGCCTTGACAGCAGCTTCATCTAGTTTAGCAGCTTGATCAATAAAGTTCATTAATTACGCAACTCCAGCTTCTTGTCTAATCTTGTTTAAAGCAGATCCTGCAACTACCCAATCAATTTGTGCTTGATTGTATGTATGCGCTACCTCAAAACTATCTTCTGTACCATCCGCGTGTGCTAAATGAATCGTTAAATTTTGGCCCGGAGCCATAGAATCAAAACCTAATACACTAACCTTATCATCCTGACGTACCTTATCGTAATCTGCTGGATTGACGAAAGTCAAAGCCAACATCCCTTGCTTCTTCAAATTCGTTTCATGAATCCGAGCAAACGACTTTACAATCACGGCATAGACTCCTAAGAACCTTGGTTCCATGGCAGCATGCTCACGTGAAGATCCTTCCCCATAATTTTCCTCTCCAAATACAACAGTACCAATACCATTGTCTCTATATTTTCTGGCCGAATCAGGCACAGGTAAAAACTCGGCTTCAGAATCACTGTCTACGTAGTTGGCTACATGATTCGCTTTATCGTTGTAAGCATTAATCGCCCCAATGAAACAGTTGTTAGATATGTTTTGAAGATGTCCTCTAAACTTTAACCATGGACCTGCCATAGAAATATGGTCAGTCGTACATTTTCCTTTGGCTTTTAAAAGAACTCGATTTCCTTTTAAATCGTCCGCTTTAATCGGTACGAAAGGCGTTAATAATTGTAGTCTATCTGAACTTGGTGACACAACCACATTAACACCGCTTCCATCTTCAGCAGGAGCTTCATAGCCAGCGTCCTTAACATCAAACCCATTAGGAGGTAATTCATATCCTGTAGGAGGATCTAATTTAACTTCCTCTCCATTTTCATTCGTTAGAGTGTCCGTTAAAGGATTAAACCCAAGTTTACCACTTAAAGCAATGGCGGTTACCAATTCTGGTGATGCCACAAAAGCATGCGTGTTAGGACTACCATCCGCTCTCTTCGCAAAGTTTCTATTAAAGGAATGAACGATACTATTTTTCGGCGCATTCATGGGATCACTAAATCGAGCCCATTGCCCAATACAAGGTCCGCATGCATTGGCGAATACCATCGCTCCCATGCCTTCTAATGTCTCTATCAGACCGTCTCTCTCAATCGTATATCTTACTTGCTCAGAACCAGGTGTTACGGTCAACTGAGATTTAGCTTTTATACCTTTTTCGTTGGCTTGTCTAGCAATAGATGCAGCTCTTGAAATATCTTCATATGAAGAATTCGTACAAGAACCTATTAAACAATACTCTAAGTCCGTAGGCCATCCATTTTTCTCTGCAGCCTCCGCCATCTGAGACACTGGAGTCGCTAAATCTGGAGTGAAAGGACCATTTAAAAGTGGTTCAAGTGTACTTAAATCAATTTCGATAACTTGATCAAAATATTGTTCTGGGTTATCATAGCATTCCTGGTCCCCTGTTAAATGTTCAGCCA
This sequence comes from Saprospiraceae bacterium, assembly GCA_020630555.1. Classification (GTDB taxonomy): domain Bacteria; phylum Bacteroidota; class Bacteroidia; order Chitinophagales; family Saprospiraceae; genus JAHDCZ01. The sequence goes on from JAHDBE010000135.1 coordinate 2,650, forward strand.
CTTGATCTGCCAATTCAGCTACATCTGCTCGACCGGTTGCTTTTAAGTAACGCGACATAGAAGCATCATACCCGAATGTTGATGTGGTAGCGCCTATTTCTGCTCCCATATTTCCAATCGTCCCTTTACCAGTACAAGACATGTTGATGACACCTTCTCCAAAATATTCGACGATAGCACCAGTTCCACCCTTTGCCGTCAGAATTCCAGCCACTTTCAAAATCACATCTTTAGGCGTCGTCCATCCACTCATTTTTCCAGATAATTTAACACCTATAAGCTTTGGCATTTTTAATTCCCATCCCATGCCTGCCATGACGTCAACCGCATCGGCTCCACCAACACCAATAGCAATCATTCCAAGACCACCAGCATTAGGTGTATGAGAATCTGTACCAATCATCATACCTCCCGGGAAAGCGTAGTTTTCAAGAACAACTTGATGAATGATTCCTGCACCAGGCTTCCAGAATCCTAATCCATATTTATCTGAAACTGAAGCTAAAAATTCATAGACTTCTTTATTCACATCATTTGCGACGTCTAAATCTTGTTCAGCTCCGACTTTTGCTTGAATTAAGTGGTCACAATGAACTGTTGAAGGAACGGCGACCGCAGGTTTGCCTGCCATCATAAACTGTAACAAAGCCATTTGGGCCGTCGCATCTTGCATAGCCACTCTATCAGGCGCGAAAAAAACGTAATCTTTACCTCGGTTATAATTCTGCAACGGTGAATCTTCATGCAAATGCGCATAAAGTGTTTTTTCTGCAAGAGTTAAAGGTCGATCGAGTTTTTCTCTTATTTTTTGAATCCGTCCTGGAAGTTGCGCATAATGCGCTTTAATCATTTCGATATCAAAGGCCATAGTCTATGATTTTAGGTTTCAAATAGTGTTGCAAAAGTACAAATAGTCTAATATTTAAACGTCCGCAGATACTTGGAGTTCATTTTAGTTTGACTTCCGTCAATTTTCATGTACTGTACTCAAAAATCAGTCCACGAGTTATAAGAACAATAGAGTTTAAATAATCTTAAGCCGTGCCACATACTTTTTTGAGGGCAGCAATTAAAGCATCATTAGCTTCTTCTGTTCC
>JAHDBE010000135.1:3846-7884 GCA_020630555.1 Saprospiraceae bacterium
GCATATCCTAATCGCAAACCTGCAAGACCATATGCTTTGGAGAAACTGTTTATTCCTACGACTCTTCTTCCTTCTAAAACGTATTTAAGTGGACGACAAAAGTCAGGAGCATCTGCAAATTGCCAATATACTTCGTCTATGACGACTATCACATCTTCTGGCATACCATAAACCAATCTGTCCATATCCTTTTCAGGAATATAGGATCCCGTTGGGTTGTTAGGGCTGGTTAAAAAGACCATTCTAGTTTTATCATTGACGGCCTCTAAAATGCCATCAACATCGAGTTGAAAGTTTTCCGAATCAAGAGGTACATCTACCACTGAACTTCCTTGCTTTTCGCTAAACATCTGATATACTAAAAAGGCGGGATTCGAAATAATGGCGTGGACTTTATCATCCATAAACCCACGGATTAAGAGATCCAGTACTTCCGATCCACTAGGTCCACAAATAAATTGATCTGATGTCAACTTATTATCATAAAATTTAGATAGCGCATCTTGAAGTCGCTGAGCTGTTCTATCTGGATAATTGTTCAGTTTACCAATATTATCTACGATAGCTTGAATTGCCTTCGGTGACGTACCAAGCAAATTTTCATTTGAAGAAAGTTTATGTATTTGTTTATCCATGGATTGTATGTCATGGACAGTTTTACCTCCTTTGTAAACTACTTTAGATTTTAAATAAGGTTTAAATATGCTGTTCTCACTCATTTCGTTGTATTTAATCAAGCCACTTATTTTAAACGGATTTTGACCGATTCAAGTTTTAGCTTGGAGATAAAAAATCACCAATTTTTAATATGCTTATTCCTATAATTCGATAAACATTCCCGAAAGGGAAAAGAAAAGAAATTTATTGAATATGGAGAAACTAAAAATAGGCTTTCTCGTTTAAACAAGTCGTAAGTTTGTAGTCTTTAAATATGTGTTGTGGTTAAGATCTTAAGTCAGCATCCTATATTATTACTTTTTGTAGTGGCCTCTATAGGTTACCTCCTTGGAAATATTAAAATTCGAGGAGGATCCTTGGGTGTTGCGGCTATTCTTTTTACTGGATTAGGTTTTGGGGCAATAGATCCTAATCTAAAAATACCTGAGATCATTCTTCTCTTAGGCCTATGTATTTTTGTGTATTCAATAGGATTAGCATCTGGGCCTGCTTTTTTTGCTTCGTATAAGAAGAATGGGATTAGGGATTTTGTCTTCATTTTATTCACGCTTTTATTTTCTGGGATTTTAGCGGTTGCTCTGTGGTGGTTATTTGGTTTTTCTGCTGGTGAAATTACCGGTGTGTATACAGGATCAACAACCAACACCGCTGCTATGGCAGCCGTCATAGACTACATTGGCGCTACTCACCCACCCCAAGAAGCAAAATCTGTCATGGGTGATTTGGTAGTAGGTTATTCTTTTTCGTATCCAATGGGTGTATTAGGGGGTATTATCGCTATACTCTTGCTGGAAAAAATATTTCGAATCTCTTATCGTGATGAAGCGCAAAAATTAAGAAAAGAATATCCAATCGATGAAGATTTAACTAGCGCTACCTTACGTATCGAAAATGAAGACATTGTGGGTGTCCCAATTCGTACTTTATTAAAGAAGTATAATTGGAATATAATATTTGGGCGCATTTTTCAAGAAGGCGAAATGAGCCTGGCGAATTTTGATACAAGTTTTAAAAAAGGGGATCTCACCATGGTCGTCGGAAGTAAAGCTGAAGTTAAAGAAGCTGAAAATATCATAGGTCGAAGAGTGACCAGCCAAGTTGACTACGACAGAACTATGTATGACGTCAGGCGAATATTTATTTCTAATTCCAAAGTTATTGGACGTACAATCGCCTCTCTCAATATTCCCGAAAAATTTAATGCCATAATTACACGAATTCGTAGAGGTGATATCGACATGCTTGCAAGGGGTAATACGATTTTAGAACAAGGAGATCGAGTACGTTTTATTGCACACAGAGATGATCTCAAGCAGTTATCACGCTATTTTGGGGATTCATATGAGGCTTCTAGTAAAATGAACTTGTTCACTTTTGGATTAGGTATTGGTCTTGGGTTAATCTTAGGTACTATAGAGTTTCATTTTACCGATGATGTGAGCTTTAAATTAGGGTATGCGGGAGGACCACTTATTGTGGGTTTACTTCTTGGTGCTTTAAGAAGAACTGGACCAATTGTATGGAGCTTGCCTTACAGTGTAAACGTGGCCCTTCAGCAACTCGGACTTATTCTTTTACTGGCGAGTATTGGCGTTCGATCAGGTCAGGCCTTCGCTAATAGTTTTTCATTAGAAGGATTATATCTGTTTATAGCAAGTGCCGTTATTTCTTTGCTTACAGCAATACTTATTATAACCTTCGGGTATAAGGTCTTAAAAATGCCTTTCTCTCTTTTAATGGGTATGGTTTCTAACCAACCTGCTATTTATGATTTTGCAGCTAATCGGGCAAAAAATGGCATTCCTCTTTTTGGGTATACCATGATGTTTCCCATTGCATTAATCTCTAAAATCTTAATTGCACAGATTTTGTTTATTCTATTGCTATAAAGTGGGAATAACATTTCTTAACTGATAGAAAAACAGACAAACAAATATTTATACGCGCCCTTTGTTGTAATTTTTGTGAACACAATTTATAGAGTCCTATTCGTTACGATCTTTAAGTTTCTTTTGAATAGTCGCTTTCCATTTTCGATTCGCCAATCTAATAGGATCAAAATTTACTCGCTTTAAAGAATCATTTTGCATTATAATGACCTCATCAATTCCTGTTAGTCGATATTGGGGTGAAGTATCATTAAGCTTTGATATACGACAAATGCCTGTGTGTTTCTTCAAAGTCGTAGTGCTCTCATTCACTAACCAATTATCGAGTGAATCCTTTGATTGAGAATGATAGTGAATACCAAATAGGTCCTCATACAAAAAGACAATGTTCTCAAGATTTTCAACGTAAAAATCCAAAAGTTTAACCGGTTTATTAAATCGAGTTATTGTATCAACGGATTGACCATTTTCGAAAACGCATACCAGCGATCTATTTTTTTCATTGATCAAATTCAATTCATACTTTGTAGACTGCCCATTACAACCAATATGTGCAGTTAGGAGTATTGAAAAAAGGATTGTTTTCGTAATGTATTTCATTTATTTAGTCTAACATGACCAAAATTCGAATAAAGTGTTTGGCTTTACCTCAGAAAATGTTTCGAAGATGGGATATTCTTAGAGCATGATATAAAATCAATTTTATTAAATCGAATCTTACTCATCCATTAAAAGAAAAAAGGCCCATAGATTTGAAACATATTCTACGGACCTTCGTGGTCCCACGAGGACTTGAACCTCGGACCACCTGATTATGAGTCAGGTGCTCTAACCAACTGAGCTATAGGACCTGCTTTATAGCTTTGGCAAATGTAATGTAAGGGGGTAGTTATGGCAAATTATTTGGCACTTTTTAAACAGTTCTTTTTTTAATATTTATCCACATCTTGACTTTCTAATTATTACATGGCCTTAATCCCTGTCATTAGGCATTTAAGCCAAGATGGCACAATTTCTGCACCTGTAGCGGTGTATGGACATCGATAAAATAAATAGAAGGCATTTTGTAGAAACCGACATGTATTATAGAGTCGGAATGGGATTAACCTCTAAACTCCTTAGTTATGAAAAGGGAATCATAAAATTAGAGGTCGTAATCAATAAAAAATGGAAAAAATCACATAATGCAACTGCCCTTGAGATTGCCCATTGCTGGAAAGACAACAACCTCGAATTAAGCAAAGCCGTTGGTTGTAAAGTGTTTATCATAGATGCCAGAGATTTTAATTATAAGCAATACCTAATCCATAGAGGTATTAAGCCTGGATACGATGCCAAAAAAGGTATCTTATTCAAGAAAAACTTGTTGAATTAATCCCCAATTTTTGTTCTTTTCCTTTTCTTGATGCGTGCATCAGGAGTTTCGAAAAATTATTCATGTCGATATGGACGCCTTTTTTGCGTCTGTCGA
>JAHDBE010000136.1 GCA_020630555.1 Saprospiraceae bacterium
TCCATTATTGATTTTAATCATGAAAATATAAATCTAACTGCATTGAATTCTGGAGTCTATTTTATTTCATTTGAGTCAGGTACCAAGGTAATTACTAGGAAGCTTTTAAAACTATAAAGTGATAAAAATCACTTTTAAGAGCCTTTTCGATAACTCGAAAGGGCTCTTTTTTTGTCGTAAATAACACATAATTCTTTCTCGCTTCTCCAAGGATTATTCAATATCTTTCATTACATAAGAAGTAAATCAACCAAGATGAAATTAACTACTATCCTAACACTCACCCTTTCCTTTATTTTATTCAACAGCCATTCAAACGGTCAGACCTGGCAGCAGATGATGGATGATCCGAATGCCAACTTTTATGAAATCCAAGAAGCTTTTAATTCTGAATGGGCTGACAAGGATTATGAAAAAGGAAAAGGTTGGAAACAATACAAACGCTGGGAATACTTTTGGGAATCAAGAATTGATGAACATGGTAACTTTCCGAGTTCATCACAAATTCACAAAAGCATAAATCAAAAAACTACTCTTGTTAAAAAACATAAAAATTCTAACCATTCAGTGTCAGGGCCTTGGACACCTTTAGGGCCATTTAATCTGAGCAATGGACAAGGACGAATTAATGTCATCGAAGTGGATCCTACAAATCCAGATGTCATATACATTGGTGCCCCATCTGGTGGACTGTGGAAAACCACAGATGCCGGAAATAGCTGGACACCGATGACAGATCATTTACCGACTGTATCTGTATCTGGTGTAGCTGTAAATCCAGAAAATCCTGATGTAGTTTTAATTATGACCGGAGATTTCAACCATTGGGCAGCCTACGGCACAGGAGTCTGGCGATCAGAAGATGGGGGAAATACTTGGTCACCGACTGGTTTGAATTATAGCGTTTATCCAAACTATCGAAGAGGGGGGAAAATTAGCTATATGCCAGGTGATACAACTGTTGTTATATCTAACACGCATGATGGTTTATATCGATCGGAAGATGGAGGGTTTACTTGGGATAGGATTATTAATGACGATGTCGAAGATTTTGAGTTTCACCCAACTAATAATCAAATCATCTATACTGTTAGCGGATCCACAGGATATCGTTCCACAAATGGGGGTGAATTTTTTCAAGTTATTGATCAGGATTTTGGGGAAAGTGGTCAAGTTAGCCGTATGCAAATAGCCGTTACACCAGCCAACCCCGATGTTGTTTATTACCTTGGAGGAGGAGATATTACGGCGTGTTGGAAATCTTCCGATCAAGGACAAAGTTTTTCCCAACAACATGACAACAACACTGGTAATCCAATGACATCCCAGGTATGGTACGATATGGCATTTGATGTCTCCCCTTCTGATGAAGATTTATTATTCATTGGTGGTGTATCAATGTTTAAATCAACAAATGCTGGATTAAGTTTTCCCGTAAATATTACAAATGGTGTTCATGTAGACATTCAATGGCTACGATTTTTTGGAGAAATACTCTATGCAGGCACTGATGGGGGCATCTATAGATCTTTTAATGATGGTCAATCTTGGGAGAATCTTAGTCTAGGTATTCAGATTACTCAGTACTATGATTTTTCTAATAGTAATTTAAATCTCAATTTAATCTCGGCTGGATCTCAAGATAATGGAACTCATAAAAGAAATAATAATGGTTCATGGTCGAGGTATTCAGGAGGTGATGGATTACAAACAGAAATTGACTATTCAAATCCTGATGTAATATATCACTCTTATCAAAGAGGAAATATGAGAAAAACCGTAAACGGAGGAGTAAATGCCTTTTCTATTTTCACTCATTCTTTTGACGTTGAAGGAGAAAGCAATTGGGAAACTCCAATTATCATCGATCCTAACAATCCTAATATTGTTTACTGTGGAAGAAAACAATTATGGAAATCTGAAACTGGTGGAGACAACGAATTTGTTGTCAGCAACTTTAATGGTGGCAATAATATTGATGAAATCTCTATTGCTAAATCTGATTCGGATATTATTGCGGTAATTATAAACTCAAACGTATACCTAACTGAAGATGGTGGAAACTCATGGAACGATATTTCAAACCCACTTCCTAATTCGAATATCTCTTCATTAGAGTTTCATCCTGAAGATCCCGATAGAATGTGGGTAAGTTTTAGTTCCTACAGCCCAGAAACGAATGTATATTACTCTGAAGATAGAGGTGTTAGTTGGACAAACATATCAGGTTCATTACCTGACTCCCCTTGCCATCAAGTCATTTATCAGGCTGGTCATCCAGATAATTGCTTGTATGTAGCTACAGAAGTAGGGGTATTCTACACTGATGATACTTACACCGATTGGATTCCTTTTATGGAAGGACTTCCAAATTGTTACATTGCAGATATTGAAATTATTCCTGGCACAAATACAATACGAGTTGCCTCCTATGGTCGAGGAGTATGGGAAAATCAAGTCATAAAAAGCACAGATTATCCTGCAACAGCAGACTTTTATTCAAGCTCCTTAGAGACTTGTCCTTATGTCGATATTCCCTTCATAAATGTTTCTCAAAATTATGACGACATCGTTGAATGGTATTTTGAGGGAGGTACACCAGAATTTTCGACAGATGAAAATCCAACCATCTATTACGAATCTGAAGGAACTTATGATGTTCGATTAATCGTATCAGACAGCAACACCATCGATACGTTTCTAAGAGAAGATTACATAACTATCTCTTTAAACGAACAAGTAGATTTGGACATTGTCGAGGGGTTCCCAACTCAAAATCTACCTGAGTTATGGGACATCACTAATGATGACCAAGCCATGACATGGTCATGGAATGGTGGAGTTGGAGGTTTTAATTTAGATCTAGGTTCTATGTGGATAAATAATTACGCGTACAACACAAGTGGTTCTAAAGATTATTTAGAACTTCCGTCCGTGAATCTTTCAGAGACTGAAAACCCTAGTTTATCTTTTGACCTGGCATATACCTATTACCAATCTGGAGGTTCGATATTTATCGACAGCTTGGCAATTTACTATTCCAAAGACTGTGGAGTAACTCTCTTCAAGTTATGGCAAGAAGGTGGAGATGATCTAAGCACTACCCCGCCAATAGCCGGTAGTTTCGTACCTAGTTCAGATCAATGGGAAACTATAATTATTAATCTCAATGATTTAAAAGACGAATCTGAGATTCAATTTTATTTCGTAGGAATAAACTACTACGGCAACAACTTATATATAGATAATATAAATCTCGTTTCAGGCTTGGCCCTTGTTGACAACGATATGGACGGATTTACAAATGACGTAGATTGCGACGACTCTAATCCAGATATCAATCCTGATGCAACGGAAACAGTATACAATGGCATAGACGATGATTGTAATCCCGAAACTTTAGATGATGATTTAGATCAAGATGGATTTGTGCTAGCCGAAGATTGCAATGATGATAATGCAGATATTAATCCTGGTCAAGTGGAAGTCCCTTACAACGGAATCGATGAAGATTGTAATGAAGCAACACTCGATGATGACTTGGACCAAGATGGATTTATACTTGCTGAAGACTGCGACGACAACAACGAAAACATCTTCCCAGGTAATGACGAAATCATCTATAACGGCATAGACGATGATTGCGACGAATCTACGCTCGATGATGACTTAGATCAAGATGGATTTGTGCTAGCCGATGATTGCGATGATAATAATGCTGATGTAAATCCTGACGCCATAGAAATACCCGGCAATGGAATTGATGAAGATTGTGACGGAATGGACGGGACAAGCTCAATTATAAACATTGGGGATTTAAACATTAGCTATTTTCCTAATCCAGTAAAAGATAACTTGAACATAAATCTGTCTAACTCAACTAAGCTAAAAATTGACATTATCGATATCTCAGGAAAAATTGTACAGTCATTAGCTGTTACGGAATCGACTCTGATTAATGTTTCAAATCTAGCCTCAGGAGCCTACATTCTTCGATTCGAAAAAGATGGCCAACAAATTAGCAGACGAATAGCAAAAGATTAATCTACCCGTATTTTTGGGTCATATAACTATAACTCTCCTTAATAAGCTCGGCGAGGATTTTTAAATCCACCTCGTCGAGCTTATTGATATATAGGCAAGATTTTCCTGTTTTATGCTTTCCTAATTTAGCCATCAAACTCTCATACTTTTTAAAACCCGGCATAATATAAATAGTCATATTTGCTTTCCTCGGCGAAAATCCTACTTTCATAAAATCGCCTTCACGGCCACTTTCATATCTATAGTGATATCGTCCGTAACCCACAATGGATGGTCCCCACATTTTAGCGCGTTCTCCCGTAATCTCTCGCATCATTTTGTGAACTTGAGCACTATCCTTTTTTCGTTGAGGATTTTCAATATTCTTTAAAAAATGGGTGACACTGGCCTTTGTTTCTACAGTTTTATTTTTTGACTTTGACATGGTAAATTGTTTAACTTAATATAATAATAAAACGAAACAGAAATGAACTATCTAATTTTACTACTCGCGGGCGTCATCCCTTTAGCAGTCGGAGCATTGTACTACAGCAACATGCTTTTTGGAAAATCCTGGATGAATCTTAATGGTTTTACCGAAGACCAACTTAAAGAAGGCAACCCAATCGTCCTATTTGGGTCGAGCTATATTTTTAGTTGCCTCTTAGCATTCGCCTTGAGCGGAATCGTTATCCATCAGACTGGAGTTATGCAACTCTTTGCTATGGATCCAGGTTGGGGCAAAGAAGGCTCTGACATCATGAATTATTACAACGACTTCATGTCCTCCTATGGAGATTGGCATAGAAGTTTTGGTCATGGCGCTTTACACGGTGGATTCATCGCAGTCATTTTTGCCTTACCCCTAATCGCCATCAACGCTCTTTTTGAACGACGCGGATGGAAATATATCGGCATTCACTTTGGTTACTGGTTTGTGACTCTCATTTTAATGGGAGGCGTTATTTGTCAATTTATGTAAGAAACATGAGATTAATTTTTGTCTTTTTCCTTTGCCTTTCGGCGAATGTTATTCAGGCACAATCTCCTTGTCAATCCGAAAATCATAGAGCTTTTGATTTTTGGATTGGCACTTGGGAGGTCACCCTAGCTAACACAAATCAAATCGCCGGCTACAATCATATCAGCCTCGAAATGGATAGTTGTGTCATCAAGGAATCTTGGACGGGCACTAAAAAATCGCGAGGTGAAAGTTTTAATCATTACGAACCGTCTATCGATAAATGGAAACAAAAATGGGTGGATAACGGAGGTAATAATCTGGAGTTTACTGGCACTATCAAAAATGACACAGCTACATTTTTTGCAACGACATTAAACCCTAAAAACAAAATTAAAATCACCAACCGGATGGTGATTGCAAAAAAAGATAAAAATACAGTCATCCAGATTTGGGATCAGCAAACTCCAGACGGTCAATGGAATACGGTTTTTCACGGCATTTATAAACGCATGTCTCCTTTGACTTTAGTCAACAAAGAAGTTCAAGCCGTTTATGACAGCTTCTCTGTCGCTTATAAAACTCTTAATCAAGACATGCTCATCGATCTTTACAATGATGAAGCTGTGTATTTACCCCCAGGTCAAAAAATCCTTAAAGGAAAATCAGAAATTGCCCGAAGCTTTGATGCCACTTTTGAAAATCACATTAATCAAAAAGGTGAACTAAATATTGAGTTTGATATTTTGGATAGACGTATAGAAGGGGATGTGGTCATTGATTCAGGATACTTTACCTATCGATCAAAGTACCCAGGCAAAACAGAAACCATCAGTAAAGGGAAATTTCTTACCATCCTAAAAAAAGAAAAGGACGGAAAATGGCGCTTTATTTATGACAGCTACAATAGTGCACCCATGCTAAAAAAATAATCTCTTATAAATCCAAGCCATTGATATGATTAAAAAAATTCTGATCGGAATATTTGTTCTTCTTTCCATCTATGGCGTGTATCAAGGTTTCAGATATTATAAATGGAAAAAAGAAACCGATCGCCGAAATAGTTACTATCAAAACTTAGTGGATACTTCTTCTCCGACTGTAACTTCACTTCGAGATTCTATTTTAATCCCTTATCAAAATGAAAAAAGGACTATTCATATTTATGTGCCTCCTTCGTACCTAAGTGACAGCTTAAGATCATATCCTGTTATCTACATGATGGATGGCGAACAATGTTTTAACGACTTAGAAAACAATGGCCCAGAATGGCAATTGGATGAAGTCATAAACCAAGCAGACTCGACTAGTAAAAATTCCTCAATCGTCGTGGCCATTGCCGAAAGTGAAAACCGCGACCAAGAATATACACCTTGGCCAATCAAAGAATATCCAGATGCCCACGGTGACCAATACGCCAAATGGGTTTCATACGAATTAAAGCCTTGGATAGACAGTCTCTACCGGACAAAGACGGAACCTGAGCACACAAGCATAGGTGGCATCTCAAGAAGTGGAATGATGGCATACTACTTCTTAATGGCTCACCCCGATGTATGGGGGAATGCTTTGATCCAGTCCCCTTCAATGTGGGTCGACACTGAAAAACTCATGGCTATGGAAATCCCTGATATTGAATTGCAATCCAAAAAGATATTTATTAGTGTCGGTGAAAAAGAAGACTTTATGGTCCAGTTAGCAAAAGTTGTTTTTCAAAAATTTAAAGAAAAAGGTCTAAGCGATGACCGTCTAAAATTTGAGATCATTAAAGGGGAAGGTCACTGGCATTTAACCTGGAGAAAATCTTTCGCGAAAGCGTATCCTTGGTTAATGAATTAACAAGCTACCTCATCAAATCCCAACCATCCTCACTATCCATATTTAAAAATGGATGTTGCAATGGTCGTTTTTCAAAATTAACCTGCGGATATTCCACATGAGAAAGATACAAGCCATCGGGATAAAACGCTTGTAATGGATGTTCTCGTTTTCCCGTCTCAAAACTTTCGATGAGCTGATCCAAAGTTCTTTGACCGTTCCCCACTTGTATCAATTGATTCATTAATATCCGCATCATACTTCTTAAAAATCGATTGGCTTGTACTTGCAGTCGCATCCTCCCCTCTTCTTCATTCACCCATAAGTTTATTGCATCAATCCTACAACCTGTATTCTCATATATTTCAGGCTGCTTACACAAGTGTTTAAAATCGTTCTGCATCGAAATATATTTGGCGAAAGCCAGCATCATAGATAAATCTAATGGCGGTCCATGATACATCGAACTGAACCCATTGAGAAAAGGAGATTTATTCCAGTGCACTAAATAATCATATGTCCGACTTAAAGCACTTCTTTGAGCATGCATTTTCCCTTCGACTTTCGTCAAAGAATAACAGATAATATCCTTCTTTATAATACCATTAAGTTTACGACACACATCAATTTGCGGTAAATCATCACAATCAAAATGCGCTACATAGTGGCTCGCATGAACGCCTTTATCAGTCCGGCCACAACCTACAATGGGGACTTTTTTTCGTAACAAAAGAGCTAAGGCATCTTCTAATCTCCCTTGAATAGACGGCACATTATCTTGCCTTTGCCATCCATGAAAATTTTGTCCATTATATGCTAGATGTATGAAATATCTCAATGCTTCGAAATGATCCACCAATGTAATTAATTTAGCAGGGTTGTTGTATATATATAACTATGCAAAGTCTTGAGACCTTTATTGATATTTTAGAGACTTCCGTCAAAGCGGATAGCTGGATTCGATGTATTCTGAGCAAACCTCGAAG
>JAHDBE010000137.1 GCA_020630555.1 Saprospiraceae bacterium
TGAAGATTTCGATTTTTAAACAAGAAAATCGCTACCATACTGATTAAAATGCCCAAAACAGTTAAAATGATCAAGAGAATATGATCACTGGTTTCGTATACCTTATCCGATAAAAATTGAGCTGTGGCGTTTTTACTGGTAGCATAAGGAAAAGCAAACAGAGCCCCGAAGCCTCCCGCACAGAGCAACAAAAAAATACTTTGAATTCGTTGAATCACAATACAAAATTTAAGATCTGACAATACAGCTTGTCCCTTGCAAAAATGATTAAATTCAGCGAATATTCAAGATTTGTATGACGGACAATTATAGTTTTTGGGAACGCGAACAATTATTTCAGACCGTGGATTTAGCCATTGTTGGATCAGGAATAGTCGGATTATCCACCGCCTTGTCTTATAAAACACTAAGACCGAATTCTAAAATAGTCGTTTTTGATCGAGGTATAATAGGAGAAGGAGCGAGTACAAAGAATGCTGGATTTGCGTGCTTTGGAAGTGTTGGGGAGATTTTATCTGATCTAAAATCCTTAGACGAGTCTTCGATGAAAGAGCTCATCAAAAGTCGTTATCTAGGTCTCGAAAGATTAAAATCCATAGTTCATCCTGATGTAATGAGTTATTCAAAATGTGGTGGCTATGAATGCTTTTTTAAAGAAGAGAAAGATCACTTTGAAAATTGTGCAGATGAATTGACGAAAGTCAATAAACTGATAAACGAAGCCATTGGAGTTAAGGACTGTTTTAGAATAGTGGATAATGACTTTGGGTTTAAATTTTGCGATAAGATGATTTTGAATCCATTGGAGGGCCAATTGAATCCGGTTCAAATGATTATCGAGCTTAGAAAACGAGCCGTACAGAAAGACATACGACTGCTTAATGGCACCGACGTGAAGCTAATGAATATTCAAGAGGGTATCTTATTTGTAGGAGGATGTACAATAAAACCAAAAAAATTAGCGCTTTGTACCAATGCATTTACTTCTCAACTTAATTTGGATCTCGATATTACACCGTATCGTAATCAAGTATTAATGACACAACCGATTCAAAACCTAAATTGGAAAGGGACCTTTCATATGGATGAGGGATATATTTATTTCCGAAATTATGGTAATAGATTATTAATTGGTGGAGCGCGTAATATGGATATGGAAGGTGAAAAAACGGATCGTTTTGGAGAAAATGTACGCATTACAGACTATCTCAAGAAGTGTGTAAGAGAACAATTATTTTCTAATCAAGACATAGAGTTTGACTCCTCATGGTCAGGAATAATTGCTACCGGTCGTTCGAAACAACCGATAATCAAGAAATTAAACGAATCTGTTTACCTTGGGGCTCGATTAGGGGGGATGGGAGTGGCCATTGGAAGTACTGTGGGATTTGAATTATCCCAACTCATTGCCTCAGAGTAAAACGTAACATATAAATGCATCGTGCGTCTTTTTTCTGAATGCTTCGAATTATAACTGTCATATTATTAAGCTTATTTTCTTATGCTCTCTGGTCTCAAGAAAAAGAGTTGATTTATGTCGAGCATGCAGATCAGACGCGTTTGAAAAAAACTGCACAAGAAGAACTCCGTATTCTTAATGGAGATGTGCAGTTGTATCAGGATAGTACTTTCATGTTTTGTGATTCGGCCTCGATTCGAGGAAATTTCTTAGTTGCCGTAGGTAATGTCGTGCTTGTTCAATCTGACACGATTAGCGTTTTTGGGGATTCATTAGTGTACAATGGTAATACTCAAAAAGCCCGTCTTTTTTACAATGTTACCCTAGAAAACGGAGAGGAAAAACTATATACAGAACGATTAGATTACGACGTTGGGAAACGAATTGCGACCTATCGAGATACGGCGCTTTTAGTCAATCAATCTACTCAATTACAGAGTATTCGAGGTATTTACGATGTTAATGAAAAATTAGCCACCTTCAAAGATTATGTGGTCGTGAGAGATAGCGCCTTTGATTTAAGAGCGGACTCATTAAAATATAATACGGGGCTGGGAAAAGCGATTTTTATCTCTGCGACACGGATCAAAACTGATTCTGCGCAAATATATTGTCAAGGAGGTTTTTATGACTTTCGTCAAAAGGAATCTTTACTGACTGGCGATCCGCAATACGAATCGAATAAAACTCGAGCAGCAGCCGACTCCATTTATTACAATCAAAGAACAGGAGATTTAGAATTGATGGGAAATGCGTACTATGAAGAAGAATCTCAATTGGCGAAAGCCAAAACCATACGATATAATGAAAAATCTGGTAACTCTGAGTTGATCGGTGAAGGATACTTTAAACAAGAGGAGAGTACAGTCGAAGGTGAATACATAAAATACAATAAAACCACCGAGCGCTTTTATGCCAATGGTCGCGCCCAAATCATAGACGGTGAAAATCAAGTTATTGCAGATACCATAGATTATTTAAAAAATGGAATTGGAGACTTGAGAGGAGATGTCATTTGGACAGATACGTCCTCAAATTCAAGTCTATATTGTGATATGGCATTGTATGATGAACAGACGGATTATATCAAGGCCATGGGTCGAGATACAAGGCCATATATGGAATCCATTTCAGAAGGGGATACGATGTATTTAGCGGCAGATACCTTGTTTAGTTTTTCAATGGAAGAAATCGACACTTTGGGTGTTAGGGACACCATGCGGGTTTTAAAGGCTTATAATGATGTTCGGATTTATAAATCTAATCTTCAAGCGATTGGTGATAGTTTATATTTTAATGATCGTGATTCGATCTTTAGTTTATTTGATAATCCTTTTGTTTGGTCTGATTCGACTCAGTTCTCGGCGGACACGATTGATTTATATATGAAAAATGAAAGCTTGAATCGAGCCCATTTAAAAAGCGATGGATTAATCCTAAATTTTATTGAATCTGAATATTTTAATCAGATTAAGGGCAGGGACATCAATGTATATTTCTCAGCGGATACTTTGGACTACATGACGGTCGAGGGTAATGCCGAATCCATTTACTACATGCTTGATGATGAAGATGCTTTCATTGGAGCCAATACCACCATTTGTAGTAAGATTTGGTTTAAGTTTGCTAATAAGAGTGTTGTAGATATAAAGTTCTACGATACACCCACTTCGGTAATGATACCCATTCTAGAAGTCGACCCTATCGCCTTACGCCTTAAGAATTTTGTATGGAATCAGGATGCGAAACCCGTATCTTTACTCGATATTATTCATAAAGAAGGATTCAAGACACCCAGCGTAAAAAATGAAGAGCCTAAAAAGCCACAGAAAGATGCCTTACCACAGACTATGTCTAATCAATAGAAGCATTCTATTGGTGTTTTTTTATTTGAGTATGTTCTCGGTGACTGCGCAAACCGCGGAAGAAAAATTCAAAACTGCCAATGAAGCCATGCTCTCTCAATCGTGGGACAAGGCGATTAGTCTGTATGAAGAGATTTTAGATAAAAAATTAGAATCGAATGCCTTATATGCTAATATTGGTCATGCCTTTTTTAAGAAAGAGGATTATGGAATGGCCCGATTGTATTTTGAAAGAGGGTTGAAAAGATCTCCAGGAAACTCCGAACTTATCGCCAATGTGGAAATGCTGGAATATACGATAGCCAGTGATATAAGTGAGATAGAGGATTTTTTCTTAATTCGTTGGTGGGAAAACTGGACTTCATGTCTTTCATCGACGATTTGGGCAATTTTGGGATTTTTTGGAATTGGTGCTGCATTGTATTTTTTGTACCAGACTTTGATACTTAATAAATCACCATGGTGGATAGTTGTCGTTTTAGGATTGGTAGGGTTTTTATTATTTATCTCGGCTTTCGCCAAAATGAAACAAGAAACGGAATATAAATCTGCAGTTGTATTAACTGAGCTCACCCTTAAATCTGGACCAGATACTAGATCAGAAGATATTCGTCAGATTAAAGCTGGAGAAAAAGTAGATTTATTGGATAAGATAGGCGAATGGCGCAAAGTGGCTCTAAAGAACAAAACACTCGGTTGGATTAACGACAAACAACTAGAAGAGATATAAATAAAAAACCCTGAATGACGAATCATCCAGGGTTTATATTTTTCATTGAACTCAGAAGATTATTTTCCTCCGTCCAATTCGTCTTGCCATGCTTTAAGCTTGTCCCACTCTCCAGCATCGGCAAGTTTAGCTTGCTCTGGCCATGTTGTAGGATCAAACATCTTATATCGACTGTTTGCGTTTACAAGGATCTCTCTAATTTGATCTGCAGAAGCCGCAGCCACAGCTGCAAACGTTCCAAGGCCAGCCTCAGTAAGTACTTCTTTTACTTTAGGTCCGACACCCTCGATCTTTGTTAAATCATCGCCACCTTTTGCTTTAGCAGGAGCTGCTTTTGGAGCCTCTTCCTGAACAGCAGGAGCTTCTTCTACCGCTGCTTCTGGAGCAGGTGCAGGAGCTGCTTTAGGCGCTGCCGCTTTCTTAGACTTGACAGGAGCTGCTTTAACTTCAGCACCTTCAGTCAAAATGCTGACGTATGTTCTATTTGATTTCTTTCTTGTAAAAACCACAGTACCATCCACTTTGGCGTGAATTGTATGATCTCTACCTATGTAACAATTTTCACCAACGTGAAATTTTGTACCTCTTTGACGGATGATGATGTTTCCAGCTTTTGCAAACTGACCACCAAAAATCTTAACACCTAAGCGTTTACTATTACTGTCCCGTCCGTTATCCGTACTACCAACTCCTTTTTTATGAGCCATGACTTATAATTTTATGGATTAACCGACGATTCCGTCGATTTTAAGTTTAGTAAATGATTGTCTGTGTCCATTCTTCACTTTATAACCTTTACGTCTCTTCTTCTTAAACACAACAACTTTATCTCCTTTAACGTGCTCTAATACAGTCGCATTGACTTTAGCACCTGAAACACTAGGGGTACCGATTGTGGTAGCATCTCCTTTGTTGACAAGTAAAACATCATCAAAAGAAACACTGTCACCTTCATTTGCACCCAACTGGTGGACGAAGATCTCTTGACCCTCCTCGACTTTGAACTGCTGACCAGCAATAGATACTACGGCAAACATAATTTTTATTTAGTTTTTAAAATTGGACTGCAAAAATAGCCTTTTTATTGGTTTTACCCAATAATTATTCCATTTCGGCTATAGGAGCGTCATTCTTCTCAATGATTGGAATTTCATCGAACCAATTGCGCAGTTTGAACTTATATTTCAACTTTTCACCCTGTCGCTCAACCATTAATTTAATAGTCTTTCCTTCTTTTTGTTGAAACTTACGATTTAAGCGCTGAATGGAGTACCAACGAGTACTCCACCATCCGATTTTTTTAATGACGTCTCCCGCTCTGAGACCTGCATCATAAGCTGGAGAATTTGGATGAACAAAGCGGACATAATAGTCTTTTAGGTCTTTTCCAAAAGCATAAATCGATAAACCAGAGCGATCATAGTCAAATTCTCGATTATAGTCCTTATCTGCTTTTAGGTATAGAGTGCTATTGACGTAATCGATAATCACATCAAAACGAGATAGAAGAGGATTGCCTATTAAACCATTACGGACGATTTTTTTTATGGTAAGTAGCGAACTGTCAATGTCCTGATAGTTGGAAATAATTTGAGGAAACTCAAATGGACCAAAATTTAATGAGGCCACTCTTCCCATAAATCCGCCTAAATCTCCTCCTAAACCACGTCCGAGGATTCCATTGACCGCATTAGGTGGAGTTTCAAGATTAGGGTCTGTATTGCTATGTATTAATAATCCTAAGGAAGCACCTGTGTCCACAAGCATTTTAAGACTATCAATGTTCCCTTCTTGGGAAAGAACTTTAACCGTGAGGTAAGGCTTAAACCTCACAATGTCTATGGGTAAGCCCTCGTATTTGTCGAGGTCTTTAATATTAGCATCTCCTTTGTAAAGAATTATTTTTTTTCGATCATAATCGATCTGAACCTTTAGGCCACGAAAAAAATTAGCACCCAGAATTCCGTCGATTCGTTTTCCAGTAAGCTGTTCTAATTTTAATGAATCCGAATTGACAATAACCAAATCTCTAAGAACCGTTTCAGTCTTAGGCATTTTCATAGGTATCTGTCTGGATATAAAGGCATCGACCGTTTCACTAAGATCCGATCCGTAAATATTAATGACTTGATCGTACTTCAACTGAAGCAATTGCGCAATAGGCTCATTAAAAATAATTGTATGCTCTGCCCCTGTATCAAAAATTAAGTTTAAAGGGAGCCAATTTTGAAAGGTCACCTTTGTCAAAATGAACCCAGATTCGAAAGAAAAAGGAATTTCAATTTTCGATTTATCTCCCATGACGTCGTCTCCAAGAAGTTGGCCATTCGCCGAAAGGCAAAAACTTAATCCTAAACATATAAGCCACAATTTTAGGAATAGACGTATTTTCAAGAGACGCATACTTCAAGATAAAGAATATAAAACGCTATGTCCACCCTCCGAAAAGATTTGACAGTTAGCGGACTAAGCATGATTGCTATAGGATCTTGTATTGGTTCGGGCATATTTTTAACGCCATCATCGATTGCTAAAAGTTTGCCACATCATGGATTAATCCTAATGGCTTGGATTCTTGGTGGAATAGTTTCGTTTTGTGGAGCCATGGTTTTTTCTGAATTGAGTACGCGCTACCCAAATTCTGGGGGTGTCTATGTGTATTTGCGTGAGGCCTATGGAAATTTAGCTGGATTTCTTTATGGATGGGTCATTTTACTTATCATAAATACCGGGGCTCTTGCTGCATTATCGGTGGCCTTGGCAGATTACATGAGTTTCTTTATCGAGTTTTCGCATCGAGGAAAGATGATTTTCAGTGTTTCTGTAGTGGTAGTTTTGACTTTCGTCAACGTTTTAGGGGTAAACATCTCACAAATTTTTGCACAAGTTTTTACAAGTTTAAAATTGCTTGCCCTGCTCGCTCTAATTTTGCTCGGATTGTTTTTTTTAAATGTGGATAAAGTAGAGTGGAGTGCATTTGATGCGATACCTTCTGAAATAAGTCCGCTTCAGGCATTCTTGCTGGCATTTGTTGGGGTGTTTTGGTCTTTTGGAGGATGGCACCATACCACCTATTTATCTGGCGAAACCAAAAATCCACAAAGGACTTTACCTCGCGCTATGCTCATTGGGACGGCGGTTGTGACATTGGTCTATGTGCTGACTAATATGGCCTACATGAATATGTTGCCTCTTGACGAAATTGCCGCTTCAAACAAAGTGGCTGGAGATGCTTTAAATGTTGTTATTTCTAATGGGGGGAAATTGATTACCCTTGTGATCGCCATCTCTATCTTTGGGACCATTGGTATTTATACTATGACTGCGCCCAGAATTTATCATGCCATGGCAAAAGATGGTGTGTTTTTTAAAAAGCTATCAGTCATCCATCCAAAATTTAGGACTCCACACTATGCCATGTTAATACAAATGGTCTGGGCAGTTGTCTTGATCCTGTTATGGGGTTCGTTTCATAAAATAATCACTTTCGTGACATTTATGGATATCGTATTTATGGCCCTTGCGGCGATGAGTATTTTTGTTTTTCGAAAACGAAGTGATGATAAGCCACTGTTTGTGACTCCGTGGTATCCAATCATTCCGATCTTTTATGTTTTAGTCACTGTGGCTTTTGTATTCAATACACTTTTTAGTTTACCAGTTGAGACCGTAGCTGGATTGGTTATATTATTATTAGGGATCCCTTGTTATATGTATTTCAAGAG
>JAHDBE010000138.1 GCA_020630555.1 Saprospiraceae bacterium
GTTTTTTTATATGCTTATTTGTGGTTACGATTTGTTCAAAAGTGGTATTAATAAAAAAAGCTGTTTAAACAGCTTATTATTAATACCATCGATTTATTCTCGCCTTTCCTATAGTTCCAGATTAAAATTTTAGCAAAAAAAATGTCCGAGCGGGGAGCCCGGACAAAACTCAATAAACCAATCTCATGTAAAGATGAGAATATAAAAAAAAGACGAAATCCAAATTTGTTCTTTATCGTTTTGGGAATAAAAAAATTTAAAATAGAGCCAGGCGGGGAGCCTGGCTCCAAAACTCAATAAACCAATCTCATGTAAAGATGAGAATATAAAAAAAGACGAAATCCAACTTAATCGACATTGTCATGTAAATAGGAATTCTGAGTATCACTCAACGGCTCATCTAAATCATCACTGATACTAAAATTTGAAAACCTATTACCCGTGTCGTTTGTGTCATCCTCTAAACTGACTTTACGTCGCTTATAGGCAGGGACACTTTCCATCTCTGAAATAATCCGTGGATTATCCAAAGGCTTACTATTATTCTGACGTAGATATTCTCTACGTGCACTTTCCATTTCGTTTACCTTTCTTCTCTCTTCTACCCTATGGGCATCTTCTTCCTCTCTTATCTCAGCATATATGTCTGTACCTCTAGAATTCAAAGCATTGATGGTATTCTTAACATCGTCCACTTCAAAATCAAAAGTGGTTGCAGTCTCTTGCGGCATATCCAAATCAAATACTTCTGTGTCAAATGAATCTTTAACAGGTACCTGTTCTGTTTTGTCTTCAAGAGATACATAGATCTCTTTTTCTGGTGCTTTATTGACTTTCTTGGCACCACCTTCCTGGAATCCTGTCGCAATTAAAGTAATGCTCAATTTATCTCCTAAAGAAGCATCATGACAATTACCCCATATAATGTCTGTACCATACCCTGCTTCCTCTTGGACATACTCAGTAATCTCTGTAATCTCATCCATGGTTACTTCTGTCGCCCCAGATGTGATATTTAAAAGAATGTGTCTGGCTCCTCGAATATCATTTTCTTCTAGAAGAGGACTACTTAATGCTGAGTTGATCGCTTTTCTTGCTCGATCTTCACCTTCCATAACTGCATTACCCATAATCGCCACACCACTATCTCTCATGACTGTATTGACATCCTCAAAATCCACATTGATATGGCCTGGAACTGTGATGATCTCTGCGATACCCTTTGCCGCAGTGGTTAGTATATTATCTGCCTCCTTAAAAGCATCTGTTAAGCTTAAATTTCCGTGAATCTGCTTGAGCTTTTCATTCGATATGACGATGATCGCGTCAACACTTCTCTTTAGCTGTTCAAGACCCTCTAAGGCCTGTCTTTTTCTTCGAGTTCCCTCAAACTTAAAAGGCAGCGTACAGATTCCAACAGTTAAAATATCCATCTCTTTAGCAGCCTTAGCGATAATGGGTGCCGCACCAGTTCCTGTACCACCCCCTAATCCAGCTGTAACGAAAAGCATTTTTGTTCCATCGGATAAAAATCGACGCACTTCATCTATAGATTCAATACAGGCTTCTTTTCCCTTTTCGGGAATAGACCCCGCACCACGTCCTTCTGTCAAAGTCGGACCGAGTTGAATTTTGGTTTCTACTGGATGATGCTCCATGGCTTGTGCATCTGTATTACATATGGCAAAATCCACTCCTTGGATTCCTAAGTCAGCCATGTGCTTTAGGGCATTACCACCACCCCCTCCTACTCCGAGGACTTTGATAATGGATCTCTCTTGTCTAGGTATATCAAATTGCATAACTGAGTATTTCTTATTTTTTAAAATTCAGAGTCCGGAGTGGCCTCGAAAAAATCTTTTGCGTACGTAAATAATTTTCCTAAAATCTTGCGACTTCCTCCCTTTTCTAAATTCAACTCCTCGTCTTCTTCTTCAATATCAAACACTACTGAATCCGCATTAGCTGGCATGTTATCAATAGCTGTAATCAATAACCCAATCGCCGTCGCGAAAACAGGACTCATTAAATCATTCGAGTAACCATGAGCTAGGTTTTCAATTGGCTCACCTCTTCTTGTTGGCAACCCAGTATGTTTTTCTGAAAGAAGATCAATATGTCGAAGTAACGAACCTCCTCCTGTCAAAACAATACCCGCGATGAGCTTTCTCTCAAAACCACTTCTGCGAATTTCCCAAATGACATAGTCAAATATTTCTTCTATTCTGGCCTCAATGATTCGTGCTAGATTCTTTTCTGATATCTCCTTAGGCTCTCTTCCTTTAAATCCTGGAATCGTAATAATCCGATTATCAAAAATTTCGCTGGAAAGCGCCGAACCAAACTTCACTTTTAATTTTTCGGCCTGATCATTCATCACGGTACATCCCTCACGGATATCTCTTGTAATAACGTTTCCTCCAAATGGAATCACAGCAGTATGACGAATGATGCCATCTTTAAAAATGGTTATATCCGTTGTACCTCCTCCTATATCCACAAGTGCTACACCCGCTTCTTTTTCTTCTTCACTCAAAACCGATGCTGCCGAAGCAATAGGCTCAAGTGTCATACCTGCAATTTCTAAATCCGCTTTCTCCACGCATTTCATAATATTACGTGATGCCGTAATTTGACCCGTTATGATGTGGAAATTAGCTTCTAATCTAACCCCAGACATACCGACAGGGTCAAGAATATTCTGCTCATCATCCACGGTAAATTCTTGTGGGATGACATGAAGTATTTTATCACCAGGAGGCAAAACCAATTTATGCATGTCTCGAATCAATTTCTCGACATCCTCCTTATTAATCTCTGTATTATCATCTTGTCGGACTAACAGTCCTCTATGATGTAGAGATTTAATATGCTGTCCAGCAACACCAACATGGACGATCTTAAATTTGCAGTTCGCATTTTTCTCTGCGATTGCAACCGATTCTCTAATCGCCTTAACGGTTTTGTCGATATTGGAAACAACCCCTCTTGAAACTCCTTCTGATTTCACGCGCCCTACACCAAGTACTTCAATTTTACCGTACTCATTTCTACGACCGGCGATGGCGCAAACTTTCGTCGTACCGATATCCACTGCCACGGCAATGTTTTGTGCGTTATGTATCGTCTCGTTCATTAATTAAGATTTTGTATGGTTCATGATTTTATTTTTAGATCATTAGTCCTTGACACCAACGACTTGATCCTTATAGTCAATTTTTAATTCGGTGAACTTACTCCAACCAGATCTTGGTAAACCGTCTTTGTAAAACACCTTGAGATTCTTAAGCTTATCTTTTATTCCCTCTGAAGGATCTACCGAAATTCTTTGGCGTCCTACCTTAGGAATGATATACATTTCTGTGGCACTCTTTACATGTATTTGTTCGACCAGCGAACTCAAAAATTTATCCTTGTGGATTTCTTGACACATTATGAAGACATTTTTTAAAGCTGACTTCTTCTTTGTCTCTAGGAATCCTTTTTTATACCCATTAATATTTCCAGTCGCTACGGGTACTCGAACAACCGCTCCTTTTTTAACTCTAACTGGTTTTCCATCCTCGTCGAGATAATAATCCATCTTTCCCTCTCTCGCAATCCTTACTACGGGTTGTCTTTGTGACAATACAATATTCACATTGTTCTGTGCATCTAAATACACCTCTGCCTCTTTAACTCGACTATCTTTTTCTAAGACTTCCTCAACTTTAGCCAAATCAATTTTAGCTATGTTGAGTTGAGATAAATCATATCCCAGTTTATTTAATAAAAGTGTTTCTACATCTTTCTTCGAAATCATGTCTCTATTCCCTTCTATCTTTTGCACATACACGTTGAGTGTATCAAGAGGCAAGTTTCGCTTTCGCTGAATGGCTAATACCAATATGACAAGCACAGACACAGCGAGAACAGTCCATATCGCACGTGATTTAAAATTTTCTATGTTTTGTCTTTTAGTCATTCTTTATTTTCAGTGTCTCTAAAACTTTTGGAATTTCTGCGTCTATGTCGCCTGCTCCAAGAATCATTAAGACTTCAAAATCTTTATCTTTTATCGTTTGGATCAAATCCTTTTTTTCAATTAATATTTTTTTGGAGCTTGTCATTCGATCATAAATAATTTTCGAAGTCACTCCCTTCATTGGCAATTCACGAGCTGGATAAATATCTAGCAGTATGCATTCATCAAGCTTATCTAGTGCATTAGCAAATCCTTCTTTAAAATCATTGGTTCGACTAAAAAGATGAGGCTGAAATATCCCCGTAATCTTTTTTGTCGGAAACAAAGAACGACTTGCTTGTATGGCTGCTTCGAGTTCGGTCGGGTGATGCGCATAATCATCAATGATCACTAAATCCTCCGATTGGTATAAAAACTCAAAACGACGCTTTATTCCTTTAAATGATTTTAGCCCTGCTTTTATCAGATCCCAATCCATTCCTGCTAATCTTGCTAATCCTATCGCTACAAGTGCATTCTCTAAATTGTGATTGCCTGGCATGTTCGTTTCAAAACCCGATATCTCTTCTCCGTTTTCTACAACCGAAAAGACGATTACACCGTTATCGATTCTTACATCATGGCATCCAAAAATTAGATTGTCCAATCCGTATGGTATGATCTTACATCCTTTAGTAACCAAAGTTTTTGTGCATTCTTCGGACAACTGAATCGACTGATGTAAAAACAGGGTTCCACCAGTCTTCAATTTTTTGGCGAAAGCCTCAAAGCCCTCTACCATAGAATCTCCATCCCCATAAATATCTAAGTGATCAGAATCTGTAGAAAGAATTGCACTGTGCTTTGGTTCGAGATGAAGAAACGAACGATCAAATTCGTCTGCTTCTAGTACCAACCATTTACTACTTCCATAAATGAAATTTGACTTATAATTCGTCATAATTCCACCGATGATGCAGCTAGCTTCGTGTTTACCGTATGTCAAAATATGTGAGAGCATAGAACTTGTAGTGGTCTTTCCATGAGTACCTGCCACACAAAGGGCGTCACTATCACGGCTTATCCATCCAAGCATTTCTGCTCTCTTAACGACTGTAAATTGATTCGACAAAAACCAATTTAATTCTCTATGATCTTTCGGGATCGCTGGCGTATAAACTACCAGATCGATACCTTCTGGAATCCATATCGGATCATCATCATAGTGAATGTGCATACCCTCATTTTCCAACGTTTTGGTTAATTCAGTCTGCACCTTATCGTATCCAAAAATTTCAATATTTCGATGCGCAAAATATCTCGCTAAAGCACTCATTCCAATCCCTCCTATTCCTATAAAATAGAGGCGTTTTAAGGAATCCAGCCGAATCATTATTGAACGAGTTTTAAAACTTCATTGACAATTTGATTCAGGGCATTAGGCTTAGCCATTTTGCTCGCATTTTGTGAAAGCTCTTTTAACTGGCTTTCGTCGTTAACCAACTTTATGGCTAACGGAAATAATTTTTCGTTGACTTCATCGTCTTTGACTAATAAGGCTGCATTTGATTTTACTAATGCTTCTGCATTTTTAGTCTGATGATCTTCAGCCACATTTGGTGAAGGAATTAAAATGGAGGCATGACCCATATTTGTTAATTCAGAAATGGTCAAGGCCCCAGCTCTGCACACCACCACATCGGCAATGGCATAGGCAAAATCCATTCGATCGATAAAAGTCAGTGGACACACATTGGGTAGTTTCCCTGTATCGCTGTCTTTAAAAGCTTCTTCATAGAAGCGGCCGATCTGCCAGATAAAATTTATCTGACTTCCTTCGTTTGATAACAAGTCAAGGTTTTCATCGAACGCTGCGTTCAGAGTTCGAGCGCCTAAACTCCCACCTACAGACAGAACCGTTTTTTTATTAGGATCGAGTCCAAAGTGTTTATAAGCTTGGTCTTTTGAGGTCGATGCACTATTTAAAGTGCTTCTCACGGGATTGCCTGTGAGGACAATTTTTTCTTTTGGAAAGAAGCGATCCATATGATCATAAGCGACACAAATTGTATCGACTCTCTTTGCCAAGAGTTTATTCGTCAGACCAGGAAATGAATTTTGTTCTTGGATTAAAGTAGCCACTTCTGCTTTTGCTGCAACATGCAACATAGGACCACTTGCATACCCACCAACGCCAATCACCACATCTGGTTTAAACGACCTCAGTATTTTTTTGGCCTTCCTAATGCTTCGAAATAATCGAATAGGAAAACTCAAATTCTTTAATGTCAATTTTCTTTGAAGGCCTCGAACATCAAGTCCTTCTATTTGGTAACCCGCTTTCGGGACCAAGTGCATCTCCATTTTTCCTTCTGCACCAACAAAAAGGATTTCTGCATCCTTTATTTTTTCTTTTAATCCATTGGCAATCGCTATTGCCGGAAATATATGTCCACCCGAACCACCGCCACTAATGATGACTCGCATGATCTTCTTCAATTTCTATTAACTCCAGCTTTTGTTGTCTTGCCTCATCCACAAACTTGCTTACACTTAAAATGATCCCAAAAGCAATACAAGTAAACAATATGGATGTACCTCCCATACTAACTAAAGGCAATGTCAATCCTGTTACTGGTACTAATTGTACGGACACGGCTATATTGGCGAAAGCCTGGATTACAATATTCAAACATAGTCCCATCGCTAGTATCGCACCGAATGCTTTAGGTGATCTTGTCACAATCGTCATACAACGAAACAGTAACCAGAGGTATAAAGCCAAAATCGGAAACCCTCCAAACAACAAACCGTATTCTTCACATATCACTGCATAAATAAAATCCGCGTAAGGAGATGGTAAATAGTTCTTTTGTAAACTATGTCCAGGTCCAACACCCGTAAGTCCACCTTCTGCAATGGCTATTTTAGACTGATTTACTTGGTAAGTATCCCCTGGGTTGTACCAAAATTCGTGTATTCGATTCACCCAAGTTTCTAATCTTACAAATTCTGGAAATGCTGCTCCCAATAAGATCAGAATCGAAGCAAGCACCATCCCCATCAAGAGTAATAGTCCGACATACTTTAATGACACTCTACCGATAAACATCATCAACAAACAAGTGATAAACAACAATCCTGCTGTGGATAAATCTGCGGGTGCAATCAAACCACATACAACAATTACAGGAAGAATAATCGGTAAAAAGGCCGATTGAAAATCCTTGATGTACTCTTGTTTCGTAGCGAGTG
Source organism: Saprospiraceae bacterium (assembly GCA_020630555.1). GTDB lineage: Bacteria > Bacteroidota > Bacteroidia > Chitinophagales > Saprospiraceae > JAHDCZ01. The sequence continues at coordinate 7,199 of JAHDBE010000138.1, forward strand.
ACCTAGCCACATAAATTATGAGAGCCAACTTTGCAAAATCGGAAGTCTGTATCGTTTTATCAATCCAAGGAATTGTTATCCATCTACGCGCACTATTAATTTCGGTACCAAAACCAATCGTGTAAATCAAAAGAGGAATACTGATGACCATTAAAAATGGTGCCAATCTGGAGTAATTAATGTAATTCCATTTGTAACACATGAAAGCCAAAAAGGCACCAATGGATACAAAAACAAATTGTTGAATTAAATAATACTCTGTGTTTCCACCACGCACTTTAAAAGCCATACTTCCCGTGGCGCTATACACGGACATCATAGAGTACATACCTAGTATGATAAAGATCATCCAGATAATCTTGTCCCCTTTTAAATCCTGATATATGCGTTTTACAGTATTCAAACTGTCTTTTTTTCTGTGAGTTTATAGACGGCTTTTTTAAATTGATCGCCGCGATCTTTATAATTTTTAAAGAGATCAAAACTTGCACACGCTGGTGACAATAACACTGTATCTCCCCTCTCGGCATTTTTAAAGGCTAAGTTGACAGCCTCTTCTGCAGA
>JAHDBE010000139.1 GCA_020630555.1 Saprospiraceae bacterium
TTGCCTTCGGCCAACTTTACCGGAAAACTACAAGACCTTACCGCTTCACCATTAACGTGTAAGGTACACGCACCACAAGCCGCTATACCACATCCAAACTTTGTTCCTTTCAGATCTAAACCATCTCGAATGACCCATAACAAGGGAGAATCTCCATCGACGTCAACTGTTCTTGCTTCGCCATTTACTTTAAATGAAATTTTCATTGTATCTCTATTTAAATGATTGTCTAATTTTCGGGAATTACAGCACCATTTTCAATCCATTCTTTTACTGCTTCAATGTACTCATCTTTTGGTACAGGAGGAAGTTCTCTGGGGGTTCCTTCGGCGTCCATTCCTGGTTCCCAAGCCCATAATACCAATTCATGTTCCGTCAAATGCTCCATAATCTCATGATGTGTTCTACCTCCATTCCTTTTAGGATCCATCATCTGTTTAGCAATTTCTACGCGGCTTTTTCCTTCCCACGCCATTCCAGCAGGCGCTAATGCCCAGTGAGGTGCACCAGGCACTCCAGAATAACTATTGTTTTCGTGTTGGTGACATGTACTGCATTTATATCCAGCTAATCCATGACCATCTTCTCCTCTTAAAATTCCAAAATTATGTAAATGACTATCCTCTCCTTGTCTCGGAGTATCACCTGAAGGATGACAATTCACACAGCGCTTGTGAGTTAACACAGCCATCATCTTATCGAAGGGCGTATCTAGAATTTCTAGAGATGATAAATCTGCACTGGATTTATCCGATTTGACATTAATTTCTGAAAAACCAAAAGTGATTAGGCAAAGAAAAACAAGTACTGATAGGAAGCGGAACATAATACTCTTTTGTAAGTGAACACTCACAAAATAAAAGATTCCGACTAAACGCCATACTTTTGACGAAGCAAATTGATTGGCGCCTCGTATTTTTCTTTGCCATCTCGGACTATTCCAGCAGCTATAGTTTCCAAAATATGAGAAAGAAGTTCAGCCTCTACAGTATGATCTGAATACTTTAAATCTTTAAAGGCCGCCGCTAATTTTTCTTTAAGAGGGTTCATGTGATTAGGATCGTAGTATCTCTTATCCCATTTTAGTAAAAACTGTAAACGCCAATAGTCATATTCTGATTCTGGCACTTTATATAGCATATCTATCGAGCGAGATATTACGGTCTTCGCATCCTTTTCTTCTAGGATTGGAAGTAAGTATTTGGAGAGGCGAACTGGTATTTGATTACGCAATTCATCAAGAAGCGATTCTTTATTTTTAAAATGACGAAATATTAAGGCCTCTGAAACATCTGCCTCTAAGGCAATCCTCTTTGTGGATACCGCATTAAATCCGTCCAAGGCAAAAAGGCGTAATGCCACTTCTAATATTCGAGCTTTCTTTTCTGTCATTTCGTTCGTCGCCACAAATATAAACGATAGATTAGCATAAGACTTCGCTAGTATGACCAATTAGATGTTTCATAATTTGAATTAAATTCACATCAAGATTGAAAAATATGAAGCTTCTTTGTTTTGGAATTGCGAAAGAGATCCTGGGTGGTTCCACAATTGATGTTCCTCAAGATCATGAAACGGTTGGAGATCTTCGATCTTGGCTCATCCATGAGTATCCTGAATTAAATCGCCTTCAAGGATTCATGATCGCAATCAATCAGAGTTATGCTTTAGACCAAGATGAGATTACTCATAATGACGAATTAGCACTTTTACCTCCAGTAAGCGGCGGATGATTCGAGATAAATTAGATATACGTGTTATCGATTTGGCATTAAGTATTGATGCCTGTTATGATTTTGTTCTTGACAAAAAATGCGGTGGTATTGTTTTGTTTGTAGGAACGGTTCGCAATCATAACAAAGGAAAAGATGTACAATACTTAGATTTTGAGAGCTATGCGGAAATGGCAGAAAAAGAGATGGCGCATATCGCGAATACGGCTATCAAGACATTTCACGTAGAAAAAATCTCCATGCATCATCGGACGGGCAAAGTAGAATTATTAGAGAAAGCTGTGATCATCGCCGTATCCTCTGTTCATCGTAAAGAAGCCTTTGAGGCCTGCGAATTCTGTATTGATCGCTTAAAAGAATCTGTCCCGATATGGAAAAAAGAAGTGTTGATGGATGGATCGTACTGGGTTAATGCGCATCCTTAAACGAGTGTCTCCCACCTTTAATACTGAATACTTTTAAAGCTGAGTCAAGATTGAGAAGTTCTGTAACCATCACTGCTGACCGTTTTCCACTCATACAATATAGCGCAACCGGTTTATTAAAATCTTGGATATGATTGGGTTTAAGATCACGCATTGCGATTCTTTGAGCACCATCTATTAATACCGGTTCTTCGACTGAATCAAGAATTGATATGAGTTGGTAATCATCTGAATTTTTTAAATAATTAATCCAACTTATTTCTGAAATAGTTTCGCACCCTAAATCCGAGTAATCTAGTGTATCTAGAGTTTGCTTTATCGGCTTTCGCCAATTTTTCTGAAGTTTAAATTTAAACTGTGAATTCTCCAAAGCATTATAGCTTAATAACTCCCCTTCTAAGCTTTTACCTATTCCTAAAATATGTTTTAAAGCTTCATTGGCCTGAAATAGTCCAATGATTCCTGCAATGGTATTAAGCACACCTACCTCAGAGCAACTTTGAATGTTGCGATTTATCTCCGGAAACACATCCCGCAAATGACAATCTTCAGAACTTTCATTTTTAAATAGCGAAACATACCCTTCATACTTATGAATGGCCCCGTAAACCATAGGTATTCCACGAAAGTGGGAATAATCGTTTACTAAATATTTACATGGCATACTATCTGAACACTCAATAACCAGATCAACATCATGAAATGCATCCTCTACGTTTGATTTACTAAGCATTTGCGAAAGGGTTTCTACCCGTATTTCAGAATTTAATTTTCTGAGATGCTTTGATAGGGTAATAGACTTAGATTCCTTATCCGATTCGGTAAAGAAAACTTGTCTATGTAAATTGCTTAAACTTGGATTGTCACCATCAACCAAACGTATGCGCCCCACCCCGGCACCTGCTAAATAAGGAGCAACAATAGATCCCAATCCCCCACAGCCGATAATGAGTACAAATGATTCATGGAGTTTCTTTTGACCAGCTAAACCTATTTCTGGCAATAGGGTTTGTCTTTGATATCGGTCGAATGTATTCACCCCATAAAGATATCAAGACTATGATTACTGATTAATCATATAACTTAATTTTATCCTGTTTTGCACCAGTCGAAATCCAGTCTCCTTTAAATCAAGATGATCTTGTAAATTAAAAATAAGATCGCGAGTGCCTCCGATATTATTATACGCTTGATCCACAACAGATTTTAGTTCTACCATATCAGAACGCGTACCATTATCATTTAAAACATACTCCAAATCAAATTTATAATCCACCTTATCCTCATGTATCGGTTGGCCTTTTTCGTCCAAATAAAAACGGTATTTAAAGGAGTAGTAAAACTCTTCTCCATTATCCTCTTGTTGTGGCTTGTAGCCAAGCATACACAAAACCGGTCCATCGGCATGTAAGGTATCACTCGATGTCTGCGGTTTTTTTTCTGTAGAATATGAGAGAAAAAGGACCTCTATAGATGATTCTGCATTAATTTCTAAAAATTCAAAACTATGATAGCCGTTGCAATCTTTTTCGTTTATTTCCGAAAGATCCTTATTAAACATTAACAAGGTGTCAAGAATGTACTGGCCTTTTAGCTCTTGCTCGCACTTTGGTAAAACCACATCATAAATTCGACCGATTCGATGTTGCTCGATAGGGCCCTTATTTTTCTTATGCAAAATACTCCTACACGAACCAATAACTTTTGATCTTTGTACGTCAAATCGATTTATTCTGCAATCTGTAAAGATGAAGATGCAGAGAAGTAGATACCACTTAAAATACGTCTTCATACTTTCTAATGTTATTATAGCTTACGCCAATGTGAAATGTATTATTGGTATCATTAGGGTGTAGAGGAAAATTCCTTACAATGTGAATTATATCTTGTATGCCAAAGTAGCGGCCACCTTTACTCCTTAATTTGCCTGCAAAACCCATATCAAAAGCATAATTTTCGCTAAGTCCTATTCTTAAATTATAGGCTGACGAGTTAAAAGATGAATTAGAATCTTCAAAATTGTAAATTTTGGTTGGGTAATTTCGACGTCTTGAAGAGTACTGTGGAATATCGACTCCCAATATTCCGCTTAATTCAAATAAAAACGGCTGGTAACCTGTAAACTGGTCAAAAGTGAATTCGACTGTATTATAATTACCCTCATTGTTATGTATGAAAATCCCACCTCCACCAGTCCACCATCGATCAAACCTGTCATTCAATCCAAAAATATCAAAAAGAGGTAATGTCCCATCGTTATAGTAATGAAATGTAAAATCCCCAAAAGTCAATGCAAACGAACCGACGTTTTGATTTCTTTTATGGTTATTGATTATATAGTTTGTAGAAAAATAAATCGAGTTTTTATATCGATTCATGATCCCATAAAATCCACCATAACTTAATGTGCGAATCGGTTTAACACGCTCATGCCTAAACGATTTAGGATAGTCCAATTCTACATAAGGAAAATCTTCACTCCAGTTTTCAGGAAGCTTAAATCCAATACTTAAACTATTTACGAAATCAATTTGAATGTCAGAGTAAAGTGGATTTTGGCTATTGCCTAAACCTTTACTATATATCCATACTGATAAGCCATAATCTGTACTGAAATAATTAATGTCACTTTTAAGGACCACACCAATGAAAGCCTTGATGTTTGGTTTTTTACCACGTTTATAATAACTACCTCCCTGGTCTAAGTTGTAACTCATTTGAGTCGTGGCGCCAAAGTTTATGTACGCATCCAATCTCTGTCCTACAACCGAAGTCCAAAACATCGACAGTATATATATGACAAGAAGTTTTTTCATGGTATGATATCATATAGTTCAGAAGAGTGTTACCCTAAGTTCGAGAATTTAATTGGATAAATCTGTATAAGAAAAACCAATACAGCGACATGCATTTAAACTCTTTGCTACACCAGACTACACTCAACATACTGTTAGTCAGTCCTTTATATAAAAAGCAAGCAATACACAAAATGATGTATCTTAGAGACGATCAAATAATTTAATTTGGACTTAAATGTAATTGCCGAAAGGCTCAGAGCTGCAGAAGAAACCAAACAAGCTATCAAGCCCTTAAGACATGAAATTGGGATTGAAGACCTTGATATCGCATATGATATTCAAAACATAAATACGCGATTTAGAATCAATAAGGGATCACGAGTAGTAGGCAAAAAAATTGGACTTACCTCCCCCGCCGTTCAAAAACAACTAGGTGTAGATCAACCTGACTTTGGGATTTTGTTTCATGACATGGAAGTATTCAATGGATCTCATCTATCACTAAAGGATTTGTCACAACCGAAAGCCGAAGCCGAAATTGCCTTTGTTTTGTCTAAGGATTTGAACTCAGATAAATTGACAACAATCGATGTTTTGAATGCCATAGATTATGCATTACCAGCGATAGAAATTGTCGGAAGTCGAATTGAGAACTGGGACATTAAGATCACAGACACCATCGCCGATAATGCGTCATCAAGCCATTTTGTCTTAGGATCATCTCCAAGAAATCTTCAGGATTTTGATATGGTTAAATGTAAAATGTCCCTTTTTCAAGATGACTCGATAGTGTCACAAGGAACAGGAGCCTCTTGTTTGGGTTCGCCATTAAACGCGACCACTTGGCTTGCCAATACAATGTATGAAAAAGGCTATCCTCTTCGGAAAGGAGAAATCATCTTATCCGGCGCTCTCGGCCCTATGTTAACCCTCGATAAATCCAGTCATGTTTATGCTGAAATAGAAGGTCTTGGTTCGGTATCTGTGAATATTATAGATTAAAATCCCGCCTTTATCAAACGTTCTGTCTTAAACTCGCCATTATGATTTAGTATCATAAAATAGGTCCCAGGAGGAGAGGTACTCAAAAATTTGAGGGTCTCGTTGCCTCTTTTTAAGCGACGTTTTTCGATAATTCTTCCGCTACTGTCGTAAATAATTAACTGAGATTTTTTAGTACCATTTTCATAATTCATATATATCGACTCCCTAGTTGGGTTAGGATAAATAGTATAATCAAAATGACTTTGTTTACTCTGATTTCTAACCAATTCATTTTCAAAACTGATTGAATTCAAAGCTTGAGCATCTATCGGATTTTCTTCATTCACGAAAGTGAAATTAAATTCAAACCCTGCTCCGATATTGGTAATACTCACTCCAGGTTGAATCGTTAACACATCCGATGTATTTAATCCGTAACTATGATCAATATCACTGTCAATATTTTCATCTTGTCCGACATGTGGAAGGACAGATTGAAGCACAGCTATATCTTGAATCTTAATGTAATATTCGCCGGAAGGCACACAGAAAGACCAGTATCCGTCATCGCTTGGTGATCCTGGTTTGACTTTCGTCAATGTCTCATCGAATATTATCCAAGTGCCGTTTTCTTTCCTGTATAATTTAACGTTCATTCCATTAATCCCGTTTTCATCGTAATCCCAAACGTCATTTCCATAATACTCCAACCATACAAAACCATCAATTATATCACAGCCTATGACTCCAGCATCTAAAGTTGTATCAATTTCGAATGCTTCTAATTCAATACAACTTGTACTTCCAAGGTTATCTAAAACATTACTGTCCATCGTTGTATCCACCCCGGCAAATGGAGTGGTGAATGAATAATTATCATTAATAAAAAACTCAACACTGTAATTTCCTGGATATAAATCTTCAAAACAGTAATACCCCAAACTATCGGTCGCCACTTCATCAATCATGGTATCCGTATCACAATCTATTAGGGATACAAAAACATTGGGCACACCGCTTTCATCGGCAGATTGAAGTCCGTCTTGGTTTTGATCAAACCAGACATAATTTCCAATTTTTCCTAAACGGAACAATCCACCATCTACCGTATTATCAAACTCCTCGCTTTCAAGATTCACACAATGTGAACGAGATGTCATTCTATCAAAATCACTATCTAAGTAATCAGCAGCGGCACCCTCTAATGTAATTTCAAAATCTTCCGGACTTTCCAATTGGACAATATAATTACCAGGAGTCAAGGAATCAAAAAGATAGTGACCTTCAAGATCAGTCCATGTCGAATCCAAAACATTAAATTGGCAATCCAACAAATACAATTGGATATTTGGCGCAGGTGTTTCATTCATACTTTGTGCCCCATCAAAATCTAAATCATACCAGATCGTATCCCCCAGGCTGGCATACTTAAAATACCCCATATCTATGGTATAATTCTTTTCTGCCATACCTAAACTAATGGTATCAGTCGAAAAACTAGCAGGGTCACCATTACTGTCTAGTTCTACTTCTAATCCTTGAAAGGATAATGTTGGAATCCAACATTCATCCGCCGCGAAACACACAACATAATCACCCTCAGCTAATTTTGTAAACAAATATTTACCCTCATCATCGGTGTAAGTGGAATCTATTGTTCCAGAACCGACAGCCTTTAGATACACCTTAACATCGGGAATTGGATCTTCATTAAAATCTTGAACGCCGTCGTAATTCGAATCATGCCATACATAATCTCCTAGTTCTGCACAATCTAAATAAGTAACATTGG
>JAHDBE010000140.1 GCA_020630555.1 Saprospiraceae bacterium
GTATTCGAAAAGAGAGATATATAGTCGAGAATTAGTGATTGTTTCATATTGATTTAATATTAAGATTATTCGAAACTTTCACCTTGTATGACTTGCACAAGCTCGTATTATGTTAAAGAAAAAAATGAGTGGGTATGATATACCCCAGAAAATCCAACAACTAGGTCTTTACCCTTATTTCAGAACCATAGAGTCCGAACAAGATACCGTGGTAAAAATAAAGGGTAAAGACGTCCTCATGTTTGGCTCTAACAGCTATCTAGGGTTAACAAATCATCCCAAACTAAAGGAAGCTTCAAAAGCAGCTATTGATAAATACGGATCAGGTTGTGCAGGAAGTCGATTTCTAAATGGCACCCTAGATTTACATTTAGAATTGGAAAATCGTCTAGCCAATTTTGTGGGAAAGCAGGGTGCTTTGGTTTTTAGTACTGGATTTCAAGTTAATCTTGGCGTTATTGCATCCATCCCCGGTCGACACGATTACATAATTATTGATGAATACGACCATGCTTGTATCATAGACGGCGCTCGATTATCATTTGCCAAAGTGCTAAAATACAAGCACAATGACATGGAATCTTTAGAGAAGGTACTTTCTAAATGTGAGCCAGATACGATAAAATTGATCGCAGTCGATGGCGTTTTTAGTATGGAGGGAGACCTCGCTAAACTTCCTCAAATACACAAACTTGCTAAAAAGTACCGAGCTAATATAATGGTAGATGATGCGCATGGATTAGGAGTCATGGGAGATAATGGTCGAGGCACATCCAATCATTTTGGTTTAACGGAAGAGGTGGATTTGATCATGGGAACTTTTAGTAAATCCCTAGCATCCATAGGCGGATTTATAGCCGCTGATAACGACACCATTAACTACTTAAAACACAATGCGCGATCTCTCATATTTAGTGCTAGCATTGCACCTGCTAATGCCGCATCCGCTTTAGCAGCGATTGATATTATGGAGCAAGAACCTGAAAGACTACAAAAGCTATGGTCCAACACAAAACTAGCCATGAGTCTTTTAAAGAAATCTGGTTTTGATATTGGTCACACAGAAACGCCTGTTATTCCAATTTATATTCGTGATGATCATAAGACTTTTTTATTGACGAAAGTCTTATTAGAACAAGGCGTATTCGTTAATCCAGTGGTTTCCCCAGCAGTTCCAAGTACAAGTTCGCTCATAAGGTTTTCACTGATGGCCACCCATACGGAAGCACAGATAATTGAAGCCATTGAAAAAATTACACAAATGGCTATCGAACTTGAGATTTTGGATGTTCAAAAAGTACTGTCGTGAACACACACATAAAACAGGTAAACTCGAAAAAAGAATTAAAGCAGTTTATCGATTTTCCTCATGACTTATATAAAAATGACGCGAACTATGTTCCGGAAATATACATGGGCATGAAAGAATTGTTGGATCCTGAAAAGAATCCATTTTTCGAGCACTCAGAAGTTCAATTGTTTTTAGCCTTCAAAGACGGTAAAATATGTGGCAGGATCGCAGCAATTTTAAACCGAAACTATAATGCGTATCATAATTCGAATGTAGGATTCTTCGGTTTTTTTGATGTGATCGAAAATTACCAAGTCGCTGAAGTCTTATTGGATGCGGCTAAATCTTGGTTAGAAGCTAAGGAAGTAAGTCAAATTATTGGACCTACAAATTTTAGCACCAACGATACGGCCGGATTATTAATTGATGGATTTGATCTTCCACCAATGGTCATGATGACTTATAATTTCTCTTACTACATTGATTTTGTTGAGAAATATGGATTTAAAAAAGAGATGGACTTGTTCGCCTATTTTTTGGATACTCAGAAAGTCTCGGATAAATCTTTACGCGTTGCGAAAACATTTGAAGATCGTCTTAAAACGAAAGGTATAACGATTCGCTCTTTAAATCTTAAAAACTGGGATGAAGAGATTAAAAAATTAAAAGTCGTTTATAATAAAGCATGGGAAAACAATTGGGGCTTCGTACCCTTTACAGATGCCGAATTTTATCATCTAGCGGAAGGGATGAAAATGCTAGCGGATCCGAGATTTTGTTACATCGCTGAAGACCAGCGAGAAATGATCGCTTTCTCTATTACACTTCCCAACATCAATGAAATTATGATTGGCACAAAAAAAGGACGTTTATTTCCTTTTACCATTTTCAAATTATTGCTCAAAAGGTTTAAAACGAAAACGGTAAGGATCTTGGCTTTAGGGGTTATAGAAGAGTATAGAAAAAAAGGGATTGAGGCCATCTTTTTTGCAAAGAATATCCAAGAGGCAAAACGACGAGGAATAAAAGGTGGAGAGGCATCTTGGATTCTAGAAAACAACCAAATGATGAATCAAGGCGCCTTGAATTTGAATGGCGAAAAATATAAAACCTACAGGTTATACAGTCTGAACTTAAAGTAATGAAAAAGGTACTTGTCACAGGAGCCACGGGATTTATAGGACATCACTTGATCAAAGAACTGCAGGATTCTGGATATCAAAGCTATTCAACGTTTAGACGTAAAAAGGCATATCCCGAGCTCGAGAGATCAGGAACTAAATTGTTGCATCTTGACTTTCGTCAAAAAAAATCAATCTCAGAAGCTCTTAGGACATCTAAACCAAATTATATTATTCATAATGCAGGTCTGACATCTGCTTCAAATTTGAATGAATATCTTGAAGTGAATCGAGATTACTTACGAGATTTATTGGACGTTGTTCGGGAAGAGGGAATATCATTAAGCAAATTTGTTTTTATCTCTAGCCTTGCGGCGAATGGCCCAGCTGAAAATCATCCAAACTCAATCATCACCTCTCAATCTGATTATTTACCGATTACCCAATATGGTCAAAGTAAAGAGGCGGCTGAAAAGTTACTTAAAGAATACTCCGACATCCCTTATGTTATTATAAGACCTACAGCTGTATATGGCCCAAGAGACAAAGGACTTTTAAAAGTCATTTCACTTTTAAATAAGGGTTTGGATGTAGCCATTAATGTTCCTCCCCAAAAACTTAGCTTTATATATGTTAAAGATCTATGTAGGTTGATAAGACTCGCCATGCAAAAAGCAAGACCTCAAACTGTTTATTTGGGTGCTTCTGCGGACCTTAAATCAGCTATAGAATTCAATGATATCATTAAAAAACAATTGAATAAAAAGTCTTTAAAAATTAAACTTCCGATTAATTTTGTGCGGCTAATTGCTGTCCTTGGTGAACAACTGGGAAAAATCACGGGAAACCATCCAATACTGGACAGAGAAAAATTGAAAGAGATAACTAGTCATAGTTGGAAATGTGATATTTCGAATCTAAAAACGGATCTCGATTTTAGTTCGGAATATAATTTGCAACAAGGATTACACGAAACTATTCAGTGGTACAAAGAAAATCACTGGATATAAAAAAACTATTATGAGTAACAAACCAAATGTAGCTCCTGCAAAAGGAAAATTAGGAATTCTGCTTCCAGGAATGGGAGCTGTTGCCACAACATTCATTGCGGGTGTTATGGCTGTAAACAAAGGCATCTCCTCTCCTATCGGATCGCTCTCACAAATGGGCCGTATTCGCGTAGGAAAAAGAACCAAGGTTAACAAACCGTACATCAAAGATTTTATTCAACTTCAAAACCTGAAGAATGTTGCTTTTGGTGGATGGGATATTTTTCCAGATAACATGTACGAAGCTGCAGTTAATGCTCAAGTTCTTGAGTCGGACTTACTAAGAAAGTTAAAAACACCTCTTTCGAAGATTACTCCAATGAAGGCGGTCTTCGATAAGAAGTACGTAAAAAAACTTGACGGAAAACATATTAAAAAAGGAAAGACTAAAATGGATTTGGCGAAAGCCGTCATGTCTGATATCCGCAAGTTTAAAAAAGATAATAAGTGTGAGAGATTAGTTATGGTGTGGTGTGGATCTACGGAAATCTACATTGAAGAAAAACCCGTTCATAAAACGATCGCAGCATTCGAAAAAGGTTTAGAGAAGAACGATGCTAATATCCCTTCTTCAATGATTTACGCATATGCAGCGATAAAGATGGGAATCCCATATGCAAACGGTGCGCCTAACTTATCTTGTGATATCCCTGCTTTAGTTCAATTAGCTAAAGAAACAAACACACCTATCGCGGGTAAGGATTTTAAAACAGGTCAAACTTTAATGAAAACCATTTTAGGTCCTGGCTTAAAAGCGAGAGCTCTTGGTGTAGAGGGATGGTTCTCTACAAACATCTTGGGTAACAGAGATGGTGAAGTACTGGATGATCCAGACAACTTTAAAACCAAAGAAGTCTCTAAATTGGGAGTACTCGAACAAATTTTCGAGCCAAAATTAAATCCTGAGTTATACGCGGACTTTTATCATAAAGTACGTATCAACTACTACCCACCTCGTGGCGACGCTAAAGAGGGTTGGGACAACATTGATATCCGAGGATGGTTAAATTATCCAATGCAGATCAAAATAGATTTCTTATGTAGAGATTCTATTTTAGCGGCACCGATCGTACTTGATTTAGCGATCTTCCTTGATTTAGCCAAAAGAGCAGGTATGAGTGGAATCCAAGAGTGGTTGTCATTCTACTTAAAATCTCCTCAAGCACCTAAAGGAGTTCACCCTCAGCATGACATTTTCAAGCAATTAGAAAAACTTGAAAATACCCTAAGACATCTTGCTGGAGAGGAACTTATTACTCATTTAGGATTGGATTACGCATAGTATGAAATTCATTCATAAAATGGTAACCACGACCTTCGGGGCTGGTTACTCCCCAATAGCTCCTGGTACTGCAGGAGCTATTGTTGCTTGTGGGCTATATGTATTGTTTATGGGTAAAATCATTGGGGGGTACCAAATGAGTCAATTGCATTTTTTGACTCTTACCTTTTTAGTAACAGGCGCTGGAATTGTCTCAACAAATTATATGGAAAAGGACTGGGGCAAGGACCCAAGTAAAGTAGTCGTCGACGAACTGGTCGGCATGTGGATTACACTTTTGTTCGTCCCATTTTCATGGAAATATATTTTAGTAGGATTAATTCTATTTCGTTTTTTCGATATTGCTAAACCCTTATTTATACGACGACTGGAAAAACTTCCAGGCGGTATTGGTGTTATGATGGATGATGTTTTAGCGGGTATTTATGCCAATACTCTATTACAGACCTTCATCCATTTTGGTTTATAATGAATTCTTCGACACAAAATAAAAGCAGTAAGGTTCCTATGCTGGAGTCTTTTTATAAATCGCAGGTGAGTTCACTCACGGCAACTGCTGCTGATTTTGGTGTTTTTCTTTTTTTATCTCGCTTATGCGGAATGTATTATGTTTGGGCTAGTGCTACTGGGGCCATTTGTGGTGCGATCATTAGCTTTTTCTTAGGAAGGCATTGGGCCTTTAGAAAGAAAGATAAGGGACTCACGGGACAAGCGTTTCGCTACACGATTACAAGTGGCCTTTCTGTTGTATTTAATACCTATTTGATTTATTTCATTACCGAATCATTTGGAATTAAAGATGTAGTATCCAAAGTAATTGCCTCATTATTTGTCGGCGTCTTTTTTAACTTCTGTATGTTTCGATACTTTGTTTATCGGTAATGAAACGGAAGATTCTCTTTATTGTTAATCGGTTTTCGGGGGCAAACTCCAAAAACAACTTGGACGAAATAATCCAGGAGAATCTTGATTGTAATAAATATGATTACAAGATTCGATATACGGAGTTTGCAGGTCATGCAAAACAACTAGGCTCAGAAGCAAAAGATGAAGAATATGATATTGTCGCCTCAGTCGGTGGAGATGGAACTATTAATGAAATTGCTCAGTCCCTCGTAAACTCCAATTGTAACTTACTGGTTGTTCCTGGAGGGTCTGGAAACGGATTAGCTATGCATCTAGGCATGGGAAGAAATATTGGTAAGTGCATCGCAAATATAGAATCATATAAAACACATAAAATTGACAGCTGCCGAGTTAATGAGGACTTTTTTATAAACGTGGCGGGTGTCGGGTTTGATGCCATTGTGGCTCATCGAATAAAAGAACAAAAGAGAAGAGGCATCCTTATGTACATTCGAGAATTCTTCAAAGGATTGAAGGATTTAAAGGCGATTCCTATGCGAATTAGCATAGACGATAAAGTCATCGAAGGTAAATTTATTAATGTTGTAGCTGCCAATGCTTCCATGTACGGATATGGCTTTAGTATCGCGCCACTCGCCGATTTGGAAGACGGCCTCTTTGATTTAATAATGATTAAAGAAGCGCCCAAATGGAAATATTTCATTCATGCTTATCGCTTCCTAACCCGTTCACTGCACAAGGCTCCATTCGTCGATCTCATAAAAACTAGAAATTTAAACGTAGAATTATTGGAGGATGTGACCTATTTTCAGATTGATGGAGAAGAGCGGTTAGCCGAAAGGATTTTAAATTTTAACATCAATCAAATGTCGCTTTCCATATTAACAAACATTAAAGCTTAGGCATTCAGTCGATTGTTTTCTAACTTAAGAAGTGAATGTGAAAGAATTAAACATGAAACTTCTGAATTTTCTTCTGGTAAGCCTGTTTTCCATTTCTGCTTATACTCAACAGACAAACCAAGTCATCCTAATCGAAGAAGCAACTGGAGTTGATTGTGCTTTTTGTCCTCGTGGCAAAGTTATACTAGGATACCTAAAGAATATTTTTGAAGATAAGGTAACACTTGTAAGTGTACACGGCAGCAGCTCAAATGATCCAATGGGATATGAGGAGCACTCAAACATTTTAACGGATGAGGGGGTAATAGGATTACCTAGTGCAATACTAAATCGCCATACTCTACTTGATTTAAGTGATTCCTTAGAAGCCGTAAATACCATTTCAAGTCTACTCAATCAAAGTTCTCCAGTCGATCTTTTCATTGACTTAGATTTTGATGTGACTACTAGACTTTTAAAAGTTTTCGTCGAAGTAATTCCCAATGAAGATATTTTTGAAACAACACGAATAGGAGGTATTTTAATCGAGAACATGGTGCATGGGAAAAGTCCCTTATTTGATCAATCAAACGCTTTTGCCTATAATCAAAACAGCCAAATGGGGGGATATGAAAAATATCCCAATCCAATTCCCGCTGATTTTATTTCATACAATCACATCTCAAGAAAAGTCTTGGGAGGTCAATTTGGCTTTGAAAATTCACTTCCAGATTCTCTCTATGAAGGCGTCTCGTATTCTTACGAAATGCAACACTATATCCCTACTCATGTTAATCATGAGTATATAAAAATAGCCGGTATAGTCTATAACAATTTAGGCACCATCATGAATTCTGGATTGAGTACCTATATTGACGGTACTGATAAGAAAGCGCCAACTATTAGATCTCTTCCTTCAACCAAAGCGTACAAAGGGGTTGAATATAATTATCATTTTATTTCGCACGACCCAGACAGCTACGATCTCGAGATAAACGAGGAATCTCAATCCGTATCATGGTTAAGTTTTGATAAAATAAATTCATTAGGAAGAGGTCATTTATTTGGTGTTCCCGAAGAACTTGGCACCAGCGAATTGAAACTTCGTGCCTATAATTCAGATTCGACCAAATACATGGATCAAGTTTTCGAACTTGAAGTTTTGGAACCTGATTCGGCTTGGATTCACTATGGCCAAGAGGATATTAATCTTTATGAACGTGTGAATAAT
>JAHDBE010000141.1 GCA_020630555.1 Saprospiraceae bacterium
TGAGTAGAAAATTTAAAGAAGAAAATGACGGGTATAAAAATATATTAACTCGACTACTCTGGAGAAGAGATATCTCATCCCCACTGTCCGAATTTTTAGGCATATCTGTAGTGGCCGTTTTACTCTGGTATGGCTCTAATTTAGTTTTCGAAAATGCCTTGGGACCAGAAACATTCTTTGCTTTTGTCTTTGCATTTTATCAAGTGATCGAACCTGCTAAGTCATTTTCAAATGCCTATTACAATATACAAAAGGGCCTTGCCGCTTTGGACAGAATAGATGCCGTAATTGATGAGGAGCTAAAAATTGATGAACGTGATTCTGCTACTTCATTTGAATCCTTTGAAGATAAAATCGAAATCAAGAATGTTTCTTTTAGATATAATTCTGAAGGTCCTGAAGTACTGAAAAATATAAATATAGAAATTCCAAAAGGTCATTTTATTGCCCTTGTAGGTGGGTCGGGGGCAGGAAAATCGACCCTTGCTGATTTAGTACCGCGTTTTTACGATACAGAAAACGGGGATATTTTCATTGATGGTAAATCGACTAAAGATTTAACACTTTCCAGCCTTCGGGCTCTTTTTGGAATCGTGTCTCAGGAATCCGTCCTATTTAATGATAGTGTATATGAGAATATTCGTTTTGGAAGAAAAAATATCACAAAGCAACAGGTCGAAAAAGCGGCTGTCATCGCCAATGCCCATGATTTTATTATTGCTTTGCCAAATGGTTACGAAACCAATATTGGCGATAGAGGGGTTAAATTAAGTGGAGGGCAAAGACAACGTTTAAACATCGCACGAGCAATTCTGACGAACCCAGAAATTCTAATTTTGGATGAGGCGACTAGCGCATTGGATTCGGAAAGCGAACAAATCGTTCAAGCGGCCTTAGAAAAAGTCATGGAAAACCGAACGGCCATAGTTATCGCACATCGTCTTTCTACAGTGCAAAGAGCAAATGAGATAATCGTTTTCGATAAAGGTCAGATTGTCGGGCGAGGAACGCATGACCAACTCCTATTAGACAATGAGGTGTACAGAAAATTTGTTGAAATGCAACGTGTTTGACCAGTTTAAATCACCATTTTGTACACGTCTTTTCTTAATTTTATTACAAATGCCACCTATGACGAGACGTTCACTTCTTCTATATAGTATATGTTTTTTCTTTTGCCTTTCGGCGAAAAGTCAAGTGACCATTACTAATTCGACCTTTCCAGGAGAGGGGGATACGCTCTTTACGGTCTTTGATAACGAAATCGAAAATCTAAATCTAGCTGCAGCTGGTGAGGATCAAACATGGGACTTTAGTGGTTTAGGTGCAGCTTTTGCACAAGAATTGATTTTTAGAAATGCTTCAGAGGGTAGTTTTTCGGCCCAGTTTCCATCGGCTGAATTATACACCGCTGGTGTTAATGGAGATGAAGTATACTATAGGTCGAATTCTGCTACAATGATCGAATTAGGTCGGACAGCAGATAATCCAATTAGTGATTCACTTCAGGTATTAATCGATTTTACAGAACCATCGCTTTACCGTCGCGCTCCTTTTACCTATGGAGATACTTTCGAATCGGATTCTGAATCGACGATAACTATTCCAGGAGACGAACTTCCAGATTCCCTATTGGCGAGTTTTCCAGTTGCACCTGACTCTATCCGATTGACCATAAACGAGATGCAATTTGATACGATGGATGCTTGGGGCACTCTTATTTTACCATCTGGTGAATTTGATGTTGTGCGAGAAAGAAGACATACTATCACACAAATAAGCTTATCTGTTTATATAGTCATTGGATGGATAACAGTGGACCCAGAGCAACTAGGTGAATTAGGGGCTTTCTTTGAAGAAACGAGTAATTATAGCTACAATTTTTATTCACCAGAATTAAAAGAAATAGCGGCGCGTGTGACTTTAGATCAAGATCAAAATCCACAAAATGTCGAATATGCGAGCGAACAAACTATTTCTTCTGTTCCAGTGATTGCTCCAAAACAGCAAGATGTAATCGCGTACCCTAATCCGAGCTACGGTCATGTGAAGTTTCAATTTGTAAATCTTCCTAAAACAAACTATAAAATAGTCGTTAAGGATCTTCTAGGTAAAGAGGTCAACTCGAAAACCATAGATTTAAGAAAATCCTCAGTACAGGCTATGGATCTAGGTAATCTACCTAAAGGGACATATCTATTTAGTGTATTTGATCCTTCAGGCCATAAACTCCTAACGAAACGACTTCTAATACTTAACCCCTAAACACATCATGTTTTGACAGCTAATTTAGATCCGAAACTAACTGATGTTTTGTCTCGGCTTGCGGATGAATTTGGAACGCCGCTTTATGCCTACGATGAGGACAGACTGACCAATAATTACAATGATTTTGTCCAATCTTTTAATGTCAAAAAAATAAAAGTGCACTATGCTTGCAAGGCTTTAAATAATCTCTCCATTTTGAAGTTGTTTAAGTCCTTGGGGTCCGGATTGGACTGTGTGTCCGAAGAAGAAGTTTATCTTGGATTACATGCGGGCTTTCAAGCAAGCGATATTATGTATACGCCTAACGGGGTTTCTTTTGAAGAGATTCAGAGAGTCATGGAAAAGGGCACTGGTATAACGATTGATAATCTAAGTATGCTCGAAAAATTAGGCGCTACAAACCCAAATTATCCTATCCACATAAGACTAAATCCGCACTTAATGGCTGGCGGAAATCGAAAAATATCGGTTGGACATATTGACTCCAAGTTTGGAATATCTATACATCAGATGCCTCATGTTTTGAGGATTGTTAAAAATTATGGTTTAAATGTAGCTGGGATACACGTGCATACGGGCTCTGACATAATTGACAAGGACGTCTTTGTCCGGGTGGCAAAGTTGATTTTAGGTATGGCAGAAAATTTCGATACACTTAATTCTGTGGATTTAGGAAGTGGCTTTAAAGTGGCGTATAAGGAAGGAGACATGTTTACTAATATTTCAGAATTAGGTTTGGCCTTTTCTGATATGTTTAATCAATATTGTCAAGACATAGGCAAGGACATAACTTTAAGATTTGAGCCAGGTAAATTTTTGGTAAGTAATGCAGGGTATTTTTTGACTTCCGTCAATGTGATAAAGCAAACGACCTCATGCACTTTCGCCGGAGTGGATTCTGGTTTTAATCATTTGATTAGACCTATGTTTTATAACGCGCATCATGACATTGTCAACTTAACTAACCCACAAGGCGATCCAAAATTATACTCCGTAGTAGGTAATATCTGCGAGACAGATACTTTTGCTGATAATCGTATGATTCCAGAAATACGAGAAAAAGATGTATTGGTTTTTAAAAATGCAGGTGCCTATTGTTTTACAATGAGTTCAAATTATAATTCACGACGAAGACCAGCAGAAGTGTTATTTAATGCTAAGGACTATAAACTCATTCGTTCGCGAGAGACTTTTGAAGATTTACTGAAGGGTCAATTGTAAAAAACCTACGCGTCTATTTTGTTAATTACGCATTAAATAATTGAATTAATCGATTCAAAAGATCATTTATATCTTTCAGAAGAGAACATTTTCAAGGACTTACATAAAGAGTTAAATTGAATTACAATTAAACTTGGGGTGTTCATTCTTTATAGAGAATGAACGTGTTTGGATTGTTTTCACTAACACCCTTATTTGTTGAGGACGACTATCTGTCGTCCTTTTTTTCACTTCCTTACCAATTTTATACGCGCTTAAAAATGGTCTTACGCATTAGGAGATTAACATATATAACTAAATCCTATGTGTTCTATATTAGATGTACCAAAAATCGGCTAACCATACCATGAGAATGATATAATTAATTATATCGTAAAAACGTGGTATGCCCTTAGTTAGCCATTTAGCACTTGATCGATGCGTCTACGCATTATTATTAGTATCGTTTTGTTTTTTTAATGTATTCTCCCAATGTCCCCAGACATTTAATTATACCGGAGGGCCACAGGACTTTGTTGTCCCAGATGGTGTCACTGAGATTGATATTAAAATATGGGGAGCCGGTGGAGCTGGGGCCTCAGTAAATCATAGCACTATTGGTGGTGCAGGTGGTTTTGTCTCTGGTAAGTTAACCGTAATTCCAGGCCAAACATATACAGTTATCGTTGGCCAAGGAGGAACGATGGGTGGAACTTCCTATACTTATGGAGGAGGAGGATATTCTCTAAATCCTAATGGTGCAGGCGGTCGAGGAGGTGGTCGATCGGCGATAAGATTAGGTACAACCGAATTAGCAACTGCTGGCGGCGGCGGCGGTGGTGCTTGGCCAAATGCACCGGGTTGTGGTACCAATAGGGCAGGAGCCGGTGGCCCTGTTGGTGGATCTGCTTCTGGTTCAACCGGAGGTGGTACAGGTGCTACAGTTAGTGCTCCTGGATTAGGTGACACAACACCTCCAGGAACGGCAAGTGATGGAGAAGATGGACAGATGTTTTTAGGTGGTAGAGGTGGTTCGGATGCCACAGCAGCTGGAAATGGCGGCGGCGGTGGCGGCGGTGGTGGTGGCTACTACGGTGGTGGTGGTGGACAAGGTGGTTACTCGTGTTGTACTTGTAGTTCGGTGCAAGAATCCGATGGTGGTGGCGGCAGCAATTATACCGGAGGATTAACAACGACTTTAGAAAATCTAGGAGGAACAAATGATTCTCCACCGATGCAGTCGGATCCAGACTGGAGTGATCGAGTAGGAATCGGTGGTTCAGGAAGTGGCGCAAATCAAACAGGAGGCCATGGACGAGTAGTAATCTCATTTCCAGTAGGAGATGAAATCTGTGGAAACGGCGAAGATGATGACTGTGATGGGCTCGTGGATTGTGCCGATCAAGATTGTAACTCTAATATAAATTCTATCACTTTTGATCAAGCGACAATTCCTTACCTCGCCCCTGGAATTGTAAATCAAGACATAAGTGATTTTCTGGGTTTACCTGCCGGAAGTGTGATAATGGAAACCAGTACACTCTACACCGATGCCGATAGTGATTTTGTCGTAGGAAGAGATGCTTTAACAGAATGGACTTTTTCAGGTACCGAGATGGTTCTTTTAACGGTTACTCATGATTCTAATTTACAAGATGGAAATTTTGACGGACTTGTTGCTTTGGATGGTCAGAGCTATACCCTGCAGACAAGTCTTCCAGCAGGATGGTCAGAAAATAATATAGGTGGTATTTATTCAGTAGTTGGTGGCACTGGCGGCAGTCTTGGAGAAGATCTAGTTTGGGAATCTGACGGTTTCGTATCGAATGTAAGAATAGTCACTGATGACAATTTGACCCCACTCAGCAAGTACAGCATAACAATTTCTGTTTATATACCCAAAGAAGAAATTTGTGGCAATGGCGAAGACGATGATTGTGATGGGTTCGTAGACTGTGATGATTCTGATTGTAGCATGGCCATGACTATGAGAGAAGAGTTCTCTTTTACAGGATCCGACCAATTTTTTACTGTTCCCGACAACGTGTCTAAGTTAACTGTAAAAGCTTGGGGTGCCGCAGGAGGTATTGAGAATGGGGTCAATCCAAACAGTGCCGGCACAAAAAGTGGTACGGGTGGTTACACGGAAGGTATGATTTCAGTAACTCCTGGCCAACAATATTTGATCGTTGTTGGCGAAGGTGGTAGAGGTCAAGCTGATCCGGCCTATATGGCTTATGGTGGTGCAGGTTCCGATTTTATGGACGGTGGAGGCGGTGGTCTTTCAGGGATATTTGACGCGGCTAGTTTTGCAAATGCCACATCAACTAACGCACTTTTAGTCGCGGGTGGTGGTGGAGGTGCGGCTACTGCAAATGCGGCAGACATTAGATCTGGAACTAATGGAAACGGCGCTAATGCTGGTGGGTCTAATCTAGATCTAATTGGTCAGAGTGATAGTAACGGAAATACTGGATTAGCTTCTGGAGGAGGTGGTTATCAGGGAGGCCAAGTTACAAACGGTATCGCTAATGGTGGTACAGGTTTCGTGCAAGGAGATATGGGTATGGTAATGGCATCCGATGAAAGTATTTTATTGCCTCCAAATACGATGGATTCTGATTACATAGCCGGTGTAGGGGAGGCTGTTGAATGGCAAAATACAGTGGGTGGTTCCGATGGAGGATCAGGACATCTGGTTATTTATTATTCAAACGACATACCCTGTGAATGCACAAATTCTTGTTGCACCGAAGCATCTATTTCACTTCAAAAACTCGTCCTCCAGGCTTGTCCCGATAATATGCTGTTAGACTTAAAAGTTTTTAATGGTCCAGAAGGAGACATTCCTTTAGGTACTCCGATTACATTTTACGAAGGAAATCCCACTATAACGGGTGCTACAAAACTAAACACCTACATGCTCATGCAGGATATTCCAGCTGGAGCCAATGTTAGAATCAACGACATAGATATAGGAATATGCATGAATTCTGGTAAAGATATTTATGCCATTCTTGGCGATGCCGGTAATGCCAATATTCCATTGGACTTATCAACAGACATTACAAATGATGTCTACGAAGATTGTGATTATTCAAACAACATGGCAAGTATCGAATTAAAGATTACCTGTGGAGAATACACAACGATAACTCAAAATTAAACACAACGCTTAAACACAACGCTTAAACACAAAATTATGTCTATCCTCAAAATATTGACGAAAGTCGGATTGTTTTTATTGATAATTATTAGTCTAACTAATTTTTCATTTCATTCAGCCTATATAGAAGACTTATCAACAGGTTTTTCATTGCAAGATTCGATTCCTAAATCGATCACCATAAATAAAAAGAAACCCTCAAAAAGTACAGAGGCCTCACTTAAAAGTGCGAATCAGAATAATTCATCGATTTATTATGCTGTTTCAAAAACCTCTTCAGTATCTAATGTACAAGGAGGTGGGTCTGAAAACCAATTTGCACAAAAATCCTCTTCAATCAACAAGAATTTAAAGGTTCAAGAGTCTCCTTTAAAGTCGCTAAACAAGGAGCAGAAACTTGAAAAAAATAATCTTGCCAAACCAGTTCGCGTTTTTAAAGCAGACGCCTCTTACAATGGGTCTAATGGATTTGCACCTTCTAAATCTTTTAGCAAGTCAATGCAGTCCAATGCTTTGGGCTCTCAAACCGCGGGCAAAATTTTTCGTGGAAAAGCATCTTCTGAAAGTTCCAACAAGGCATCTTCCAAGTCTGGTACTTCACAAACACAAAAGCCTATTTCTGTAAAAGTTTCAAAGAAACAAAAGAAGAAATAAGCTCCATTCAATCATTTACAGCCTTGCTTTAATAACTTAGTTATGCGTTCAACATTCTTATATATATCATTTTTAGGGACAGTCTCTCTCCTAAGTTTTATCTTAATACAATCTGACTTTCGTCAAAATAAATCGCTTGTATCCGAATGTCTATCTGTTTCAATTATACAGCAGTGTAATGATAACGGTACGACAAATCAGGCAGACGATATGATCGAACTAGTGGTCACTGCAGAAGGTGCCGGCACTGGATATACTGTCTCTACAACTGGTGGCGTTACGGCCGACGACTGGCACTTTCGGATCGACTCAAACAATCATGCTTCTAGGTTCCAATGGTGCTGGTGAATTTACTGTAACTTTTACGAAT
>JAHDBE010000142.1:0-693 GCA_020630555.1 Saprospiraceae bacterium
AGTACATTCCAAATAGTTACTGAGCTAAATTTCTGGATATTGATTAGTTGTAAATCGCATAAGTGGCGAATTGTACGATGCTTGTGGTGAATGACATTATCTGGATTAAAGTTTTACTCGTATTCGAAATTCTGCCCGAAAAGTGATAAAAATTAAAACTTCAATAAATATTAGATTGTAAATCTAAAGGGCATTTTTATAGATATTGGGTCAATTTTCTGGCCACCTAGATCTTTGTAATATTTTGACACATTTTTCATTACTTCCAAAACCGCTTTGTCAAAGTATTTGCAAGATGACTTTATTATTTTAGCATCTTGTACCTCTCCATTAAAAGTGAATTCAACAATCACTGATCCATCAATTCCATCTGAAATCGCTATTTCAGGGTACACAACATCCTCGTGTAGCTTTTGTATTATCCTACCTTCAAATGATTTCCATGTTTTAATAGACTTAACCCTACTAGACAACCTAGGTTTATTATCCTTAGAATATGTAAAATTCATATCATTAGTATTAAGTGAGGCTACAGTTTGAGCATTGCTAACGAATGAAAAAAAGAAAACTGTTGTCAATAATGTGAATAGATTTCTCATGATTAAATTTTTTAATTGGTTTTAAATAATTTTTGACTTTTACGCACTTCGAAATGTTACTTTCTCAATTATCAATGCAAAAGCAACATTTCGA
>JAHDBE010000142.1:703-7616 GCA_020630555.1 Saprospiraceae bacterium
GAAGGCAAAAGTTCGGATAAGTGAATTAGGAATTCCTTATTTATAAATCTGGAATAAAATCACAACACACACTCCTGTAACACACTAACAATCAGCGATTTACAGCCTTCAAGTTTTTCTAAAAGACGTTAAGTAAATTGGTCCTAATTTGTAAATAAGGACAATTTTTAAATTCAATTAAATATTTCGATTACGGTTGGATGAATTAAAGAGGATTCCTTCTTTAGTATACTAAAGAAATACATCTCTTAAATTAAAGCTGATTTTCGATACTGGCTAGGCGTGGAGCCAACCTTTTTCTTGAATACGCTATAGAATGCGGATTTCGAATTAAAGCCAACTTCATATGCAATTGCAACTATAGTAAAATGATCAAAGTTTTTATCTGCTAGTTTTTTCTTAGCATCATTAATACGATAGCCATTTATAAAATCCATGAAATTTCGATTCATTTTCTCATTAATTACTTGAGAGATGTAATGTGCTGGAATATCGGTTTGTTCTGATAGTTGTGTCAAAGTTAGCTCAGGTTCTAAATACGGTTTATTGAGTTCAACAAATTGCACCAGTTTTTTCACATATGCCTGTTTTTGTTCTTCTTTTAAATTTGAGCTATCGTATTTATGGGTTTTGTTTTCTTCGGACTCTGAAAATGGCATTTGATGAGGAAAAGAATGGAATAATTCGGGTTTAAACATAATGGCAAGAAATACGGCAAAAGAAAAAAGAAAGAATCCGAATAAAACTGATTGAATAGTATAACTGCCAAAAGGAAGAATAACAAAACCAATTATCATACTAAGCATTGGCAAGGCATGTATTCCAATAAAAACTAGGACCCATGAATAAAAAGACCGATCAGAGTAAGATGTAGAATTTTCAAGATGCTTCTTATACTTTACAATGAGTTGTACAGATAAAAAGAAATAAATAAGCCCATGAATACTTTGCAGGGTAAAAAAAGCTCTATTTTCTAGTAATATTGTTTGCTCAACTGTATTCGTAAAATGGCCTAGTTTCTCCTGTGCACTTTGCAAGAAAAATGGTGTCTTAATTATAACTACAATTACAAAGGGGATAAAGTGTAACCAGAAAATCGGTAACATCTTGTAACCTTTTTGTGTGCATGCCTTTACATATAAGTATGTCATTGGTCCTATGAGGATACCCACCAATTTCGTTAGACCAATTGTGTGTGGAAACTGCTCCAACAGGTCAAATCGATATTGAAATCCAGGAAGAAAGTACGCCAAGGATAATAAAACTAGAATACCTAGATATGTATTTGCTTTATTTTTTTCTGACTTATTTAATAGCAAGAAAAGACCAATAGTTAGACCCAAAAAGAGACCAATAATTATAAGTACTAAATTTACTTTATTGGTTATTTCGTTGTTCATAGGTCAGTACTGTTGACCTAATTTACGAATTCATGTAATTATATCGAATACTTAGGGTATTACAGTACGTTAACAACACCTCTAATTTACACTATGCCATTTTGCATTTGCACCGATTATACGATAACAGAGTAAAATTATTAGAACATGTATATCGATCACTCCGTTTCTTCATCTATTTACTGATCAAAAACATTGATTTAAGTGTCTTCCTATTAAGAATACGATAATCCTGTTCGTTTTCGAGTAGGATTTCGTCAGTCTCTAGTTCTCTAATCATGTCAAGATCCAGAACTACCGAATATCCATTAAGCCTTTCAGATAATTCATATGCCGACCTCTCTTGTTCAGAACCATGAGTGTCAATTATTCTAATTGGAGATGTACTGAGGTCAATCTTTGTGCTGGGTATCAATAAGGCTTTATCCTTATCATGAATAAAAGCTAAATAGCTTTCGGGCTCTTCATTTGAAATTTCTTCTATATAATTCTCCAATTGACCTGGATCAAATTCAAATGAATCAATCTCATCCTTTGACAAATTCGTCGTATAACAATTAGAATCTAAGGCACTTAAGAGCACCAAGGCCACCACTGTTTCTACACAAGAAGACAAAAAAACAACTGAGGCTAAAACAAATACTAAATTTTTCATAATTCTTTTTTTTCTCAAACTTAGTCTCATTTGAATGTAAGAATTAGAAAAATATGTGCACACGGAGCGCAATTATTTTACAATATGTAAATTTTATAGTTTTTCAGCCGCAAAGATCATCTTGAGTTTCAAATGAACTTCAGGATATTCCCGAAATAACTGTCTATTAAAATTAAAGTAGTAGTTTATCAAGATAACTAAGAAGTCCTTCGGTTCATAGCCCAAAGTCTTTATAATTTGGTCCTTTGAAAAACCAGCAATCCGTTGTATGCCGTCCCAATTGACCCCAAACATATCTGGCCAAGGTTTTGTCATATTTACCATCACATACGCATTCGCGAAAGCGTGAAAACCTATATTATACATCGACTCTTTGTTAATTAACGGAGGAATTAAGTGTTCGAGTGAAAAAATGATTACCCCGTCCTCGTGTTCGGTCTCTACTGTATGAAGGAATCGCATTTTAGGACTAGGAAAAGGGTGTTTATATAAATAAATGTGATCATAATCACCAATTAAAAAATCCTCGTCTTGCAAACTCATCAAAACTGGAATATGCCCAATGATACCTTTAATGTCCTCCGGCACCTCTCTTCTTTCCTCACCTATCGATGTAAAACTTCTAGCAAAAATGTAGAGGGCTAGTCTTTCTTCGAATCTCTTTTTTGACTCGCTGGTCAATGATTTATAGTGAGAAGAATATTTTTCCAACCATATTTTAATCGGTGGATCTAATTCTGGTGGGTTCCTTTTTAGGTACCAATAATCTATTTGCCCATTCATAACAAAAAGAATAGTCAAAGCAATAACAGGTACAATCATCCAATAGGATATGGTGTTTTGGGTATCATCTATCGTTAAGTAAAGAAGTATAACAAATAAGATAACGAACGGAAGAGCAAGAACTTTTGATATCGAATGTATGCGCATGATGTATATAAAAGAACAAAATTATGTTTTATTGTTTGCCCTATTTCGAAAATGCTATTAAATTTGCGCTCGCTTGAAAGAGCACAGAAGGTGCCTTAGCTCAGTTGGTAGAGCAATGGACTGAAAATCCATGTGTCCCTGGTTCGATTCCTGGAGGTACCACTTAGACCCGACAATATTGTTGGGTCTTTTTTATTTTAGAAATTATGTACTGCGAAGAAATACAATCTCCATTTGGTCCTGTTTCGGCTTACGCCAATGACATTGGTTTGTATAAAGTTGTTTTTGGGAAACTAGATTCTGTCGCAAAAGCTAACATTGTAACGCATACTGCGAAGTTTGAACTTCAAGCTTATTTTGAACGCTCCCTTCAAAAGTTTACTGTGGCTTTGGATTTTGGTTCTGCTGGAGCTTTTCAGAAGCGCGTATGGAAATATTTATTAAGCATTCCTTTTGGTGAGACTAGAAGCTATAAAGACATTGCCCTTGCATTAGGCGATGTAAATTCGGTAAGAGCGGTCGGAAATGCCAATGGAAAGAACCCACTTCCTATAATTGTTCCATGTCATAGAGTGATAGGATCTGATAAATCACTAACAGGTTATGCCTATGGATTAGAAATGAAGCAAAACCTGCTTGCCCTTGAAAACCCTAAATCATTCGGGATCCAATCAAGTCTATTCTAATTAAGCTTAAAGTCCGCGATAAGTTGAAATTCGGGAACGAAAACTTCAAACAAAGATTCAGTATCTAAGTTTTTCATAAGATAGCTTCCTTTCATCTTTCCGACAGATGTGGGGATTGGCGACCAGGACTGGTATTGGTGGATTTCTTGAGGTTCTAAAATTGGCTGCTGACCAATAACACCTTCTCCTTTAACTTCTCGTATAATATTATTAGCATCCGTAATTATCCAATGACGAGATAACAATTGAACAGGATGAAAGCCTTGGTTTTCAATCGTAATTTCATACGAGTGGACAAACTTAAATTTAGAGGGTACTGAAATCTCTGCCTCATAACGAGATTGTACATGAACTTTAATTCTCTCTGTCGTCTGACTCGGCATTTTCTAAAAATTCTGTAATTAATTTTTCAGCATTTGTTAATGCTGTTTGTAAATCATCATTAACCAAAACGCGATCAAATTTCTTTTCGTAGCGCATTTCTCTTTTGATTCGTGATATTCTTTTCTTGAGACTATCCTCTGATTCGGTTTTTCGATTTTTCAATCTTTCAATATGAATTTCTAAGTTCGGTGGCTTAACAAAGATGGCTAGACAGTTTTCTCTGTATTTTCTTTTTATATCCCGTGCTCCTCTAACATCAATATCAAATACAATATGTTTCTTTAACTCCCACAGCCTAGACACCTCAGATTTTAGGGTGCCATAGTATTGATCGTCATACACCTCCTCCCATTCTACAAATTTTCTTCTTCTTTTAAGATCATTAAACTCATCTACAGATAAGAAGTAATAGTCCTTACCGTTTTTTTCTTTGGGTCTTTTTTTTCGAGTTGTTGCAGAAACCGAAAAATCCAAGAAGTCAAATGTTTTTAATAAATGTCGAACAATAGTGGTTTTACCCGCACCAGAAGGAGCGGTAAAAACAAACATTTTACCATCGAATGGAGTATTCTTTGTCATACAATGTTTGCGAGTTGTTCTTTAATTTTCTCGAGTTCATCTTTCATTCCTACCACAATCTGCTGGATTTGAGAGTGCTGCGCTTTAGCCCCCATGGTATTTATTTCTCTACCAATCTCCTGAGATATGAAACCAAGTTTCTTTCCTTTTTGCGGGTCAGAATTAGCCATGACCTCAAGGAAAAACTTACAATGCTGCGCCAATCGAACTTTCTCTTCGTTGATATCCATTTTCTCTAAATAAAATAGAACTTCTTGTTCAAATCTATTCTGATCTACATTTTGCGCTCCTAAGAATTCATCAAGATTTTTTCTAATCCGTTCTTTAAGGTTTGTAATCCTACTTTCCTCGTGTTCCGGCACTTCATTAAGTTTATCTAAAATCCCATTGACATTCGTTCGAAGATCTTGCTCCATGGCTTGCGCTTCTCTTATCCTATACGTATTAAGACCATTTACTGCGTCATGAGCCAATTGTTCTACAACATTCCATTCATCTTCATCTAAATCTAATTCCAATGGCTTTATCACATTCTGTATTCTTAAGATACCTTGAATCATATCATGATCGCCAGTTACATTTAATTCATCTTTCAAATTCGATAATTCGTTGTAATAGGCTTTGAACAAGTTTTTATTTAATCCAAATTCGTCTTGACCTGAGTCAGATTCAATAAATAAGCTGGCTTCTATTTTTCCGCGATAGGCATTCTGAAGGATGATGTTTCGTAAAACGATTTCTTTTTCCTTGTAATACGCTGGCACCTTTAATCGAAGATCTGTAGTCTTTCCGTTTAAAGATTTTATTTCGAGAGTCAACTTTTTGCTGTTGTATTCCCCACTCGCGCGGCCAAAACCCGTCATTGACAGTAACATATATTTGATTTATTGAAGCGCAAAAATAGCCAAAAACACTCGGTTGGTTTTAAAATATAACTGTGTAGATATATGATATATGATTGAAAGAGAAGGATTTAGAGAGTAAATTATTTTAACAAAAACAGAATAAATGTTTTTGTAAGTCCATAAAATTGCGAAATTTGCAACTCTTTTTTGTGAACGTGTATATGTTCATAACTAATTAAAAACCAAACATTAACGATGAGAAAAGCTGATCTGGTTGCATCCATCTCTGAGAAAACTGGCGTTCCTAAGGTTGACGTTCTAGTAACTCTCGAAATGTTGTTTAAAGAAGTGAAAGGGTCCTTGTCCACAGGAGAGAATGTATACATTCGTGGTTTTGGTTCTTTTGTCATAAAAAAACGTGCGAAGAAAATAGGCAGACACATCAAGAAAAATGTGGCTATCGAAATTCCAGAACACTACATCCCAGCATTCAAACCAGCTAAAATCTTCGTTGATCAGGTTAAGGAAAATGTGTCCGAATTACCTGATGAAGAAAAAAATGATTAATCATGGGAGGTGTGAGTAGAATTCAGTGGATTTCGATTGGACTGGTTTCTGCCCTCTTTCTGATTTTATACTTTGGTTGTGATACAAAGCCAAAAGATATGCAGCTCGCTGAAACGTCACGAGCTAATACTATTGAAACAACAGGATTCCAGACTCTTCTAAACGAAGCAAAACCCAAATTGTCAAAAACTGACAGAGATATGATCGACGCGTATCACGTTCAAATGTCTCAGGTTGAAACGGACGAAGAGAAAGTTGAAGTTCTTAAGAAAATTTCTTCGCAGTGGTTTTCTTCGGGTAATCAAGCTCTAAGCGGTCATTATGCTGAAGAAATTGCCGAAATGACTGAAAGTGCGGAAAGTTGGTCCATTGCCGGAACAACCTATGCCCTAGGTATTCAGCGTGCTGAAGAAGAAAAATTAAGAACCTATTGTCAAGGACGAGCACTTAAATGTTTTGAAAATGCTATTTCGATTGAGCCAGATAATGTAGATCATCGAATCAATCAAGCTATTTGTTACGTAGACATGCCGCCTCAAGACAATCCAATGAAAGGAATCCAAATGCTATTGGGTCTTAATAAAAATCACCCGGACAATACTGGGGTCCTTCTTCAACTGGCTCGACTTGGAATGAGAACGAACCAATTTGAAAAAGCGGCACAAAGATTGGAAAAAGTGATAGAATTGGAACCAAATAATAAAACGGGCGTTTGCTTACTTGCAGAGGTTTATCAAAAACTTGAAAACTCCTCTGCCTTAGAAATGTCTAAAAGATGTAACGATTTAAATAATAATTCATAAAAAGATATATATATGCCTTGCGGTAAAAAAAGAAAACGACATAAGATCTCTACTCATAAGAGAA
>JAHDBE010000143.1:0-1399 GCA_020630555.1 Saprospiraceae bacterium
AATATTCGAGCAATTCAAACAAGCCAGTAGGAAGATTCAAGAAGATTACGGGGGGACAGGACTTGGTCTTGCTATCACTAAAAAACTAATAGAACTCTTAGGCGGTCAAATCCAAGTAAAATCAGAAGTAGATAAAGGCACAGAAATGTCCTTTGAATTGGAATTTAAAAATTCTGGAATTAAAGCAGAAGCCCAAGAAATAAATGCTTTTGTAAATAAAATCTATTCTAATCAGACTATGCCCGTCTTAGTCGTAGAGGACAATCCGATGAATCAAAGGTATATCACAAAACTTTTAGACAAATGGAAACTAAAGTACGACCTTGCACATAATGGTTTAGAGGGTTGGAATTTAGCTAAAACGAAAGCGTATTCTATGATTTTCATGGACCTTCAGATGCCTCTTATGACGGGCTACGAAGCCACAAACAACATCCGTAATGGAGATGGACCAAACAAAAACGCCCCCATTGTCGCTTTAACGGCATCGACCTTGCTTTCTAAAAAACAAGAAGCACTAGCTCTTGGAATGTCTGAGTTTTTATCTAAACCTTTTAACCCAGCGCAGTTATCTGAGATCATTGATAAATACATAACACATAATGAGATTTTAGACAAAGATTATGTGGAAGACGGAAATTTTTCTTTTCACTCAAAACTAGACAAAGCTTATCTGGAATCAATGTATGAAGATGACTTAGACTATGCTAAAGATATGTTTGAAGCTTTCATGTCAAGTACTCCTGAGACTTTCAATTCCTTATCTAAATATGTACAATCAGAAGATTATGAGGCTTTGCATTCGAATTCACATAAAATAAAACCGACATACACAATGGTCGGGCTAAAATGGATAAGTAATGAATTACAAACCTTAGAGGACGCGGCCCGATTAAAAGATATCGAAAAAATAAAATCCATTTACGAAAAGCTTTCTGTACAAATGCCCGAATCTATCGAAATCATTAAATCAGAGATCTTAAAACTTGAAAAAGCAATTGCAAAATGATAAATCAGCTTAATTGCATTATAGTCGAAGATGAAGTCATGGCACGCACAAGTCTATCTAGACTCTGCCAGAAACATGAAGATCTTGTATTACTAGAGGCTTTTGAAAATGCAGAAGACAGTTTAAGTTATTTAAAAACACAAAGTGTCGATTTAATTTTTCTAGATATTGAAATGCCTGGAATCTCAGGAATTGAATTATTGGAGCGTTTAGAAATTTTACCTCAGGTTATTTTTACTACATCTAACAAAGAGTATGCATTCGAAGCTTATGAATACGAGGTAACCGATTTTTTAAAAAAACCAATTTTACAACCCAGATTCACTAAAGCCGTAGAAAAGGCTATGGATCGTGCACAGCAACTGGACGCCGTAGCCATTCATAGTGCAA
>JAHDBE010000143.1:1409-7612 GCA_020630555.1 Saprospiraceae bacterium
AAGAAATGTATCTTAAATCCGATGGTAAACTAATTAGAGTACCATACTCGGATGTTTTGTATTTTGAAAATGTCGGAGACTACATTAAAGTCATTACATCAAATGGTAACTATGTAATTCATGGCGCGTTAAAATCCATTGACGCCCGTTTAAGTTATCCACGATTTTTTAAGGTTCACAGATCTTACATAGTCAATCTCGACTATATCAAAGACATCGAAGACAACACACTCGTAATTGACAAAAAGGTCATACCTATTAGCCGTGCACATAAACCAACTTTATTAAAAAGCCTTAATATACTTTAAGCGATTTAGTATAGACTAGGAATCAACTTTGCCGTGCTTTTTAAATAGGCATTAAATTCTGGATCGTCTCCATAATTTCTTTTCCACTTTCTTAACAATGGAGGAATCCCACTAAATTTCAAGATTAATAGTGTAATCCACAAGGGTGATATTATGGTCCACACAGGAACTGACATACCTAAAGAGGCTATAAATAGCCCCCACCAAAAGGCTAGTTCACCCGTATAATTTGGATGTCTAACCACAGACCATAGGCCACTCTTCATAAACTTTGACGGATTCCTTTTTTTGAAGGAAAACTTTTGATAATCTGCAAGCGCTTCGATCGCAAATCCCAAAACGGCAATTCCAGTTCCTATCCAAAACACATTTCCATTCACGAAAGTGAAAGAATCAAAAACAAAATAAAGGGGAAGAACCATTATCGCGCAAGAAATCCCTTGCACAAACCAAAAACCAAAAAAGCTAAAGAAACTTGATCGGAAATCATCGAAGCGATCATCTCTCTTCATTTTATGTACCCGGTAAAATAAATATCCACCCAAACGAATCGCCCAAAGGCCGACTAATACAAATAAAACGGTCGTGTAAAAACTTTGTGTATTACTAAAAAACTTAAAAGCGGCTAAGCTTAAAATGGTCAAAGTAAAACTTATGTCTGTGAGCTTATCTGTTTGAAAAAAATAAGCAAACGTAAACATGAATACATTTATTCCTACCGATAAAACGAACAACATGAGAAGGGCTTCCATATAGAAACAACATGATTTATCTAAACATGTTTTTGCCATTAAATAATTAAGTAAAAATCGCTATTTCAAAACTTGAAATTACTTTTCTTAAAATTTCAGAAAATTCTCTGAGCTTATGACTCAACTTTTAAATTTAAAAAGGTCTAACATGGCCTTACCAATTGAGTAATGGTATACGACAATTATATCTCTTATTTGAAAACAGTGGTTTTTTTTCACAAATTACTTTGGTCTCATTTATCTTTCGGAATGTTTAGCACCCGAACTGTACTTACACTTTGTTTAACTACCCTCTCATTGATCCTCCTTTCGCAAGAAATTAATCACTGGGAGACTGTAGTATACAATAATGATTTATGGAAATATAAAATCGGTTCACCAGAGATCACGGAGAATTGGATTGAGATATTTTATAACGATGATAATTGGTCTTCAGGTCAAGGTGGATTTGGCTATGGAGATAATGACGACAACACCATTCTGGAAGATATTTTTTCAATTTACTTAAGAAAAAAATTCACTGTCGTAGACTTAGACGCCATAAGTCGGATTGTGTTACATGCTGATTTTGATGATGGGTTTGTGGCTTACCTAAATGGAATTGAAATCGCCAGACAAAATCTCGGATCTGCCAACATTCCGGTACCATACAATGAGACTACTCCTGAGTATGTAGAGGCACGCCTATTTCAGGGCATCCCACCCCTGGCCTTTCCAATTGGCAAAGAACATCTAAACAATGGAGAAAACATTCTATCGATTCAAGTTCACAATCACAATACAAACTCTTCAGATTTAAGTAGTAATTTTTTCTTGTCGTTTGGAATAAACAACACTTCTCAAAACTACGGAGACACTCCAAATTGGTTTGACAACTCCGTATTTGAAACTCGCCTTCCCATATTAAAAATATCAACGCCCATCGATGAGGAAATCATGGACGAACCAAAAATCACAGCCCACCTAGGGGTAATAAATAATGATATAAATACATGGAATTCTACCCTAGATGATTTCAATGAATATGACGGTCTTATTGGTATCGAAATCCGGGGCACCTCCTCTCAGCTTTTTGATAAAAAAGGCTATGGTTTTGAAACCAGAAATGCTGATGGTTCAAACAACAACGTCGAACTCCTTGGCATGCCAGAAGAAAATGACTGGGTACTTCATGGGCCTTATTCAGATAAATCACTTTTGCGTAATGTCATTAGTTTTCACCTTGGAGAAAAGACAGGCTGGTATACACCTAGAGCTAGATTATGCGAAGTTTTTATTAATGAAAACTATGAAGGAATCTACGTACTTATTGAAAAAATCAAGCAAGATAATAATCGCGTGGACATTTCCAAATTGACGGAAGTCGATAATGAGGGGGATGAATTAACTGGTGGCTACATCATTAAAGCCGATAGAAACGACATGAATATTCCTGGACTTGGATGGAATTCTAATTTTCCGGATTACAAATTCATGGCCTACGTAGATCCTCAAAGTGAAGAAATCATTTTTAACCAACGAAACTACATCATGGATTATTTGTACGATTTTGAATCGGCCATGGCAGGTACAAATTATATCCAGTTATATGAAGAGTACATAAACGTCCATTCTTTAGTCGATTATTTTCTAGTAACAGAGATAAGTAAACATATAGACGCTTTCAAGTTGAGCTTTTATATGTATAAAGACAAAGACAGTAAAGGCGGAAAACTACATTTTGGGCCCCTTTGGGATTTTAATTTGGGTTATGGAAATTTTGATTTTTCATGCTCACCAGCCCCAGAGGGATGGTCCTATGAATTTTCGGACTGTGGGAGTTGGCATCCATTCTGGGCAAGAAAATTATTAGATGTTCCAAATATTCAACATTTAAGTGATTGTCGGTGGAAAGAACTTCGACAAGGGCCTTTCCAAACCGATAGCCTTATGCAATTTATTGATGACAATGTGGCTTTTATGGGTACTGCCATAGATCGCAACTTCGAACGTTGGTCTATATTAGGAAATTACATTTGGCCAAACTCTTTTGTTGGACAGGATTATACCGAAGAAATATCCTTTTTGAAGGATTGGCTTTCCGACCGCTTATCATGGTTAGATGATAACATGAAAGGAAATTGCGCAGAATTTGTATCTCTGTCAGAAGACCTCCCGACTTCCTCCTTAAATATCTTTCCTAATCCTTCTCGAGGAGTCGTGCTATTAGATTGGAATTATTCAGAACCTATTCTACTTGAAATATACGACATGAATAACAGACGGGTAAGCCTGATGCACATCCCTGCATTTTCTAATAGCGAAATCAATTTAAGTGATTTAAAATCAGGAATATATTCCGCGTTATTTCGATTAAAAAGCAATCAAAAACTCGTGACTGCCAAAAAACTAGTAATAATCGATTAACATGAGTCCTACTCTTAAACTGCTTATTTTACCAAAAATCGAAACTTTCTAACCAAACTTCGAAGTATTAAGTTTTCATCCTCAGAGCACTGCCATATTTGTGCTATAAAATAATGAACGATGAAACTTTTTACACTTAGCCTATTTACTTTAATATTCCATTTAGTAATGGTGGATGCTGCATTATCTCAAGCAGAAATATGCGATAATGGAATCGATGATGACAATGACGGTCTCGTCGATTGTTATGACCCTGATTGTTCGGGTGACATAAGTTGCTTTGTCTGTGACCCAAATTACTACCAAGTACATAGTAATTCGACCTTAGTATTATTAGACCCTTATACTGGATCTTATACAGTGATTGGATCCATTACAGGAGCATCTCAAATAAACGGACAATGCTTTAACACACTAGATGGTCATGTTTATGCCCCTTCTGTAATCAATGGTGTACAGAAGCTCGGGAGATTGAATAATGACGGAAGTGTCACAGATATGGGACTAACCCTTCCTTCTGGAGGTATTTACTACGTGGGAGGGGCCGACGACAATGGCGTACTATACCTAGGGCGAAGTGGATCAAATTTAATTAAAGTGGACATGAAAGCGAGTCCATTAAGCTATGTCACAACAGGGATACCCTTCCCTGGAGTGGCCGACATTGCATACAATGTGGTAAGTAATAAATTTTATGGTGTGAAAGGAAATAACACTCTAGTAGAAATAGATCCGATAACCGAAACAACAAACATCTTCAACTTATCAGGAGAAATAAACAATGAATCTGGTGGATATGGCGCAGCTTGGGCAAGTGGTGATGGAACTATCTTTGTCTACAATAACAGCTCTGGTAAAATATTTAAAGTGCTTACCACAAACTTAACAACAACCTTAGTGATTAACGGCACAGGAAACCTAAGCACAAACGATGGTTTTAACTGCATTATCGCTCCTCCTCCCTTTGAAAGTTCTTGTGATAATGGGATTGATGATGATGGCGATGGACTAATAGATTGTGCAGATCCTGATTGTGGTCAAGACAACGTATGCATAACTGAAATTTGCTTTAATGGCATTGATGATGACAATGATGGATTGGTGGATTGTGATGATCCAGAATGCGCTATTGTTTCTGGCTGCTACGAAATCTGTGACAACGGAATTGATGATGACGGTGACGGATTGATCGATGATGCTGATCCAGAATGTGAGTCAGGATCAGGAAATGGTGGTGGTTTAGAGAGTAACAATCGTCTTGCTCAACTGATTACTCAAGTTCAGTTTAATCGTACAAAAACTGGAGTTAAAAAAGATCTTAGAAAGGCAGATCTTGAGAAATTAGAATTAAGCCCGTCATACGGTACTTTTAACAATGTAGTAGAAAGAGACCTTGATCTCCTGAAACAACTCATGCCAATGCAGGCTATTGAAAACGCAGAATTCTTCGAATCTACACCTATCCATTTAACGGATATAACAAACGCAAATTCAGTATACTCAATGGACGTATTCAAAGAAAACAGACGTATCGGATCTGTCTTGGCTTTAGAAACTGAAGAGTCTGTTTACGAACATACTAAGTACATATGTGATAGACTTGGCGGTGGAGTAATTAGAGACATTTCGGATCTACTACTCAATGGTCACGAATTTATCGTCACTGAATTTTCTCAAAAAAACAACAATGTTGAATATGCTTTATCTTTTTCGGCTTTCGCCAATGGAGAAGAATTAGCGATTCATTCTCACTGGAATCTTGATAGATATCCAAATGCTGATCAAATACTTAATTTTCAAATCTGGGCAAATAACTACACAGACCTTATTGCTCTCGCTGAAGAAACCTTAACGCTATTGAATACGTACAAACCCATCAGTGCTACTATATGTTCGCCAGCTCCTAAACTATTTGTGACTCAAGGAGAGTACAAAAACGAAAAGCTCACTTTACACTTAAAAAACAAAGCCAACTATCAATCCATTTCAATTGAGGGAGGATTGGCCGAAACGGAAACTTCTTCAATGGTCGGCTTAAGCATTGACGAAAGTCTAGAGGAAGGATATTCACAAAAAATAATTTTGGATTTACCGCCTTTACACAACACCGGATTTAGGATGTTTTATGATGAAAACGAAACTCCTGATGACCTATTCTTTTCGGATGGCACATGGGGCTTAGATATTAATGATGCTTCTGATGCCCAATTTGAATCCCTGCCTAACACCACATTCATAGATACAGAAGGAGATCATTTAATGCTTGAGCGTGATGTACTCGTTACAAACACAGACGTTACGAACTTCAGTGTTTATAGATCACTAAATGCCAAATTTGACCCAGTATCTCTGAACCCATTTAATAGTTTTAACTTTTCAGCGGCTGGCGAAGGAAACTTAGAAGTTGTTCTTGTAAAATCGTCAATATCCGAATGGTCGGAGCAACCTCGTGTTAGTGTTTCATTATCGGATGAATCGAAAGATATAAAACTAAATTTAAGTCTATTCAAAAAAGACAGTAACACGAAGAATCAAGTGAGGTACTCATTCGTTCAGCTTTCTTCGATCAATCAACAAGAAATTTTTCATGGTCGGGATCAAGTCAAGCCTTCCCTAACCCAACTGCTGGCATGTGCACGATTGGTTTTCGCTCAAATATGAATGGTAAAAGCGAGGTTCGAATCTCAGATGCATTAGGTCGCGTTTTGATCGAAAGCTCATTTGAACTAATCGAAGG
>JAHDBE010000144.1 GCA_020630555.1 Saprospiraceae bacterium
GAGAGATTCTTTGCGTAAAGCAAAAAATCTTCATCTGAGAAAGAATAATTAGATAAAGCGAAATCTCCATTGAATTGAACAGCCTGTCTTATTCGTTATCTGACTTTCTCTGGCTCTTAAATCGAGATCTGTATCTAGTAATCCTTTCAGATCTATTTCTTCAGAAAGGAAGAGATCATTAAAATGTGATAACTCTATTAATCCGTTTATATTTCCTTCAAATAAAGGATCGCTCTCAAGATTTGACACCAAAAACTTTGCTTCCAATTCACTTTCATCAACTTGCATACGAAATGAAGGAACATTTAAGTTTAAATTTCTCCTATTCTTCCCTGAGCTAAGCGAGAATTCTGTGTTTAACTCAGTTATGCGACTGGAGGTGTTTTTCCTCGAAATAGCGCCATCCTTTATTTTGCCTTCTACTCTGAACTCTGGATATAAGTCTTTATTGGCATTAAAAACGCCTAATAGCATTCCATTAAAACTTGCCTTTCCTTCACTTTGAATATCATGATAGTTTCTAGTATACACGCCAGGAATTAAAGACAATATACTTTTAGTCGAACTTTCCTTGGATTCAAATCTAAGATCAATATTTATGTCCTCTTCGCTAATTATTTCTCCCGTTATAGAGCTATTAAGATCGTTTAGTTGAATATCATTTTTATCTAAGAGTATCCTATTTGAATTAGGATAAAAGATAAGATCAAGATTAGAAATCAACTTGGCATCTTTTAGGTATCGAATACCTTCGTTTCTAAGACTTAAATTGGAAGTCGTTTTTGTATACACTCTAATCTGATCACCTAGAATATCAGCAGATCCTAAGTGATTAAACGAATCCATTCTAAAATCCGTAAATTGATTATCACTGTAAGTCAATTGGCAATCTTCAAAGGCATATTTCTTAATTTTTAATTCTAGATTATTAGAGTCGCCTGAATCTGAAGAAGATTTTAGAATGTTATAATTTGAATTTTCGCCATCTATCTGAATATTGAAAACTCCGTTTTGAACAGTGAACTCATTTATTGAATGTGCTTCTGAGGATTTTAATGCAGAAATTAAATCGAAGTTTAAAAGTATTTTTTTGGCTTTCGCCAATGTGGATGTTTTAAAAGGGGGACTACCGGAAATACTTACATCTTTAATCTCGATTTGCAAATCTGGGAAACTACTTAGTAAACTTAAATCGATGTCAGAAAACTCCAATTCACCAGTTAAGTAAAGATTGGCCTCGTCTTTAATGATTTCAACTAGATCGT
The DNA here is from genome assembly GCA_020630555.1 of Saprospiraceae bacterium. Lineage (GTDB taxonomy): Bacteria > Bacteroidota > Bacteroidia > Chitinophagales > Saprospiraceae > JAHDCZ01. Next base: position 1,266 of record JAHDBE010000144.1, read on the forward strand.
CTTTAAAAAAGTAGGGGATAGCCACCAAAATGAGGATTAATGCCAATAACAGACCCAACAAAAACTTAAATATTCTCTTCAAAAGGTTCATAACATAAAGTTGAATGTTCTTAAGACGAATGACAAACAAGTAAATCCATAAAAGATACAATCATTAATATATTCTTAACGAGCAGAAGATATATATTAAATTTACTGATATAAGGCGTCTGAAATGGCAAAAATACTCGATGTAGAAGGACTAAGAATAAGTTTCAAAAACGAAAATGAAACGAATCAGATTGTACACGGAATTGATTTTAATGTAAACAAAGGGGAGATTTTAGGTATTGTAGGTGAATCCGGATCTGGAAAATCAGTTAGTTGTCTTTCTTTATTACAACTTCTTCCTGAACCTCCTGCTAAAACAGAAGTCCTTTCTTGTAATTTTGAATCACATCATGGAAATGTTAATCTGTATACCTTAAACTCTAAGGAAATAAGGAATGTTAGAGGTTCTGAAATAAGTATGATTTTTCAAAATCCTTTAAGCTCATTAAATCCTACTCATCGGTGCGGAAATCAAGTTCGTGAATCGATTTTGCTACATACATCAAAAAACAAAACAGAAGCAAGAAGTCATGTATTAGAACTTTTTGAATTAGTAGGTCTTCCTGATCCCCCAAGAATTTATAATTCATATCCTCATCAATTAAGTGGGGGGCAGATTCAGCGCATTATGATCGCTATGGCTTTGTCCTGTGGACCTAAATTGTTAATTGCTGACGAACCTACGACGGCACTTGATGTCACTGTTCAATTGAAGATTCTCAACTTAATAAAAAAATTACAGACCGATTTTCAGATGTCTGTAATTTTCATTTCTCACGATTTAGCCGTAGTGCGTAAAATGGCGGATAGAGTAGTAGTTATGAAAGATGGAGAAATTCTTGAACAAGGATTAATCGAAGATGTGTTTAACAAGCCTAAAGATCCGTATACTAAGGGACTCATTGCATGTCGCCCTCCTCTTAACAGATCTGTGGATAGATTACCAACGATAGCAGATTTCGCTCAAAATGGCGATCAAGAATTTCAATACAAAACATCACCGCAAAAGATATTTAAAGAGGAATTACTCAATGTGAGCGAACTTTCAACCCGCTATGTTTCGAAGCGAAATTGGTATGGAAAACCTATCTCATATGTTAAGGCAGTACATAAAATGAATTTAAAGATTCATAAGGGTGAAACTTTAGGTCTCGTGGGAGAATCGGGATCTGGGAAGAGTACGCTTGGTATGTCTATTTTAAGGTTAATTGAGCCATTTGAAGGGAAAGTGATCTATGATGGAATAGATGTATTAAATGCTTCAAAAAAGGATCTCAAATTTTTGAGAAAAAGAATGCAGATCATATTCCAAAATCCGTTTGCCTCTTTAAATCCAAGATTACGAATCGGGGAAGCAATTTTAGAGCCTATGATTGTTCATGGACTTCATGGCAGTGCATTTGAAAGAAAAAAGCAGGTCACAAAATTATTAGACAAGGTTGGACTTTCATCAAATTCGTATAATCGATTCCCTCATGAATTCAGTGGGGGACAAAGACAGAGAATAAGTATTGCGAGAACTTTAGCCGTTGAGCCTCAATTCATAGTGTGTGATGAGTGCGTTTCCGCCTTAGATGTGTCGGTGCAGGCTCAAGTTTTAAATCTTTTAAAGGATTTACAGGAAGAACTAGGTCTGAGTTATTTGTTTATTTCTCATGACATGTCTGTAGTACGCTTTATGAGTGATCGAATTGCGGTCATGAAAGACGGTGAATTAATGGAAAAGGGGTATCCAAAAGAAATATTAGAAAATCCCCAATCAGCCTATACAGCTAGCCTCATAGAGGCGATTCCGAAATTTTGATAAAAAAATTGGTTACAGTGTAACTTTCATTGAAAACTTGACGTTATAAGTATGTCATGTAAATGTCAGAATGCTGACTAGCCTTTTTGGCAGCCCTAACTACTACTACACTACTACAATGAAAGCAAGCAAATCGAAAAAGATGTTTTGGCTGGTTGCTATGTCGATCAGTATGCTCAGTTATTTTTACCTTCTCCATGCCGGAATGACCGAGGATGTTCAGTTTTTAAAGAATCAAATTGAATATACCGAAGCGAACAATGTTTTACCGGATGTTCAATTGGTTAAGCGTGTTTTTGAAGAACTTAGTAAAGTAATGCAAGTCAGTTTATAATCGAAAAACCGTTTAAAAATTCTGACACCTTCATTCTTTTCTTACCTGCAAGTTGCAAATCTTGTATAACTAATTTACCATCCTTGCAATGTAGCTTCAGGAATGTTTTGTTATTCGTTTCCCATTGACCTGGAATTGTGTTTGTATCTAACTCGTAGTCTGTTTGGAAGATTTTGATTTTTTTACCATTTAACATCGACCAGGCGGTAGGATAGGGACTAAGACCTCGAACTTTATTGTGCTCAAGAATAACCTCGGAACCGGTGTTTACTTGACAATCTTCATGGTAAATTTTAGGAGCTTTGGTGACTTTAGTATCATCTTGCGCATAAAACTCACAGCTGTCATTCTCAATTAGCTGAATGGCCTCCAACAATACTTTGGCTCCTAGATGCATCATTTTATTATGGACAGTACCGGCATTATCCCAAGGCCTAATTTTAAAAGACTCTTGGAGTAAAACGTCGCCAGTGTCAATTTTGTGCTTTAGTTTAAATACGGTTACCCCTGTTTCTAACTCGCCATTTATTATGGCCCAATTAATTGGCGCAGCACCTCTATACTTGGGCAACAAAGAGCCATGGAGATTATAGGTTCCTAATCGAGGCATATCCCACACCAATTCAGGTAGCATTCTAAAAGCAACCACGACTTGAAGGTCCGCTTTAAGTTCTTTTAGCTCATCAATAAAATCTGGTGATTTTAAGTTTTTAGGTTGGAGAACTTTTAAGTTTTTTTCTGTAGCATATCTTTTTACGGCAGATTGGATTAGTTTTTTACCGCCTCTACCGCCTAATTTGTCCGTGGCGGTGATTACACCGACTATATTATAACCGGAATTATATAAGATATCTAAACAAGGAACAGCAAAGTCTGGGGTTCCCATAAAAACTATACGCATCATTTCATTTTTGAGTTAGTCCTGTTAAAATGATATAAATTTCTCATATGATTCCGCTACTTCGATGTAATTTCACGTCAAAATTAACGCAAAATACGTGTTATGAAATTAAGAATAGTCACTCTCTTCCTACTTACATTGACATTCGCGAAAGCGCAGGTAAAAATTGATGGATACGCTTTTGAGTCAGGTAATCGAGGATACCTGAATCAAGTTCAGATAGACGTTATAAATTTAAATACTAAGCAGCTTGTCGCTACAGTTTTTTCGGATATGGATGGACATTTCATTGCAGAGTTACCGACATCAGGCATGTACAATGTTGTTGCCTCGAAAGAATTATTTCATACTAAAGAATTGGAAGTAGAAGTGGGAAGTAAAACGACTTTTATTAAAATGGAAATGAAGCGGGCTCCTGGCTATATCTTTGAAATTACCCTTGCAAATAAAAGAGATGATGATAACCTAGTCGTTGATGCCATTAAAGGCGCTTTGATAGAAGTTTACAACAATACTACCAAGAAGGAAGTATTGGTATTAAAAGACCATCCAGAGCCAGATTTTCAAGTTAAATTGAATAAAGGAAATCACTATACCATATTAATTCGCAAAGAAGGGTATTTAGCTAAACGAATGGAGGCTTTTGTAGATGTAGAAGGATGTATTTTGTGTTTTGAAGGTATTGGCCAATTACAGCCTGGTGTCTCCGACAACCTCACTGAAGGAAATGAGATGGGAACACTTTTGGCAAACGTAGAGTTAGATAGACTTTTTCAAGGGAAGAAAATGACCATAGAAAATATATACTATGATTTTAACAAAGCGAATATCAGACCAGATGCAGCTGTGGAATTAGACAAGGTCATCACTTTCTTGAAAGATAATCCGAGATTAACCGTTCAGTTAGGGTCTCATACGGATGCTCGAGGTAAGGAAAACCAAAATATGAAGTTATCTGAGCGAAGAGCCAAATCTGCGGCGAATTACCTAATAAATCAAGGAAATTTAGATAAGTCCAGAATATACTATAAGGGTTTTGGCGAAAGCCAAATAATTAATCGATGTCAAAATGGGGTCGATTGTACGGATGAAGAACATGAAGAAAATAGGCGAACTGAACTGGAGATTATAAATATAGCTGATGAGGATGTGTTTAAATCTTTGGCACAAATGAAAAAGGATGAACAGATGGAAGCCTTAATCCTGGAGCTGACAAATCAAGAAATTGTCGAAGTTCCAGTTAAGGAAATTAAAGAGGAATCTAAAAATCTAGAGGCAACAAAGAATGAGAAAGAAAAAATGGATGAAGAGCCTTTTTTCGAGGATAATAATGTAAGTGAGGAAACGGTTATTGAAAACTCAAATGTTACTGAAGATATTATGTTCGAAGATCATGATGTCCTTGAGGAGACTGTCATTGAGTCTAAAAATAGAGTAGAGAGTGTGGATGTGGAAGAAGCTAAATTTGAGAAAATGGTATCTCAAACCATAGAGGAAAGTGAGATAAAAAAGAATGAATTATTAAACGGACATAAAATCGTTATTCATTTTACAAATATCCCACTTCAGGAGACCCATGAAATTTTTAAGAAACATAATGATGTTTCGACCTTTATTACCAAGAATAAAAACATTCTTTATTTAGTCGGACAATTTGAAACCAAAATTGAAGCCAATGCGTATTTAGAAGGAATAATTAAGAAGGATTATCCAAACGCGTATGTGGCATCATTCGAAAATGGCAAAAGAATTAGGGATTAATTAAAGTATAGTCTTCAAGTTTCTTTTTAGAACTATTTAGGCTTATTCGAAAACTTCCACCTAAAAATGGGTTTGTGCCGTAAGCAAGAGGTAGGCTATCATTTATTAAATTGAAACTTAGATCTTCACTGATGTCGAAATTCATTAGATGCCTATCAACGAAAGCATCAATTACAGTAACTAAGTGAGCCACGCCAAAGTAAACGTATCCATATTCCATTCGACGTCGGTATTCATCACGATATAATTTTAATTCTGAAGCTGATGTGAAGCCACGAAAAGTGAAATCGGGATCAACTAACATTGTATTGAAAGCCGCGTCGTATTGGTTATACAAATTATGATAGAATCTGGCTACATACATGGTGTAGGCATCGATAGAAATGGCAATAGGAATTTTCCAATATCTTTTATTATAGGCTTGTCCACCACCAGGAATCAAAAGGGAGAATAGTGCTGCTTTCCCAGGTTTTCCAGAAAAAATATCGAAAAAGCCATTTCTTTTAGTAGACACCTGTTGAGTAGTATCCGGATTCACAACTGTTTCTTGCGTCAACGCTTCAAATGGTATAAAAAGGAAGCACGTAACCACCACACTTATTAATGTATATCTACTTAGGGTGCTCATAATAATCAAACGAATCGAATTCTTTTTTTGTTACGTTAGTCCAAGAGTGTATCTAGTAGGTCATTCAATTGATCATCTGAATTAAAACTAAATTGAATCTGTCCTTTACCTTTATTATTTCTCTTAATTATAACCTTGCTTCCAAACCTATGGGCAAGCTGATCTCTAAGCTTTGACAATTCAGAAGGGAGTTGCGTTGAACTTGCTGAAGAAGAATTATTTTGGGGTCCATCCTCATGAATTTTAATCCATTTTTCTAATGCCCTTACCGAAAGTTTTTTTGTAACTGTTTCATTAAATGCAACAAGTTGTAAACCTGTATCATCTATTCCTGCTAGGGATCTCGCGTGTCCCATAGAAATTAAATTTCCTTTTAAGGCTTGCTGAATTGGTGGAGGAAGTTTAAGTAATCTCGTATAATTTGAAATTGTTGAACGTTTCTTACCGACTCTTTGAGCTAAAATGTCATGTGTTAGTTGGCATTCATCAATTAATCTTTGATAAGAAATGGCAATTTCAAGGGCATTCAATTCTGACCTTTGTATATTTTCTACAAGGGCCATTTCTAAAAGCTCCTGATCATTTACTTCTCTGAAATAAACTGGAACTGACTCTATTCCTGCGATTTTAGATGCTCTATATCTTCGCTCACCTGCAATAAGTTGATATTTATCACCACCTAATGATCTGACGGTTAATGGTTGAATTAATCCATAGGTTTTAATTGATTGTGCAAGTTCATGTAATTCCTCTTCATCAAAAGACTTTCTAGG
>JAHDBE010000145.1:0-2040 GCA_020630555.1 Saprospiraceae bacterium
CAAGTTCAGTCGAGTCCAAAAGAGCCGAAGACATATACACTGAAGGGGCGATACCTGAACTTAATCCGACACTTCCAAAAGCACTTTTCAACCTCCCGATAATGGGTGCTTTCAACTGACCCAATTTTAAGGAATCACCCACCTCTAATTTATGTTGCAATAACAACCCCTCTTCGACCAATAGACCTTTACTTTGACGAAAGTCAAGATCTGCGGATTCTGGTGTCGTCACTAAATTTCCATAATATGGAAACTCTCCCTCTAGACCTCTAATTTGAACAAACTGAGAAGCATCAGATTTAGAGATATAAGCCATGGAGAATAGTTGTAACTCCACAGATCTTTCTCCGGGCAAACTATCCATCAATTGGATAATATTTTCTTCGGCTTTTTTATTGGCAGAGATAACCATGTCTGCTCCCAAGAGACTCGCACTCTGATTATCGATATCCCGCACCAGGTTATAGTTAAAACTATTTATGGCCACCAATGCGGCAATTCCTAAAACGATAGACGACATAAACATGAGCAGTTTAAGTCTATGCTTTCGCGAATCTCTCAGGGCCGTTTTAAAAAGAAAAGACCAATTCATTACACGCGGTTTGTAAATTGATCAGAAATAATTTGTCCACCTTTGAGCTTTATAATCCGCTCTGTTTTTTGGGCAAGATCGAGATCATGCGTTACAATAACGAGAGTTGTTTTATGTTCTTTATTCAGATCAAAAAGTAAGGCTTCGACCTGTTGGCTCGTCTCTTCGTCTAAGTTACCTGTGGGTTCGTCAGCAAAGAGGATTTTAGGATCGTTACAGAACGCCCTTGCCAATGATACCCGTTGTTGCTCACCCCCAGATAACTGTGTAGGGTAATGATTAAATCTATCTTTTAGTCCCACTCGAGTGAGAAGTTCTTTCGCTTTTTTAGAGGCTCCTGCGAGGCCATTAAGTTCCATCGGAATCATCACATTCTCTAAAGCTGTAAGCGTCGGAATTAATTGAAAATTTTGAAAAATGAAACCTACATTATCATTTCTGACGGCCGCTCTTTGATCTTCATTTAGCTTAGACAAATCTTTACCGTAAAGCTTTACCGAGCCTGTTGATGGGCTATCTAAACCAGCGCACAAACCTAGTAAAGTTGTTTTTCCACTTCCAGATGATCCGACGATGGAAAGTTGTTCGCCTTGCTCTAAGGAAAAACTGACTTCTTTTAAAACGGTTAAGTTCTTTTCTTTGCCAGAATATATCTTTGTGAGTTGATTGACTTCGAGTACAGACATATATGTGTTAGTTAGCTTCGCTGAACAAAAATCTGCGAAATGAATTATACTTTTAATTGAATAAAAATCCGATGATGACCAGACTAGTTGCTTTGATTTGTATTTTTTCGTTAGCTCTTGTAAGCTGTGAAAATAAACAAGCAGAACCGAAAGAAGTTGTTGAAGAAGAGAATAAATCGACAAACATCGAGGATACTAAGACAGTCGATGACAGTCAGTACATTTTATTTTATGGTAATAGTCTAACGGCTGGCTACGGATTAGATGAAGAATATGCTTTTCCTTCTTTGATTCAGAACACTTTAGATTCTTTGGAAATGAACTACAAAGTGATTAATGCAGGTCTTAGTGGGGAGACAACAGCGGGTGGTTTATCTAGGATAAAATGGGTGCTGAAACAGAAAATAGATGTTTTTGTGCTCGAACTTGGGGCAAATGACATGCTCCGAGGATTAGATGTTTCGGAGACTCGAAAGAATTTACAATTGATTATCGATGAGGTAAAGAATAAGAATCCAAATATAAAGATCGTATTAGCAGGCATGCAAGCCGCACCCAATATGGGCGAACCCTATATTAAAGCCTTTAACTCCATTTATCCTGATTTGGCTTCCGCCAATGGAGCAAAGTTGATTCCGTTTCTTTTAGATGGTGTAGCAGGTATCGAAGACTTAAATCTACAGGACGGCAAACATCCTAATGCAGAGGGACAGAAAATTGTGAGGGAGAATGTTTGGAGGGTGCTTAAAGAGATATTGTAAA
>JAHDBE010000145.1:2140-4422 GCA_020630555.1 Saprospiraceae bacterium
GCCGATTTCAACTCCTTATGTAACAGGTATTCAATTTGTCCATTGAGACTGCGGAACTCGTCGGCAGCCCATTTTTCCAACTCCTTAAAATAAGCTGGATCCATGCGTAGAACAAATGACTTCTTTTTCATTACTGATGAAGTGTTCCGGCGTTAATAACTGGTGTAGCACTATTGTCCGAACATAAGACCACCATAAGATTACTAACCATCGTTGCACGCTTATCGTCGTCCATATCAATAATTTCTTTTTGGGACAACTGCTCCAAAGCGTTTTCCACCATACTCACAGCTCCTTCTACAATTTTCATTCTTGCAGCGACGATTGCGGTGGCTTGTTGGCGTTGAAGCATAGCCTGAGCAATTTCTGAGGAGTATGCCAGGTGACTGATACGTGCCTCAATGACTTCAATTCCAGCCATATCTAATCTCTCGGATAAAGCATGTTCGAGATCTTCATTTACGACATCTCCCCCGTCTCTTAAGGATATGTCTTTTTCATCATCATCAAAAGCGTCGTACGGATATTTACCTGCTAATTGTCTCACGGCTGCTTCACTCTGGACATTGACATAATCTTCGTAATCGTCGACTTCGAAAGCGGCTCGCGCTGTATCCAATACACGCCAAACAACAACGGCAGCGATAATAATAGGATTTCCTAGTTGGTCGTTTACTTTAATCTTATCTCCGTTTAGGTTTCGAGCTCTTAGGGAAATTTTCTTTTTTCTGTAAAAAGGATTTACCCATTTAAAGCCTTCATCTTTTACAGTACCTACATATTTCCCGAATAAGGTTAACACGGCAGATTGATTAGGATAAATTAACAAATAGCCCCCAACAATAAAAATAAAACTGAGTACACAAACGACAGCTAACAAGCCAAACCAGGGATTAGCTGTACGATCTAAAGTCCTGAGTGCAAATAGAAAGGCTGGAATTAATAAAAACTGAACGAATAACATCAAATACCCTGAACCTACTTTAATGATTTTCTCTTTCATGATTGAAAATTTGGTTTATTATAATGATATCATAAAGATATCATATTGACTATATAATATCAAATCTAAAATGTTTAGAACGACCATTTCTGCATAAAAATCCATTGTCGTCATCAATACATCGACCAAAGGATGTTTTTAAGTGTAAAACAATTCAGATAACTTCGCGTTAGCTTAACAAAGCAGTTTATATGAAGCGCATTGCCATGTTATTATTCGTGAGTCTTTTGATTTCTTGTTCGGATGATTCCGAACGAGCTATTGACCCCGATCTTCAAGAATATTTTGATCTTTTTAAAGAGGCTGGCGATGCAAGGGGTTTTGAAATTGACTTTGAAGCCAAAAACATTACCGCTGAGATTCGGACAATAGTGGATAACTCTATTCTTGGCCAGTGCTTCACTAACAGTAAAGAAATAATTATTGATCGAGGATACTGGGATGGTTTAAGTGAAATTGATAGAGAATTTTTAATTTTCCATGAATTAGGGCATTGTTATCTTGACAGAGGTCATCTTGACACAGACAATCCGGATGGAACCTGTATTAGTATGATGCATAGTTCACCTCAAGTCTGTGATGGAAATTACTTTCCAGAAACGAGGGAGATTTATTGGGATGAGCTATTTAATCCTTAACGGTGTTTTGATATCTCGATTCCCTTTAATTTTCGATACAAATCTGTGGCATAAATGTCTGTCATAGCCGAAACGTGATCGATTACATGCATTACTTTTTCATAGGCAGATTCCTCGGCGTTCAGGCTATTATATTGAGAAGGTAACAACTTGAGCATTTGTTTATGAAATGCTGTTTTCTCATCAAACAAAACTGCCGGAATAAACATACCTAACAACTCGCTTAATACATTATAACCAGCAATTTCTATTTCAATGACTGAATCGTGATTGTATATACGCTTTACTGAAATATCCACGATTTCATTTAAAGCTGGACAATTTTTCTCAATATCATCAATAAGGGTGCTTTCATAAGTACCGTCTATAATCTGATTTCTATTATTCACAAAATGCTCTGCAGATTCTTTGACGAGTTCACCGATTGCCTTAGCTCTTAGAAATGAAACAGCGGCATTATCATCTTTCAAACTCTGATAAACCGAATGGTTTCTATCCATATCTCCGCTAGAAACATTTAGGTTTTCCAGGACGCCAAAGAGAAGTTGTTCAATCTCTTTTTTATTAACTATACCCAATCGATGTGCATCCTCCAAATCTATAATTCGATAACAAATATCATCTGCCGCTTCGACTAGATA
>JAHDBE010000145.1:4522-7546 GCA_020630555.1 Saprospiraceae bacterium
CATCCTCCAAATCTATAATTCGATAACAAATATCATCTGCCGCTTCGACTAGATAGACAAAAGGGTGTCTTTTGAAAGCATTTGAGCCATCATCATCCTTCTTAAATTCAAGAGTTTCTGCAATTTCTTTAAATATGTCTTTCTCCGACTGAAAGTAACTGTACTTTTTACGATGTTTCTTAGAACGATCAATTTCTGAAGAACTGCATGGGTATTTAAAAATAGAGGCCAATGTCGTTATAGTAAGACCTAAACCTCCTTCCGCTTTACCGCAAAAGTTTTGAGCCAAAACACGCAAAGCATTTGCATTACCTTCAAACTTGATTAAATCTTTCCACTCCTCCTCTGAGAAATAACTGCTAAGGGAACTTCCTGAAATTTTATTTTGCTCATTCTGAATGAAGTAATTCGAAATAGCATCCTCTCCTGAATGACCAAATGCTGGATTTCCAATATCATGTGCTAAACACCCGGAGGCTATGATACTTGACAAATCAAACCTGTAAAATTCCTGGGCTAAATGATCCTCTTTATCAATTTCATTCTGGGCCAAATAATTACCCACCATAGATCCTAGTGATCGACCTACCGAAGACACCTCTAAAGAGTGCGTCAAACGATTATGCACAAAAGTACTTCCAGGCAAAGGAAAAACTTGAGTTTTCGATTGTAGCCTCCTAAACGCTGAAGAAAAAATTAATCGATCAAAATCTCTCTGGTAGCGTGTCCTTGCATCCTTTGTTCCAGATTTTTGACCGACTCTAGCCTGAGTAAAACATCGTCGCCATTCCATGACGTAAAGTTAATCGAAACCCGAGCATAAAAAAGGGATAAGGTAACCACACCTTATCCCTGGAGTTTTTCGATTAAACTAAAAAACACCAATCACCTATTCGATTATCGTTATGGGTTCTGAAACATATTCACTGCCTAGCTGATATTTTAAATAATAAAAACCCGCAGGAAGATTAGTTGATACTACATGCGTAGATGTTCTTCGCCCTACAAAAGAACTATCAACAATTTGACCTGCGGAATTTAGAATAGATATGGTTTGGGGTAGCAGGGTTGTTTTTGTCTTTATCGTAAATGCTCCTTGACTAGGATTAGGAAAAATTAGAGCCGCCTCTGCCCAAAGGTATTCTACACTGGAGCTTAAATCCACATACTCAAATCTCATCTCCGAGATGGCAAACATCTGTGATGTTTTCACCTCAAAAATCACACTATAAATACCTGGAAATTCATTTAGAGTCGTGCCATTCATCATAAATTGATCAGGGGTGAGATCAATGATTTGATTCCCATCTAAATCCATCCAAAAACTTTCATAAGTTCCTGTATCTGTGATCAGACTGAGTTTATACTCAGCTACACCCTCTAATCGCGCTACTAAATGCATTCCATCGCTAGGAAAATAAGCTTGTCCCCCGTGCAGCAGAGTGCGGCCTAATTTTACTGGATCTTGGTCCAGCGGAGTCAATTGGATTTGTCGTTCTATATAATGAGTAAGATTCTCATCTTCAATATCTTCAGTCAATATCTCTAAATCAGCATTTTCGGAAGTCCAAGACCCGTCGGAAACATATACTTGATCTACTAAATCATCTTCCACAAATATTCTCATGATGCAATCATACAGTCCATCCGTTTCAATGGTCTTTTTCAAACCATCACTTAGATCTAAATTTTCTTCTGTTATGATAGGATATGATTCTAGTTCTGTTACTCGCGTTTCCCCTTCTATTAATGCAGAAATCTCTGTACTAGAAGTGGATTTCCAACGACTATATATATTTTGATTAGAATAGCTTACTTCACTCATAACTAGAGACGGTAAAGTAGGCTCTATAAGTTGCTCTTTTAGCACATTTAAATCTTCGGCTTGTTCAACCATGTGACTGACTAACTCTAGGATTCTCTCCAAAGAAGTTGATCTTAATTCATAGTTTAAATACTTCTCTGAACCGATGTAGGCATCTTCAGCCCATAAAGATTCTAACGTTACATGATCCGGGTTCTTCATGTATAAACTAAAACAAGATGCATAAACCATCTGTCCATTGGGCATTTCATACAGTGCAACTATTATTTCATTATCACCGACCTCTTCTATAAATATTTCAAGAATTTGAGCCCCTTCAGATCTCAGGTATGTGTGCGAATATTCATCATACATCTCCCCCTTTGTCAAACTTGCATGAAGAGTCAAGACAGTCTCAGTCTCGTTGTTGTAATCGAGAGAAAAAACTTCTTCCGCATTTGTAGTATTCAGTAGGTCATAATTCGTTGTTTCAAAGGCAGTCACATTACCCTCCATTTGGTACGGAAGCCAAATATTCAGGATGTCGGTCGTGGGAGTTGCCATCATACTGAAGGTTAGCAACATAGCCGCAAGAACTTCGAATAAGCAAAGGTGATTATTTTTCATGTGCTGGTTTTTTTGTTAATCGATGACTCAAAAATGCTACACATTCACACCCTATTTTTTAGTTTTCTATTTTTGGTATTTGACATTCGATAAATGACCGAAATAAGCCGTAAATTGGTATGAGGTCTTTTTCTAATATGTAATCGAATCAAATGAAAGGAATTGTATTTACTGAGTTTTTCGAGATGGTCGAAAAAATGTTTGGCGATGATATGGCTGATAAATTGTTAGACAATACAGAATTGCCAAGTGGAGGAGTATACACCGCAGTTGGAACTTACGATCATTCCGAAATTGTACAATTGCTTTTTAAACTACACGAGTACACAAACATTGAAATACCTGTACTACTGAATACTTTTGGGAAATATTTGTTTGACACTTTCGTGAAAGGATATCCAGATTTCTTTAAAGCAGTTGATAATGCATTTGATTTCTTGGAATCAATTGAAAACTATATCCATGTGGAGGTTTTAAAGCTTTATCCTGACGCCCAACTCCCTACTTTTGACTCAACTAAACCTGACGAGAATACACTTGAAATGGTTTATCAATCCGATAGAAAAATGGCTGACTTCGCCGAAGGGTTAATT
>JAHDBE010000146.1 GCA_020630555.1 Saprospiraceae bacterium
ACTGTATGTGAAGAGAAGTAAAAACATCTTCTCTAACTACTCTTTCTGAAAGAACAATGGCATCCTCAAAATTATATCCTTTCCAAGGCATGAAGGCAACCATAAGATTTTGACCCAAGGCCAATTCACCTTTCTCAGTTGCGTAACCATCACAAAGCAAACTTCCCTTTTTCACTCTAGCCCCAACTTGTACCAGTGGTTTTAGATTGATACACGAACCTTGATTGGTTCTTACAAATTTTGTTAAGCTATACGACTTACTGTCTTCTTCGAAAGAAACCAATTGTTCCTCTTCACTTCTATCATATCGTATTATTACTTCGTTTGCATCAACATATTCGACAACCCCTGGTCCTTCGGCATTGATCATCATTCTTGAATCTTCAGCAACTTTCTGCTCTATCCCAGTTCCAACAATTGGAGATTTAGGATTAAGTAATGGGACCGCCTGACGCTGCATGTTAGAACCCATCAAAGCCCTGTTAGCATCATCATTTTCAAGAAATGGGATCAATGACGCAGAAACCCCTACAATTTGGTTAGGAGCTACATCCATGTATTCTATTTCCATTGGAGCAAGAACTGGAAAATCTCCATGCTCTCGACATTTGACCCTATCAGTAAGGAAAGCTCCTTTCTCATTGATAGGGGCATTTGCTTGAGCAATCTTTTTAAAATCCTCCATTTCGGCAGAAAGGTATTCCGCCTTCTTGACCTCAACAGTACCATTATTTACCTTTCTATATGGTGTTTCTAAGAAACCCATTTTATTTACTTTGGCGTGAACACAAAGTGTAGAAATCAAACCAATGTTTGGTCCCTCGGGAGTTTCAATGGTACAAAGTCTTCCATAGTGAGAATAATGAACATCTCTAACCTCAAAACCCGCTCTTTCTCTTGATAAACCTCCAGGTCCAAGAGCAGAAATTCTTCTCTTGTGAGTGATCTCTGATAAAGGATTCGTTTGATCCATAAATTGAGACAACTGCGATGTTCCAAAGAATGAATTAATTACAGAAGAAAGTGTTCTTGCATTAATCAAATCTATAGGAGTAAACACCTCGTTATCTCTCACATTCATTCGCTCACGAATAGTTCTAGCCATTCTGGCTAAACCAACACCAAACTGCGCGTACAATTGTTCTCCAACTGTTCTAATTCGTCTGTTGCTAAGGTGATCAATATCATCCAGTTCTGCCTTCGAATTAATCAATTGAACTAGATATCTTACTATTTCAATGATGTCATCTTTGGTCAAAACCAAAGTTTCGAGACTTACGTCATTTTTAAGTTTCTTGTTTATCTTATATCTACCAACCTCACCTAGGTTATAACGTTTATCAGAAAAGAATAATTTATCAATGATTCCTCTCGCTGTATCCTCATCAGGTGGATCAGTACCTCTAAGTTGTCTGTAGATATGCGTTACTGCTTCTAATTCCGAACTTGAAGGATCTTTTTGTAACGTATTGTAGATAATTGAGAAATCATCCTCAACTCCTTGCTTTTGAAGTATAATTGTTTCTACGTCAGCCTCTAGTATTTGCTCAATATGCTCTTCTTCGAGTTCTATGTCTCGTTCAAAGATTATCTCGTTACGTTCGATGGTAATTACCTCTCCGGTATCTTCATCCACAAAGTCTTCGTTCCATTTCTTGAGTACCCTAGCAGCCAATTTTCTTCCTACCGACTTCTTTAAATTTTTCTTATCTGCTTTGATCTCTTCTGCGAGGTCGAATATTTCTAATATTTCTTTATCGGAATCAAAACCAATAGCCCTTAGTAAGGTGGTAACTGGAAATTTCTTTTTACGATCGATATATGCATACATTACGGTATTAATATCGGTTGCAAATTCCATCCATGCACCCTTAAATGGGATTACTCTTGCAGAGTAAATTTTCGAACCATTGGGGTGAAATGATTGAGAGAAAAATACACCAGGAGATCTGTGCAATTGGGACACGACAACCCTTTCAGCACCATTGACTACAAAGGTTCCTTTAGGAGTCATGTAAGGAATATTCCCTAAGAAAACATCCTGTACAATTGTTTCAAAATCCACGTGCTCTTCATCATTACAAGACAATCTCAGCTTCGCCTTGAGGGGGACGCTGTAGGTAAGACCACGCTGGTTACACTCTTCAATACTATATCGTGGAGGATCTATAAAGTAATCAAGAAACTCAAGAACGAAAATATTTCTTGCATCCGTAATTGGAAAGTTCTCTTGAAAAACTCGGAATAGTCCTTCGGTATTTCTGTTTTCTGGAGTTGTTTCTAATTGAAAAAACTCTTGAAAAGACTTTAATTGAATTTCCAGTAAATCTGGATATGCCTCGGCCAATTGAATCTTTCCAAAATTAACTCGTTTCGGAGTTTGTACATCAGCTTTTTTAGATGCCATCTAAATAGTTTTTATATTGATTAAATACCAAGAATAGCTTACTATCCTATTTCAATAAAAACAAAATACACCTAAGCCCAATGCTGTGAAGCAATGGTCCTAAGTGTATATATTTTGTTTTCCAGTGTCATGTACATTCGTAGAATGAAATTATTATTTCAATTCTACTTCGGCACCTGCACCTTCTAAAGCCGCCTTAATAGACTCGGCCTCGTCTTTAGCAACTCCCTCTTTTATAGCTTGAGGAGCGCCATCAACAAGATCCTTTGCCTCTTTAAGGCCAACGCCAAGCAAATTCTTAACCTCTTTTACTACTGCCAATTTCGCAGCACCTGCAGAGTTGAGAACAACGTCGAATGCTGATTTTTCTTCAGCACCTCCGCCTCCTCCACCGGCTGGTCCAGCGGCAACAGCAACAGCAGCAGCTGCTGGCTCAATACCATACTCATCTTTAAGTATGTCTGCCAACTCGCTTACTTCTTTTACTGTAAGGTTAACTAATGAATCCGCTAATGCTTTTAAATCTGCCATGTTAAATGGATTTTAAAAATTAATCAATAAATTTATTTATTGAGTAGCGTTAACGCTTGGAAGCCTACTCAGCTAATACCCTCCTTAGAGTATTAGTTTGCTCTATTTTCTAGAGCCTTCAATAATCCAGATATTGTGGATCCTCCACTCTTCAAACTGCCCACAACATTCTTAATTGGAGATTGTAACAATACAATTACTTCACCAATTAATTCTTCTTTGGATTTTAATGCTGCTAAACCATCAACTTGATCATCGCCCACAAAGACATCACTATCGATGAACGCTGCCTTCAAGATTGGTTTATCATGTGATTTTCTAAATTCTTTGATAAGTTTTGCAGGTGCATTTGCAGTTTCTGCAAAAAGCAAAGTTGAAGGACCTTTTAGGACATTCTTCAATTCTGTGAACTTATCACCTTCGTCTAATTGATCTAAGGCTTTAACTGCCAAAGTATTTTTAACCACTTTCATTTCTACTCCTTTTTCGAAACAAAGTGCTCTTAATTTATTTACTGCATCCACCGTCAATGCTGATGAATCAGCAATGTAGAAAAATTGAGAATTACCAAATTTCTCTTTTAACTGTTCGATTGCAGAAGCTTTTTCTGTTCTTGTCATTTTCTTTAGTATTAACAGTTAATTAATTAAGTGATGATGGATCTACTTTGATCCCTGGACTCATTGTAGAAGCAATCGTCACAGATTTCATATATATTCCTTTTGCTGAAGAAGGCTTGAGACTCAAAAGCGTCGTTAATACCTCTTTAGCGTTTTCGGCTAATTTTTCTGCCGTAAACGAAACCCTTCCTACAGAATTATGGGTAATTCCGTATTTATCTACTCGGAATTCTACCTTTCCTCCTTTGACGTCTTTAACTGCATTTCCAACATTAGGGGTAACAGTGCCTGTTTTAGGATTAGGCATTAAACCTCTTGGACCTAATATTCTACCAACCTTACCAACCTGAGCCATTACATTAGGCGTAGCGATGATGACATCGATATCAGTCCAACCTTGTTGAATTTTTTGAACGTACTCTTCTAAACCAAAATAATCTGCACCTGCTTCTTTTGCCTCATCCTCTTTATCGGGCGTACACAATACAAGTACTTTTTTGGTTTTTCCAGTACCATTGGGAAGAACAACCGTTCCTCTAATTGCCTGATCTGCCTTTCTTGGATCTACTCCGAGGCGAACATGCAAGTCAACTGATGAGTCAAATTTGGTGGTATTCACCTCTTTGACCAAAGCCATTGCATCATCCAGATTGTATAGTTTATCTGGATCAACTTTGGCCTCAGCTGCTTTTCTTTTTTTAGAAAGTTTTGCCATTATTAACAAATTTTGAGGTTCAAACGTCTTTGACAAAAGACTCCCTCGTTAGTAAATTAATTTTCTGAACTCGCTTGTTCCCAAGGAGCTGGACCACTTACAGTTAAGCCCATAGATCTTGCCGTACCTGCAATCATTTTCATTGCAGATTCGATTTTGTATGCGTTTAAGTCGTCCATTTTATCTTCAGCAATAGCTTTAACCTGATCCCAAGTTACACTACCCACTTTTTGACGATTTGATTCTGGAGAACCTTTCTTTAACTTGGCTACTTCCATTAATTGGTTTGCAGCTGGAGCTGTCTTGATAATAAATTCAAAAGACTTGTCCTTAAAAACAGTAATAACAACCGGCAATAATTTACCTCTTGAATCTTCTGTTTTCGCATTAAATCTTTTACAAAACTCCATGATGTTGACACCTTTTGCACCAAGTGCAGGACCAACAGGAGGAGCAGGATTCGCTGATCCTCCTCTAACTTGTAATTTTATAAACCCATCTATTTCTTTAGCCATTTTTCAAGCTTTATAATTTTTAAGATTGTTTTTCAACTTGCATAAAGTTCAACTCCACTTCCGTACCTCTTCCAAATATTTTTACTATAACTTTTAGTTTCTTCTTTTCTTCGTTTACTTCTTTGATGTCACCCACAAAATCTTTAAACGGACCATCCATAATCTTAACAGTTTCTCCGTTAATGAATGGCTCTATCATTGCAGCACTGGTATCTTGAGATTCATCCACTTTACCTAACATTCTATTGGCTTCTGCCTGATGCATAGGTATCGGATGATTTCTTCCCAAAAAGTGGATTACATTAGGAATATTAGCAATAGCCGTAATCATTTCTCCTCGAAAAGATTTGGCAACCGCTTCTACTAAAATATAACCCGGCAAAATATTTCTTTCGAGAATAACTTTTTTACCCCCTCTAATTTTGTAAACCTTTTCACTTGGAACCAAAACCTGAGTCACTACAGAGGTCCATTTGTTCCTTTGAATCTCTAATTCAATTCGTTCTTTTATTTTCTTTTCTTTTCCACTGATCACTCGTAAAGAATACCATCTTTTATCAGATTTTGGTTTTTTCTTTACTTCAACTGGCACTTCTTCAACCGCACTTTCTTCACAACCATCTTTTTGAATTACATCTTCAATCGTCAACTTCTCAACAGGTTCTTCATGCACCACTTCTTCCTGTGATTCAGATGAGACTGTTTTTTCATCAATTGCAATCTCTTCTGTAGTTTCGCCTTCGTCAGTTAGTTCAACTGGCGTTTCATTTGCAAGATTTTCTTGCTCTGGAGTTAACTCTTCTGGATTTAAATGATCTTCCATTATTATCCAAATAAGTTGTAAATAACATCCAAAATGTTGTTGGAAATTGTGTCAAAAACAAAAACCACCAAGGCAAAAATGATTGATCCAACAATAACCAACCTTGTACTACTAAGTAAGTTCGGCAACGTAGGCCAAGTTACTTTATGTACTAACTCGTTGTAACTTTCTTTTATGTAAAGAACTATATCGTTCATTCAAATACTTTTAGTTTGGTTCAATTGACTAAAAACAAACTGCAGGGGAGACAGGATTCGAACCCGCGGCCTACGGTTTTGGAGACCGCCGCTCTACCAACTGAGCTACTCCCCTATGGTCTGTCAAATTCAAATTAATCTGAACTGGATTCGAACTTCTCGAACCAATTGTATAAAACTAGAAAATTAAGTACCTCAAATTGAGGCACTTAATTTATATTGTATTACCTGAAAAGCAAGGTTTGAACCCTATGCTTAATCAAGAATTTCAGTTACCTGACCTGCTCCAACAGTTCTTCCTCCCTCTCTAATTGCGAACCTTAATCCTTTTTCCATGGCAATGGCGTTAATCAATTTAACTTCAAGACTAACGTTATCTCCAGGCATAACCATTTCTACTCCTGCTGGAAGAACACAATCTCCAGTTACATCTGTAGTTCTGAAGTAGAACTGAGGTCTATATCCGTTGAAGAAAGGAGTATGTCTACCACCTTCATCTTTACCTAATACGTAAACCTCACATTTGAAATGTGAATGCGGCTTAACCGAAGCAGGCGCACAAATCACCATACCTCTTTTTATGTCAGCTTTATCAATACCTCTAAGAAGTAGACCAGCATTATCACCAGCCTCTCCTCTTTCTAGTATTTTTCTAAACATTTCAACACCTGTAATAGTAGAAGTTAAAGGCTTCTCATCTGCATTCATCATACCAACGATCTCTACTGGATCACCCGTGTTAATTACGCCTCTTTCAATTCTACCTGTTGCAACAGTACCTCTACCTGTAATAGAAAATACATCTTCAATAGGCATTAAGAAAGGTTTATCAACCTCTCTTGTTGGTTCTGGAACTTGCTCATCTACTGCAGCCATCAATTCATTGATTTTTGCAACAGCACCTGCATCTCCTTCTAAAGCTTTCAATGCTGAACCTTGGACAACGGCAGCACCATCACCGTCAAATTCGTATTGATCTAGCAATTCTCTCACTTCCATTTCAACCAATTCCAACATCTCAGCATCATCAACAAGGTCAACCTTGTTCATGAATACAACGATTTTTGGAACACCAACCTGCTTACATAATAAGATATGCTCTCTTGTTTGAGGCATTGGACCATCTGTCGCAGCAACCACAAGAATAGCACCATCCATTTGAGCCGCACCTGTCACCATGTTCTTCACGTAATCGGCGTGACCTGGACAATCAACGTGCGCATAATGTCTATTCGCCGTTTCATATTCAACGTGAGCAGTATTAATCGTGATCCCTCTTTCTTTTTCTTCAGGAGCACCATCAATAGCATCATAATCTTTTTTCTCAGCAAGACCAGCTTCAGAAAGTACGTGCGTAATCGCAGCTGTCAATGTTGTTTTTCCATGGTCCACGTGACCTATGGTTCCGATGTTTACGTGTGGTTTGGTACGTTGGAACGTTTCTTTAGCCATCAGTACAAGTTTTTACAGTTTTAATGTTATAAATTATTACAATTGGTTTAGAGCCAATGAAGGGATTTGAACCCCCGACCCCGTCCTTACCATGGAAGTGCTCTACCCCTGAGCTACATTGGCAATCTTAAAATGCGTTTTGTGCCCAATTTAATATAGAGCGGGAGACGAGACTCGAACCCGCGACCCTCAGCTTGGAAGGCTGAT
>JAHDBE010000147.1 GCA_020630555.1 Saprospiraceae bacterium
GAAAACCCAACAGCAGGATGTCCTTTAGAAAAACTAAATTGAACCGGTAATGGAGATAGGTCACCTTGGTAGTAAGTCATACCCACAATAGTACGGACTTCGTACGATTGCGCGTAGTTCGTCGTTGGCCAGCCAACGAGACTTAATACAAATACAAACAAAACTCTCCTCAATTTAATTGTGTTTCCGTAATAAGACAACAAAATAGAGTCAATACACTATTCAAAATCACGCTTTTTTTAAAAATGTTAAAAAGCGACAGTATTTCGGAGTTAATTATAGAGATTATGGCCTTTGGAGACCCTAAAGTAAGACTTTAAGCGACATTAGACAACCATATCATAGTAATAAATTCAGATCTGAAAACATCTGAATATCAAGGAGTTACTCCTGAGTATTTAATTCAACAATATCTATTGGCAGGTCTAATATCAATACTTTGTCAATTTCAAAGTCGTTAATTATTAAATCTGAGTGGAAAGGAATTAATATTTCTTGCCCATTTCTTTCAATAATTGCCATTAATTGGTGCGGAAATTCTTCTATTCTCAATAGTTGTCCCACTTTAAATTCTATATCCCCTAAAAACACATCTACACCAATTAATCTAGAAAAATCCGAATCACGTTTTTCTTCAATTCCTAGTTGCTCAAAATCATGCTTTTCAAGATAAAGTAATTTGGACTTTAACTCGGTAAGACCATTAGGCGAGTCAATTTTATTTATTTTAATCCATTCTCCATCGAGGTTGTGTTGAACTATTTTAAAGGGAATTGGGCAGCCCATCCGCTCAATGAATACAAACAATCCACTTAAATCCGATTCTTCTGCAAAATCATGTAATTGAATTCGCAAGGCCCCTTCTTTTCCAAAGGATTTTCTAGTACGGCCTATTTCTTTAAGATCAATCAATTAATTGTAAGAAATTAGTTTTAACGTGTGTATGTAACCTTTTTCTGCCTTTTCTTCCCAAGTTTGCCCTGGACAATTAGTGCATTGGCTTTCTAAAATGCGATGGATCTTGTAAACCAAACCTACATCCTTGACATATTTTTCTGTGGCAAAGCGCAGCTCAATTTCTGAAGAGTCTCTTGCTTGAGAAACAGAGAGAACTTCATTAAACAAAAGGGTTTCATTCTGGTAGATATCATTTGTAGACTCAACTCTATAATCCCAATATTTATATGGCGTTAAGGTCTCACCTCCCACATTTACCTCTGTATTGTCATCAATGTATACATTTCCATCCCATCTTGAATTATCGGTAATTGGAAAGATTAATTTGACGAAAGTCAAATTCTCCTCAGTCTTACGAATTTCTGTATTATTAACTACACTGCTCCATACATCTGAAACTTCCCATTGATCATTTTCAGCGCGTTTAAAAAATCTCTCAATAATAAATACCGTTTCACCTTGAGGATTTAAAAAGCTATCAACAACTTCCTCTTTGATTAAAGATTGAAACGTATCAACGGATGAAGTCTGCTTATTATACACAATAGAATCCGACTGATAAACCCATGACTTGTTAAGAGAGATAGGATAGTACTCCATTCCTGAAATTTCACCTCTCTGTTCTTTTTCTTCTGAACATGAAAAGAGAATAATGACACAGAAAAGTGTAAATACAGCTAAAAAATGTCTTCTAAAATTATACATAATACTGTAATTCAATTATTTATAATTTATACAAACAATGTATATGTCTAAAGATACACTACTTTAATGAAGAACGTATAATTCCACCTCCAATGACATCATCATTTTCATAAAATACTGCAGATTGTCCGGGTGCTACTCCTTTTACTTCGGCTTGAAATTCGACTTCAACAACATCTACCTCGATATTCTTTATAACAGCCATAGCTCCTGGGTCGTTATATCTTATTTGCGTAAGAAATTCGCCATTATTAGGGATCGAATCATATTTCATTGAGTTAACTCCACCGACTACCATCCCATTTCTCATCAAATCATCCTGTTTACCTAAAACAACTACATTGGTTTCTGGCAATATTTCAGTCACATACATGGGTTCCCCGAAGGCTTGGCCCAAACCCTTTCTTTGCCCAATTGTATAAAAGGGGTATCCAGAATGCTTACCAATTATATTTCCAGTGACATCATGAAATTCTCCTCCATCCAATTGTTTCTCGATTTCGGGTTTCCTTGATTTAAGAAACCTCCGGTAATCGTTATCAGGTACAAAACAAATTTCATAACTCTCGGCTTTTTTTGACAAGGCCTCATAGCCAAAATCTTTTGCCATTTGACGAACTTCAGGTTTATCGTATGGGCCTAAAGGAAATTTAGTCCTAGAGAGACAAGCCTGATCTAAGCCCCAAAGCACATAACTTTGATCTTTTCGATCATCTTTGCCCTTGGAAATGTAATATCTATTTTTTTGGTGTTTAACCTTTGCGTAATGACCTGTCGCAATAAATTCACAATCCATTGCATCTGCTCTTTTTAAAAGCGCGCTCCACTTAATATGTGTATTACATAAAATACATGGATTAGGAGTTCTACCAGCCATATATTCATCAACAAAATTATCAATCACATAATCACCAAACTCCTCTCTGATGTCAATAATAAAGTGATGAAATCCCATGTGCACAGCTACCTCACGCGCATCATTAATAGAATCTAAACTGCAGCACCCCGTTTCTTTCTTTGAAGAGCCAGAACTAGCATAGTCCCATGTTTTCATTGTTATACCGACTACTTCATAACCCTGTTCATGCATCATCATTGCAGTAACCGTACTGTCTATTCCTCCACTCATCGCTACCAAAACTCTACCCTTTTTGCTCATTCTAATTTCTTTAAATGCAAAGTTACATCCTAAATTCCATATACAACAAAGGGTCTTCATTTATGAAGACCCTTTGTTAAACAATTAGAAATTAAATTATTTAATTATGGTAACATTCCCTTGAGTGCTGTAGTCAAATCCATTTATACATCTGACTTGTAAATAATATCCAAAAACATCTGGTTCCAAATCCTCGTTTTCAAACGTGCCGTCCCATTCTAAATCTTGGCTATTAGAAGTAAATACTTCTTCTCCCCATCTACTGTACACAATCAAGGTCATTTCATCAATAAAGTTAGATTCAATCCTCCAAGTATCATTTAAACCGTCACCATTTGGTGAAAACATATTTGGTACGAAAACATCACTTTCATCACACAATGGTTGAACTACCGATACGGCGACTGAGGCGGTTTCGGTACAGCCGTCAGTATTTGTAACTGTTACTGTAAAAGTGGTATTCATATCCGTCGGCGTACCTACCGGATTATAAATGTCATCCGAATCTAAAATATCTGAAGGTTCCCACTGATAATTATAGTCTCCGTCATTATTGGTTTCTAATTGAACGGACTCACCTAAATTAATTGTATCCATATCTATGGTCGCAAATATATCTGATGAAAACTGGGACAATGCAGTACTAAAAGTGGTACTCCATTCGCATCCGGCTTCATTAGTCACAACAACAGAAAAATCTGTAGACTCAGAAAGAATATAACTGATTTCTGTAGTGCCTTGTCCACTTGTTATTGGGGTTGACGGAGACCAAACAATTGTTACTTCCATATCTGGGTCAGATAATATTAATTCGGCTGTTCCTTCTTCTCCCTCACAAAGAACCGCATCAAATTCTACATCTAGATTCTGTATATAAGGTGATAGTGAAATACTGGATTCGTCTATACACCCTATCTCATCTGTAGCTATTGCTAAATATGTTTGATCACCAACAGGCATGACTTCAATAGAACTTCCTTCTCCAATTTGAATTCCATTCTGATCTAACCAAATTATGGTCGTATTAGTACTTGTCGATCCATTTAGAATGACAGTTGCACCTTCACAATAAAAATTATCGTCAACAGATAATTCTAGATTTATTTCGGGAGAATAAATAACCTCGACTTGACCCTGATCGGTACAATTAAATTCATCCGTCGCAAGGACAGTATATGTTCCAGGCGATAAGTTTTCTACAACCAAAGGATTACCTTCGAAAACCACATTACCATCTTCATCAATCCATTGTATTTCTGAATTAGTATCGAAGGCTACTTCAATTGTTGCTGTATCCCCTTCACAATACACATATTCTGCTGGTACATTGAGATTTATTGGAGGAACGGCGTTTACTAAAACACCCGCCTCTGACATACAAATACCTAAGTCATTATTTGTGACTGTTACAGTAAAAACAGTGTTATCGCTTAGGTCAAAGACTGTCGGGTTAGCGGAACTTGGATCACTTATAATATTGGGATCATTAGGAGACCACATATAATTCCAATCTGGATTACCATTTGGGTTTAACTCTACTTGATCTCCGGGACACATAAACAAAGGCGTCTCAATATCCAATATAGGGAATGTAAAAACCTCTACATTAATACTCCCAGAATCGTTACAACCAAATTCATTTTCAACTTGATATTCTATTGTTTGAACCCCACCGGAATCGAAAGAGAAAATTGCAGGATTTTCACCCTGTCCGCTAACTAAACCTGTCGTACTCCATTCTACGGTTAAATCCTGACCAGGAACATTATTCGTCAATGTAATTTCTATCTCATTATTTTGACAAACGATTCCATCCGATCCCGCATTTACCATATAATCAAGAGAGGTATCAAATAATGTGATACTATCCATGCCCATGCAAACATCATCCAGGAGATTTACATAAAGTGTCACTTGATCTTCCATCAGATTATATGTCAGAGGATTCTCCGTACCTAGGGAATTAGTCAATTCTGAATCTAAAAACCATTCAAATTCTGCATTAACATTGGCAATAGCCTCAATCACAGCCACCCCATTACAAATATTGGTATCCCCCATAAAATTTATATCCTGCTCAGTACTTACTTCTATCGTTATTTCATCAGTTACAGTACATATTCCATTCGTGGCTGTTACTGTGTAGGTTGTAGTAACTGGTGGTGTAGCAATCGGATTGCCAGGATCTGTTAAATCTAAATAGTCAGTAGGAGACCATTCGTAAGTGAGATTTGGGTCAGCTAACACCACAAGTGGCGTAGAACTTTGTTGACATATCAAAACTGGACTTGGCAGCAATTCAAGATAAACATCTGTAACAGGAATAGTTTCATTGTATTCGTATGTACATCCACTGATGGTAGAGATAATCAAATTCACCTCAATCTCTTGATTATTACCAACAGTCAAATTGGGATTCTGAACGTCAAATACAGTACTCATTCCGTCATGACTTATTGTCCAGTCCCAGCCAGTGATTTCTTGAAGAGAGCTTGTCTGATCAGTAAATTCTAAATCAATAGTATTTTCATTACAATTTACGCCAACAACATCAAAATCAATAGTAGTATCATCAGGTAAAGCCACACCTACTTCCATGAAAGCCGTATCTCGACACTCTCCATCAACAGCTGCGAGAGCTACCGTGTACAAACCAGGTGAAGGAAAGGTATAAGTAGGATTATCTTCTCCAAAAACCGGATTTGACAAATCGGGATACTCAAAATACCAAGTGACTTCACCTACCGCAGTCATATTTACAAAACTCAAAACCAAACTCTCACAACTTGGGTTTGGTTCGACAGTAAAATCTGGATCAGGTCGCGCTTGACATTCTCTGACATTATATTCAAAGTCTCGTCGAGTCGTCGAAAGCAACTCCCCATTACGCCATTCTTCAATACACACACCAATTAAAAATTGCCCAACCGTATTTGGAACTGCAGTCATAATACCCGTGACTGGATCAATTTCCAAGGGTGTACCGCCCATCATATTTTCTAAACTATATCCGTTACTCCATTCGACTAACTCATAAGGTGGACCATCTGGAGGCGTAGGAATTGGTTGGTTTGAAGATGCACCTAGGAGTGGCGTACACAATTTATACGCCAAAGAATCTCCATCGGCATCGAAACCCGATTGATCAAAAACTAATTCTTCATTGGCACACAAATAAATTGTCGCCCAGTCATTAAACACCGCTTGAGAATTACACGAGACTAAAGCCTCGGGGGTAATTACAGTCGTGTAAGTTGTACCCGACTGAAGAGGTGATTCAATATTAAGCAAGGTTATATTTCTACAACACCTTTGATACGAAAAAGCGTAACCATTTTGCCTGAACGGAAGTTCGACTGTATCTCTATACACTGTCGAGTGAACACAAACATCTTCGCCGATAATTTTACATTCAGTAGTCAATATCTCATTTAACGTATCTTCATTATTAAAGGCAGGTAATAATTCACCATCTTGCCCTACACTTAAGATAAGCTCGCCAGTCACTGGATCGAATATCCCTATTGAAGCCGGGTCGTCAAAATCAGCCGCAGGATTTCCATTAAAACAATCACGTCTAAATTCGAGGGTTATTTCATATTGATTATTGCCAAGACATCTGTAATAGATATTTCCACCTACTACGTGTGTTGCTTGCAATTGACTCACACATATAAACGCCATTACAAAGAACGATGCTAATGTTTTTTTCATTTTCGAATACACTATATAAGACTTCATAATTGTGTTGCTTAATTTTTAACCTCTATGATTTCATCAATTTCAATCCTTCTTTCTCGTGAGGCTTTAGGACTATAAATAGAACTTCCCTTATCACTAGGATCATCGCTTATTCCTGTTGGTGAGGTGTCTTCACCGAATGAACGCTCCGTTATCACAAGTTGACCTGATTCAATGTATTTTAGAAGGATTCCTTTATTATACTTTTTGAACTCATTTCGAATACAATCCACCCTTCTTTTACCGAGAGCTTCATTGTACTCTGAACCTGATAAAGGACTCGCATATCCTCTCAAATAGATATTTGTCTTTTTCCCAGTTTCTAGAATTCTATTTAATGTTTCAAGGAATATTGTGATTTTATTAAATCCAGCTTTGACTTCATTTTCAAAAAATGATTCTGATTCTGCCAATGCCGATTCTCTTTCATTTGATGAAAACTTAGCACTATACTTTCTTCCAAAGAGATCTTTTTTATCATAATACGGGAAGTAAGTTTGACCGTAGGATTTATTAGTTGTGACTAACATCGTTCTAGGCTCTGGCATGTCATTGTCATAATATAAACGAATAGGTAGGAGTTTTTCAAGAGTAAGAATTTCTGCTTTTCTACCAAGTGGTAATTCTTTTTTGATTACCGTTCTCGCTGAAGATGGGACTTCAAATTCTAACTCATAATTATCATAGCCATCTTTTGAGCCAATCAGTTTATATTTCCTTCCTGGTTTTAAATAAAATTCAAAATCCGCACCACTTGAATTAGTTTTTGTTCCGATTATTATATTTGACTCAAGGTCAATGAGTTGAACTGTTGCTCCATTGAGAAATTCTCGAGTAGCCTTCTCTAGAGTTACAACCTCTAATTTTAATCCAC
>JAHDBE010000148.1 GCA_020630555.1 Saprospiraceae bacterium
TATCTGTTCCGAGAAATGTGGAGGCTCAAGTAGTGGATACTTTTAAGGTGGACTACATTAGTATTGATGCCCTCAGAGAGACAGCGGAAATTAATTTGTCTGAAAGAAAAAAGGAGATTGTTGAGGCACGTAAAATTATTCAGCGAAAGCTCGAAGAATTTAAATCGGCTTATCATCAAAGACAATTAGAAAAAGCACTTAAAAATATTCCTAAAGAGATTAAAGCGGTAAAGGAACGTGCTCTTGAAAATGTATACAAAGAAAACCTAGAACAACTTGATGATTCTGCACGCGAATTAGTTCTAGAGATGATGGATTACATGGAGAAAAAATGTATTTCTGTCCCAATGCGTCTTGCCAAAGAGGTAGTCAGTTAGAGTTCATACCTTCTACAGAATTTTATCGTTAATTTTCGCTCAATTAAATGTTGAGCATGGCTAGATATTATTTTTCACTCGTTTTTATTTGTATTGGAATCCAAGTATCCGGGCAAAGATTTGATAATGTCGTTATTAAATCGACACATGTCCATGGTAGCGTGTATATGTTAGAAGGCGCTGGAGGAAATATTGGTTTGGCCATAGGAGATAGCTCCGTCTTAATGATCGATAGTCAGTTTGGAGAATTAAGTGATCGGATATTAAATGAAATTAGAACTATTTCAGATAAACCGATTCAGTATTTAGTTAATACGCATTGGCATGGAGATCATACAGGAGGGAATGAAAACTTTAATACGCATCAGACGACTATCGTCGCTCACGAAAATGTTCGCAAGAGATTAAGCACCGATCAATTTACAAAAGCCTTTAATCGCACTACTCCTGCAAAACCAAATTCATATTGGCCAGAAGTAAGTTATTCTGAAGAACTAAGCCTCTTTTTAAATCCATCAAAAATTCTGATTATGCATGTAGACAGTGCTCATACAGATGGAGACTCGTTTGTATTTTTTCCTGAAGACAATGTCCTGCATCTTGGTGATTGTTTTTTTAACAAGCGATTCCCATACATCGATTTGAGTGCAGGTGGATCCATACAAGGACTTATAAAGGGAGTACAAACGGCCTTAATGATTGCTGACGACGATAGTTTTATCATACCTGGCCATGGAGCATTAGCGACGCGAGATGATCTATTAGAATATTATAATGTGATTCGAGGAATGTTTGAAGCCATTGAGGATGCTATGGAAAGAGGAGTGTCCTTGGAGGAATTAAAACAAGCTGAGTTAGATAAAGGGATAGAGTCCTGGGGAGAAGGATTTATATCTACAGATAAATTTATTGACACTATCTGGACGGATTTGGATCGTCGTAAATAATTTTCAAAAAGTGAGGGAATTCGTCTAAAATTGTCGTCCAACCTTGAAACGAAAAATTCTTTGAGACTTTTAATGTTGGTCATATTAACGCCTCTTTTTTCATTTACACTTTTTAGTCAAAGTGTAACTATAGAATTTGACGCTTTTTTAAACCAAAAGTCTATTCAGCTTAATCCGGGATCAGCAGACCAGATAGAAGTTGAGACCTTAAAGTTTTATATCTCTGATTTAATCTTGTCACAAGGAGACGAGAAAGTAGCGGAGCATAATAATCGATTTCATTTAATTGATTTTGATAGACCGGAAAGTCTGATAATCGTATTTGACTCTATCGGATCCACTTTTGATCAAATTGAATTTTCCCTTGGAGTGGATAGTTTGACTAACGAGTCAGGGGCTTTTGGTGGAGCACTAGATCCCACCAATGGAATGTATTGGACTTGGCAAAGTGGGTATATTAATTTTAAGGTGGAAGGTGTTTCAGAGTCATGTCCCGCAAGAAAGAATAGATTTCAATTCCATGCAGGAGGCTATCAAGCCCCTTTTAAAAGTCTTCGAAAACTCAACTTTATTTCTGATCAAAGAGAATTGAAGATTACTCTAGATTTAGATGCTTTGTTTACCAAGGTGAATCTAACTGAGGAGTACGAAATCATGAGTCCGAGTAAGAGAACCTTGGATTTTTTAGATCATTTGATTCCTTGTTTTAAGATGCTATGAAAAGTTCGTTAGTCATATCATGGATTGGGACAATGTTTGCTCTATTGGTGATCAGTGATTACAAACCAGAAGGGATACCTGACTATTTCCCTGAACCCGAATATGAGTTTGCTAAAAATGAATGGTCCATTGAAAAACAAGAATTAGGACGAGCCTTGTTTTATGACCCCATTTTATCTAAGGACAATATAATTTCTTGTGCCTCGTGTCATTCGCCTTATAACGCCTTTGCACATACAGATCACGATTTGAGTCATGGCATAGATGATCAGATAGGTCTACGTAACGCACCTGCGCTTTTCAATTTGGCATGGAAGAAAAATTTTATGTGGGATGGTGCTATAAATCATCTTGATATGCAGGCCTTGGCACCCATTAACGATCACAAAGAAATGGGGGAGACCACAGAAAATGTTATCAATAAACTGAATGGTAAAAAAGTATATCGCGAATTATTCCACCAGGCATTTGGAGATAGCTTGGCGACGGGCGAAAATATGTTAAAAGCTCTATCGCATTTTCAATTGAGCCTAATCTCGGCAAACGCTAAATACGATAAGGTGATGAGAGGGGAGGAAGAGTTTTCTGATAAAGAACAAAGAGGATATAAAATATTTAAACAAAACTGTGGATCATGTCATAAGGAGCCATTATTTACAAATGAGGCTTTCGCCAATAATGGCTTAGAGTTGGATACTACTCTAAACGATCTTGGAAGGTTTCGAGTAACACATCAAGTTTCAGATAAATATCAATTTAAAGTACCCAGTTTACGGAATTTAAGTTTTACCTATCCTTATATGCATGATGGGCGATTCAGAAAATTGAGGCAGGTAATTAATCATTATACGGAGGGTATATCGGACTCTACACATCTTTCGGTTGAACTAAGAAAGCCGATGCACTTAAGTTCAAATGACAAAGTCGACCTACTAAGTTTTTTATTAACTCTAGACGATAAAGAATTTGTATTCAATCCAGACCATCAATTTCCAAGACAGATTTTAAAAGCTCAAAACGGATTCTGAATTATATACTATGAAAAAACCAACTTTAATTTTTACGTTAATGATCATGGCTCATTTAGCATTATCACAGACTAATCCGGCCATTACATCCTGGTTGATTAATAATGTAGGCACCGGGACGTATTATGTTCAAGGAAATTCGACACCTATAGATAATGGTGTTCTTTATAATACACAAGCCGTGTGCTATAGTAATGATTTCGCCTACATAACGGCTACGGGAATTCCGGCATATCCTACAGGACCGTTTATTGGAAACCCTTCTAATGCTCAGAATCAAAATGCCATTTTTAAAATGCCGTTATTTCCGGAAGAAGAAATTGGAACTAAAACTCCAACAACACCTGGACGTATAGGGGTATTAATTAATGGTGTTTCCATTTTTGATTTTAGAGATGGAGTCGCATGGAATTCAGATACAAATGCCCTTTGTGGAGGTCCTGGTAATCCACCATGCCCTGGTGGTCCAGGAGCTACTCAAGCTTGGATGCGTGATGCCGTTTGGGCAGAGATGCAAAGTTTTGATTGTTCAAAAGCGCATCCAGCAAATGGTAATTATCATCATCACCAAAATCCGTCGGCTTTTAAATTGGATTTGACCGTATTATCGGATATATGTAACCTATATGATTCGGACGGATTATATGCCATAAATAGCGCGCAACACTCTCCACTCATTGGTTTTGCATATGATGGATTCCCTATTTATGGAGCGTATGGATATGCTAATGCGGACGGTACAGGAGGAGTAGCTCGGATGAAATCTGGATATCAATTGAGAAATATCACGGAGCGTACTCATCATGCGGATGGTACAGATGTCGACGACGGTCCCGATGTAGATGCCACCTATTTTCTTGGATATTTTAGGGAGGATTACGAATGGATCTCACATCCGGGAGAAGAAGATTATTTAGACGAACACAATGGTCGATTTTGTGTAACACCGGAATATCCAGGGGGAACCTATGCATACTTCGCCACGGTGGACGAGAACTGGAACTCGTTTTATCCTTATGTAGTAGGTCCTACTTTTTATGGCGAATACGAAAATAGATTAGTTTCTAGTATTGATGAATCATGTACGCCTTACGATCAGGTAGTCCCATTAACCTGGGGGTATTTTGATGCCATAAAGATGCAAGACTATGTTGCCCTTAATTGGTCAAGTCTTTCAGAGGAGAATTGCGCGTATTATGTCATAGAGCGCTCTGAAGATGGTAGAAATTTTGAGCATGTAGATGAATTAATTGCGGAAGGAAATTCCATTGACGAAAGTCAATACGAATATCAGGACTTTACCAGTTTAGAAATGGATTTATACTATAGAATCATTAGTGTCGATTGGGACGGAACTAAAAATTTTAGCCGTATTGCCGTTGTCCACGCCAATGCCGTAGATGGCTTAAATGCTCATGTTTTTCCAAATCCAGCTTCCGAATTTATTTCCATCCAAATGAGCGGACTCGTAAAACACGATGTAAATATTTCGCTTTTTGATATGCAGGGAAGAGAATTAAGACGTACTGTCATAAAGGCGGGAAGTACAATCAATTATTTAGAAACAAATACTCTGTATGACGGTCAATATATTCTATACCTGTCCAATGGGATTGAAAGTAGAACAGAGAAAATTTTAATCAAGCATTAAATCATAAATTGAAATGAAAAATATACTCTTATTAAATACATTTTTGTTGGGTTCTTTTTTGAGTCAAGCTCAATTAAGTCCGGCCATCACATCATGGCTTCAAAATGATACCGAAACCGGTAGTTATTATGTAGTTGGAAATTCGACAGCAATAGATAATGGTATTTTGTACAATTGTCAGAAAGTGGAATACTCCGATAATTTTGTATATGTTCATACCAAAGGAATCCCTGCATATCCCACAGGACCTTTTCAAGACGGCAACCCTTCTCAAGCATCTGATCAAGATGCGATTTATAGAATCCCTTTATTTCCAGAAGCCAATACGGGGACTCCGATTTCAACGAATCCCGGAAATATCGGTGTATTTATAAATGGTGTTTCTCTATTTGATTATCGCGATGGGGTCGCATGGAATCCCGCTACAAATGCCATATGTGGAGGACCTGGAAATCCGCCTTGTCCTGGTGGACCAATGGCTATGATGGATTGGAATCGAGATGCTATACCTGCGGAGCGTGAAGGGTTTGATTGTTCTAAAGCACATCCAGCAATGGGTAATTACCACCATCATCAAAATCCCTCCGCTTTTAAATTGGACTTGAATGTCGTTTCTGATGTGTGTAATCTTTATGACGCAGACGGATTATACGCCATAGATTCGACTGTGCATTCACCTTTGATTGGGTTTGCCTATGATGGTTTTCCGATTTATGGAGCATATGGGTTTAGAAATTCAGACGGGACAGGAGGCATTGTTCGGATTAAGTCAGGTTATCAGTTAAGGGATATTACGGAAAGAACAGAATACGCCGATGGTACTAATGTAGAGGATGGACCAGATGTTGGGGGTCAGTTTTTCTTAGGATACTTTAGGGAAGATTATGAATTTGTTGGAGCTTCTGATGAAGATGTTTTGGATGTGCACAACGGAAGGTTTTGTGTCACACCAGAATATCCAGATGGGACATATGCATACTTTGCTACAGTAGATGAGTTTTGGAATTCTTCGTATCCATATGTTGTCGGTCCTACTTTTTACGGTGAGGCTGAAAATCGACAAGTGAATAGCGTGACTGAAGTCACGTCCATTTATGATGTGGGCACAAGTGTGAATTCGATCAAGCTTGGAGATAACGCAATTACTGTCTTCCCAAATCCGAGTTCGGACCTTGTAGCCATACAACTAAACCATTTGGTAACTGAGGATTTATCGATAGCACTAATTGGAACCGACGGTAAAGTTGTAGCTCAAAAAACATTGAAGAAAGGAACGACCATCGCATATTTTGATACACAAACTCTGTATGCGGGTACATACATCATAAAAGTACAGGGTAAAGAATTTTTAAAATCTCAAAAACTGGTCTTGACCAAATAAGACACTTTATTTAACTGGCCCTAACTTACTGGGGCCAGTTTTATAACTAGTCCATCGAGATCATTAGTCAATTTCAATTGGCAACTCAATCGACTGTTGTCTTCTACAAAAAATGCTTGATCTAACATGTCTTCTTCATCATCCGAAGCCTCAGGAAGATCGTGATCAGATTGGACATAACAATGACAAGAGGCGCATAAAGCCATACCACCACAAGTACCTTCTACGGGCAAATCTTCTGCTTTGGCAATTTCCATCATGTTTAAGCTCATATCCGTAGGGGCTTCTATTTCATGAGCTTGATCTTCGCGATCTATAATGGTGACTTTTATGACGTTTTCTTCCATATTTAATTTTCAAAACCTGAAACTCCAGTAACAGTAGTATACTTAAAGCTTAATTTTTGATCAGGGTATATGTATTTAAATGCAGATTGTACCATGAGGGTTCCCTCATGAAAACCACATAAAATTAGTTTTAATTTTCCTTCGTACGTATTTACATCACCAATAGCATAAATCCCTGGAACATTAGTACTGTAATCTAAGGTGTCCACTTCAATAGCACTTCGGTTTATATTTAATCCCCAATCAGCAATCGGCCCTAACTTTGGCGAAAGCCCGAATAAAGGAATAAAATAGTCTACCTCTCTTTTAAGCTTATCCTCTCCTTTTTTAATAATTACTGCCGATAAATTTTCCTCTCCTTCGACTTCTACTGCTTGAGCTTCTGTGATTAATTCGATCTTCCCAGCTTCATGTAATGCCATTACTTTTTCGACAGAATCTAAGGCACCTCGGAAAGATGTACGTCTGTGAATTAAAGTAATACTCTTGGCAATACCAGATAACTCAATTGTCCAGTCTAAAGCAGAATCTCCACCACCTGCAATTAGCAAATCTTTGTCACGAAATTGCTCGGGATCCTTAACCATATATTCAACGCCGTGGTCTTCAAATTTCTCTAGACCAGGGATAGGAGGTTTACGAGGTTCGAAACATCCCAAACCACCCGCAATAGCAATGACAGGTGCTTGAATCTTGGTGCCTCGATTGGTGGTTAGTTCAAACATTTTTTCCTCAATCCGTTCGATGCTTTCTGCACGTTCACCAAGAGTAAATTCTGGATTAAAGGGCTCGATTTGTTCCATTAAATTTTTTACGAGATCTCCAGCTAGGATACTTGGAAAGCCAGGTATGTCGTATATAGGTTTCTTTGGATAAATTTCAGTTAATTGACCACCCGGCTGTGGCAATACATCGACCAGGTGACATTTTAATTTTAATAATCCTGCCTCGAATACAGTGAATAATCCGCAAGGA
>JAHDBE010000149.1 GCA_020630555.1 Saprospiraceae bacterium
GTTTAAAACCAGAGTCGAGAAGTTTTATTTGTTTTTTGATCCTTGCACTTTTCAAGGTCCAAAAAGGAGAAACGGAGTACGGAATCGGCTGGTTGCCTTTGGGAGGATATGTTAAGATTTCGGGGATGATAGACGAAAGCATGGACAAAGAGCAGATGGAAGGCCCCCCTCAGCCATGGGAATTTAGATCAAAACCCGCATGGCAGAGATTAATTATCATGCTAGGTGGAGTCATTGTGAATTTCATTCTAGGTATTCTAATCTTTGCGATGGTCGCATGGATTTATGGGGATACGTACTATAAAACAGAGGATGTTCTTGATGGAATTAGAACCACCGAATTAGCTCAAGAGATTGGATTAAAGGACGGTGACTTAGTCACCAAAGTAGGAGATTTAACCCTTGAAAAATTTAGTGAAGGTTTAATCATAAAAGAAGTCGTCATTAATCAGGCCAAGACTCTTGAAGTTAAAAGGGACGGCCAAAAGATGACTCTAAATCTTCCTGACGATCTTTCATCGAAATTGGCAAAGCAAAGTGATGGCGCCAAGTTATTTGTGCCTAGAATTGGTACAGATGTAAAAAGCGTCAGTGAAGGATCTACTGCGGAAAAAGTCGGACTTAAAACAGGAGACCGAATAATCGCATTGAATGGTGAGAATACAAGTTACAGATCTCAGTTTGATCCGATGTTGAAAGATCTGAAGGGAAAGACTGTGCGGATGGATGTTTTAAGATCTGGAGACACGATAAATATGCAAGTGAACTTGCCTGCCGAGGGCCCAGTAGGAATTGCTTGGGCATTCCCAAAAGAATCTAGACAGAAGTATTCGTTTATGGAAGCGATTCCGCGAGGATGGAATATGAGTTGGGGATTCCTTGGAGATCAGATTAAAGCCTTTAAACTAATGTTCCAAGGAAAAATAAATCCTAACGATAGTCTTGGAAGTATTTTTACAATCGGAAAACAGTTTGGTACAGAGTGGCTATGGGAGCGGTTTTGGAAAATGACGGCGAGCTTGTCCCTTATTTTAGGATTTTTAAATCTACTACCTATTCCGGCTTTAGATGGGGGTCACGTGATGTTTTTATTATTTGAGTCTGTCACCGGAATCAAGCCGAGTGATAAAGTACTTGAATACGCGACACTTGCCGGTTTTGTCATACTAATGGCTCTTATGATTTACGTCTTAGGTTTGGATATCTCTAGAATGTTTTAGACGTGAATTTTTTCGATTTTTTTGAATTAGAGAAGGCATTCTTTTTAGATGAAGCCGTGCTAAAGACGCGCTTTTACACAAACAGTAAAAAGTATCATCCGGATTTTTATGTCTTGGAATCTGACGAGGCTCAACAAGAAGCTCTACGGTTATCTACAATGAATAATGAGGCTTACAAGGTGCTTTCGGATATCGATCTAAGGGTATTTTATATTTTGGACTTAGAAGCTTACATAGAGGAGGAAGGTAAGAATAACATTCCACAAGATTTTCTTATGGAAATGATGGAAGTGAATGAGCAGATGATGGAAATCCAAATGGATTATTCTGAAGTCGCAAAAAATAATCTCATTAATGAATTAGAAATAAAAGAGAAGGAACTTCTCGATTTCGTGTTGCCAGTTATGAAAGCCTATGATTCTAAGGAGGAAGATGTAGATTTGACTCCCGTCAAAGAGTATTATTTCAAGAAAAAATACCTATTGCGGATTAGGGAAAATTTGGATAAATTTGCCCGCGCTCTTTAAGAGTGAAACCAAGTATATGCCGAAGTGGCGGAACTGGTAGACGCGCTGGATTCAAAATCCAGTTCTGGCAACAGAGTGAGGGTTCGAGTCCCTCCTTCGGTACTAAAGACCTGCACATTGTGTAGGTCTTTTTTCGTAGAATACTCATGAGTATGCTCGAGCCTCATTGTCAATGTTCTATCCCTGAATTAAAAATACCTCTTACTCTTAATGGGGCATTTTTAGTAGCTTCATTAGTATGAATAAACCCAGTCGGATAAATGTTCTCAATTTAATTAGAGAATTAGATATTCTTCTTATACGTTTTTTAAGAAGCTTGACTGCAGATGAGTGGAATAGTAAGACCCTAGCTAAGGAATGGCGTGTTAAGGATATTGCCGCCCATTTATTAGACGGGAACCTTCGTACGATATCTATTTTAAGAGATGGTTATTTTGGTGATCCACCCAAGAAAATTAATTCTTATCACGATACGGTACGTTATTTAAATCGGCTAAATAACGATTGGGTAACTTCGACCAAGAGACTGAGCCCGAAAGTTTTAATTGATTTATTGGAATCTTCGGGAGAGCAATACTTTCAAACACTTTCCGATCTTAATCCTGAGGAACAGTCAATTTTTTCAGTGGCATGGGCTGGAGAAGAAGTTTCTAAAAATTGGTTTCATATCGCGCGAGAATACACCGAAAAATGGCATCACCAGCAACAAATAAGGTTGGCTTGTGGAGATCCGAATAGTTTATTGGTTCAGAAATATTTCATTCCTTATCTGGATACTTCAGTAAGAGCATTACCACACTTTTACAGAAATACTCAAGGATCACAAGGAGATATAATCAAAATAAGTTTTGTGGGAGACTATGATGAAAGTTGGTTCCTTAAATATTCTAATGGTTGGGAATTGTTAGTGAGTTTAGATACACTACCGAACGCACGATTAGAAATACCTCATTCCGTGGCATGGAAACTTTTTACAAAAGGAATTACTGGAGATGAGGCCAAGAAAAACTCAGTCTATTTTGGAGACCATGCCTTAATAGAAGCTTTTTTTGAAACCGTAGCTGTTATGGCTTAGAATTTTAAACTACGCCGAAAAACTAGACCCACAACCACAAGTATCATTGGCATTAGGGTTGTTAAAGATAAATCCACGATTGTTTAAGCCTTCGTGCCAGTCGATTTCCATCCCTAAAAGATAAATGCCATGTGCTTTTTCCATAAATACGGTAAGACCTTGGATCGTATATGTTTCGTCTTTGTCTTTCTTTTGGTCAAAACCTAAAATATAAGAAAAGCCCGAACAGCCGCCTCCTTTAACGCCGACGCGTAAACCGTAGTCCGCTGGGACATTTTGTTCATCACGAATCCTTAATATTTGTGAAACAGCAGTTTCACTAATTTTAATAGGTTGAATTGTGGTACTTTGCTCGACTGTAGACATAGACAGAAATTATGAGGACAAAAATAATAATTCAATGCAATAACATACCTTCGTCTAAAGAAGTTCATAGATATAAAGACATTCTTTTATGCATCCAGTTGTAGACGTTTTACTCGAAATTTTAAAGGTGACCTTACCAGCTTTGGTAGTATTCTTAACGGTATATTTTATTCTGAAAAGATATACGGATACACAAATCCGAATGAAAGCCATGGAAAACCAGAAAAATCAATCTGGTCAAACTTTACCCTTAAAACTTCAAGCCTATGAGCGTTTGACTGTGCTTTGCGATCGGATTAATATACCAAACTTGTTGTCTAGACTAAATTCTTCATCAATGAGGGCTATGGATTTACAAAATGCCATGATGATTGCGATCCAACAAGAATACGAACATAATGTAGCCATGCAGATTTATGTATCGGAGAAATTATGGGAGATTGTCGAACTCGCCAAAAACCAGACCGTATCCATGGTGGCAAATATCGAGATTGGCCCAGATGAAAATGCAAGTAGTTTTTCTAAGAAGGTATTAGATGCTCAACTCCAACACAAAATGATACCCACCGAATTTGCTAAATCTGCTATTAAAAAAGAAGTACAATTAATTTTATGATAAGAGGATATAAGCCTATCGTCTTCGTATGTATACTCGCTCTTTCCGCCTGTAAAACGACGAAAACTATATTGCCCGCGGAGACTGACGGGTATCACATAAGTGATGTGGATGGTGAGTTTATCATGTTTGATCCACAATTAAAGGAGGTAGATCAATCCATAGAATCGATGATTTCTCCTTATCGTGCGGAAGTAGAAGGAGAAATGAATGAGGTCCTAGGCATATTGAATGAAAAGATGTTTAAGGCCAGACCCAGCTCAAGTCTTGGAAATTGGTTGGCAGATATTCTTCATGAAGAAGCCGAGCGATTAAATAAAGAAAAAGTCGCGTTTGCTTTACAGAATTATGGTGGCATACGAATACCATCTGTAGAAGCAGGCGAAATTACTACTCAGCGTGTTTTTGAGATTATGCCTTTTGATAATGAGTTAGTGACCTTAGAACTAACTGGAGAGGCTGTGTTAAAATTGTTAGGGAAAGTAGCCGAATATGGAGGTTGGCCATCGTCTTATGGCTTGAAAATGGATATTTCAAATAGTAAACCTTTAAATATCTTCATTCATGGCGAAGCCTTTGACTTAAGTCAAAAATATACTGTCGCACTTCCAGATTATATCGCAAATGGTGGAGACAAATGTTTTTTCTTGCAAGATTTTGAACAGAAGAAGACTGGATTTATGATTAGAGAAGTCATGATTCAAAATTTACGGACTAAAAAAGAGAAAGGACAGTCCATTGATGGCTCTAAAGAAGAACGGATTAAAGTACTTTAAGAAAGGAATTATGAAAAGAAGAGACTTTTTACAAAAAGCTGGTCTAGGAATGATGGTGTTATCTACAGGACAATTTCCTTTTAGTGCGAGTATTGAAGACCCAAATTTAGAGCGGTTAACGATTTTACATACGAATGATGTGCATTCACGAATCGATCCTTTTCCGATGGATGGAAGTAGGAATCAGGGGATGGGTGGTGCCGCGAGACGGGCTGCAATGATTACTAAATTAAGGCGGGAGCATGAGCATACTCTTCTGCTAGATTGCGGAGATATTTTTCAAGGGACACCCTACTATAATTTTTTTGGTGGAGAGCTTGAGTTTAAGTTGATGTCCAAAATGAAATATGATGCGGCAACTCTTGGGAATCATGATTTTGATGGCGGAATAGAGGGGCTTCATAAACAGTTGAAACATGCTTCTTTCCCTTTTATCATTTCAAATTACCAAATGAATAATACCTTGATGGCGGGTAAAACTTTACCGTTTAAGGTGTTTGATAAAGGAGACTTGA
Organism: Saprospiraceae bacterium; assembly: GCA_020630555.1. GTDB lineage: Bacteria > Bacteroidota > Bacteroidia > Chitinophagales > Saprospiraceae > JAHDCZ01. Next base: position 5,096 of record JAHDBE010000149.1, read on the forward strand.
AAATTGGAGTCTTTGGTTTAGGGATAGAGTTAAATGGATTAGTGCCGAAAAAATTATACGGAGATACGGTGTATCAAGATCCGGTAGTTGTCGCCCAGCAGATGGCGACCCTGCTGAAACACGATCTTAAATGCGATTATGTAATTTGTTTATCTCATTTAGGGTATGATTATAAAGAACAGCAAGTTAGTGATGTGTACTTGGCCCAAATGACACGTGATATAGATTTAATTCTTGGTGGGCACACACATACCTTTATGAAAAAACCAGATGTTCGTCGAAATATCGATGCCAAAGAAGTGGTCATAAATCAAGCAGGCTGGGCAGGAATTATGCTCGGAAAAATTGAAGTTGTATTCGAGAAGCGTACGGGTAAAAAATGCGTCACTTGCAAGAACACCTATCTTAACTGAATGTGAATTCATTATGAATAGATGCTTTTTCTAAAGTATATTCGTCTGGTTTTCACAAGGATTTACTTGTATTTTTTTCGTATATATGTAATTGGTAATCAATGAATTGCAGCTTGTATTTTTTTTCGCAAAAAGTTTATTCAGTCGACCTAACAAGTAGAAAATTTTTCACAAATTTGTCTGCCAACGAACCAACAACTCAAATCTGAACACTACAGTCCCATTCCGATCTGAGTTAACATTTTATTTGAACAATCTAGCCAATCTTAGGGTTGGTGATCAAGCTTATAAATTCTTATGTTAAAGAACCATGATCAAGCCTGGAGTAACTGTCTCCAAATTATTCGAAAAAGTGTTTCTGATAAAAGTTATAAATCGTGGTTCGAGCCCATACGTCCCGTAAAGCTTGACGAAAATGTATTGACTATTCAGGTCCCTAATAAATTTGTCTTTAACTGGTTGGAAGAGAATTATGTCGATGAGCTAAAAATGGCTATTCGATCCGAACTTGGTGCGAAAGGAAGACTAGAGTATCAAATTCTAGTAGGCGATCATCGCAAGATTGGGATGTTGGATGAAATAAAAGAAGACAAGATTCCTGGAACTTTTAAATCAGAAAGAATTAAAAATCCCTTTGTCATTCCTGGGATTCAAAAAATGCGCATTGACCCTAGACTTAATCCAAACTATACTCTGGATAATTTTATAGAAGGTGATTGTAATAAACTGGCAAGATCGGCAGGTATCGCCATATCGAATAAACCAGGAGGAAATGCGTTTAATCCATTGTTTATTTATGGAGATGTAGGTTTAGGGAAGACACACCTAGCTCATGGTATTGGAAATGAAGTACTTAGAAAGTTTCCTGAAAAGAATGTCTTGTATGTGACTACCGAAGGATTTACCAATCAGGTAGTGCAAGCCATCAAAAATAATTCGGTTAATGACTTTATGAATTTCTATCAGTTGATCGATGTTTTAATCGTGGATGACATTCAGTTTTTAGCTAATCGAACTAAAACACAGGAGATCTTTTTTAACATCTTTAATATCCTGCACCAGAATCAGAAACAAATCATCATGACTTCGGATTGTCCACCTAAGGACTTGAAGGATGTGGAAGAAAGATTGATTTCTAGATTTAAATGGGGATTATCTGCAGATTTAAAATCACCTGAGTTTGAAACTCGATTGGCGATTTTAGAATCCAAAATGACCAAAGAGGGGGTGGAGATTCCAAATAATGTCGCTGAGTTTATAAGTTTTAATGTAAAGAATAACATTCGCGAATTAGAAGGCGTTATGATTTCCTTGATTGCTCAAGCATCATTAGCGGATAGGGATATTGATTTGGCTTTAGCCAAAGAGGTCATTACTCAGTTTATTACCCAGATTAATAAGGAGATAACCGTAGAGAATATCACAAAACTTGTGGCTGATCATTATCAGTTGCCTATCGAAAAATTACAAGGAAAAACGCGCAAACGCAGTGTAGTGATCGCGAGACAGTTATCCATGTATTTTGCCAAAACCTTAACCTCGACATCGCTCAAACTCATTGGTGATAATTTTGGTGGTCGAGATCATAGTACTGTAATCTATTCGGTACAAGCTGTTAAGAACATGATGGATACGGACATGCTTTTTAAAGATGAAGTAGAAGAAATAGAAAAGAAACTTCAAATGTCCTTAAATGGGTATGCGTAGCGCTCTTAAATAGTATGCATTAGCTTTTTAGACTTATTAGAGTTTGACAAGCTTTTTCGCGCCTATTCTTTTATTTTCTGTATTAAATACTTGAATCAAATACATTCCTTTGACGAAAGTCGAAATGTCAATAATATTATGATT
>JAHDBE010000150.1 GCA_020630555.1 Saprospiraceae bacterium
GGATAAGCAATTAGGCCCTGAGATGAAATCAACTGGAGAAGCGATTCGATTTATTAAAGATTTGAGTGATCCGTTCTTTAGAGAATTAGATCGAAATAGATCTAGATATTTATCGAGGTAGGGCTTCCTTTGATTTACACTTTCAAAGTATATACATAATACCTCTCTTGCTTAAAATTGGGTTGATCAAAGCTTTGCCACAACTGGAGACTGTTGTATTGAGTGCCTTCCAGCTTTCGAGGAGAAATGACTATGACTCCACCGACTCCTTTGAACTGGCCAAAGAGTTTCATCTCGTCTACAGATGGTAAATAGACTTTTTCTAACCATTTAAAATATGAAAAGGGTTCACCAGATGGCAACTCATAAAACTTGCGATCTGCATAACCAACAACTGGTGTAATCTCAAATTTATTGATCCCAATAATAGGCACATTCTCCGGAACCTTCTCTTTTAGAAATTCTCCCGCCTCCTTTGCATTTGTAAATGGTTTATTAAAATCTGATTGAAAGCCATGGAAACCATGAATCATTTGAAAAATACCAAAGACAGTTAACAGTAAAATTGGAATGAGATTTTTCTTATCCCAACTGATATTCAACAAGGACAATAAACATAATGTACCCACAAAAAACATCCCCCACTGACGGACACCTCCCGTATAAATTAACGAACCAAAGAGGAGAAATGCCAAAAAGAGTAAAATAAAGCACCACAGGATTTTCTTCGAATTTCGAAATATAAAAACCAAGGAAACCAAAACTATTAGAGATGCAATCAATCCTAATCCGGACCAACCATTGGATGCTGTATCTGGTGTTATGCCAATTAAAAATGTGTTCGATAGCAAGCCTTGAAAACTATTTAGTATAGAATCAATACCAAACCAACTTTGTAAATACGCACGTTGGAAATCGTCTTCATTTCCTCTTGGAAAAACCGTAATCACAAAAACAAATAGACCAAGTAAATAGGCATGAATTTTAGTTTTATGTGACGCATAAACTTTCGCGAAAGCGGGAAAAGAAGGATAACACAGGTAAAAAAGTAAAACTGCCGCGATAAAAACACCATATACCTCCGTTTGACAGAGTAGAAATAAAAGAAGTGGAAATAAGCGCCCCTCTGTTTTCTCTTGCTGAATACGATCCACACACAAAAATGAAATCAGAATGACCAAGGCATATGATCTATTAATAAGTCCGTATTCGAAACCTAGAAAGTACCCTGCAGCAAATAAAACTTTTACCAATAGAGGCAAACGAATCCTTGTAAAGAAAATCAAAAAGGAAGCACTGACAATTAACCAATGAGCCAATTGGATCAAGTGCTCATCTTGATTGTCTATCAAATTTCTAAAGGGAACAAATAGTTTTAAGTAGACATACCACAAAAAGGGATGACCTTCATAATGCAAAAAGGATAACATCTCCCCAAACCCCATATCTCGTGCATCGAACCAAGCTTGCCATTCGTCCTTCCAAAGTTCGTGATGCCCAAATTTTAGGTAAGCCAACAAAATGGCGAATACCAAAAAACAAAACAATGAAAGTCGGCGGTTAAACATGCCTTAAAGATGGCATTTTCTAATCAACTAGATCTTATCGTCTTTTGACTAATCTTAGCGTAAGACCATTAACGCCTGAAAGCTTATTTTCACGGCTATGCTGCTTAATACGAATCGTATAATCTCCTGCTTCTTTAAATCGTGCTGATTCTTGCAAAACATAGGGAGCAACACAGGTCTCACCCGAACAATCTCCAATCCAATCCGCATAGTCATCGGTTAACTGAAGAGATAATACATCACTGGCAGATTCACCGGATGGAAATGTCGTTTCGGTCTGAATATATATGTTCTGGTATCTAAACGAGGTCGAGTGATTTAAATCTAACTCTAAGTTGTAATACACAGAAGTATCCTCAATAGAAAAACTAAATTCTGCCCCTTCTTCATATTTCCAGGACTCTGGATTTATTTCTTGACTCTCTTCAAAGAAAGCAGAACTGCAGGAGATGACCAGAAAAACAAAGAAGATTAAAAATCTATTCATTAAAATAGTCTTTCATTTTTTCGAAAAACCCTTTCTCAGATTTTCCAGGACTTGGTTTAAAGTTAGGAAGATCACGCATCTTTTTTAGAATGTCTTTTTCTTCACTATTCAACTTCTTAGGTGTCCAGATATTTACGTGTATTAATTGATCTCCTTTACCATAAGCTTGTACAGAAGGAAGTCCTTTCCCTCTTAGTCTAAATATTTTACCAGCTTGTGTCCCTTCAGGTACCTTAATCTTTACGCGACCACCTAGCGTTGGCACCTCCACTGAGGTTCCCAGTGCGGCATCTGCAAAATTCAAAAACAAGTCATGAACGATATTCATTCCATCACGACTAAAATGTTCATGAGGCTTTTCTTCGATATTGATTAAAAGGTCTCCATTAGGTCCACCTTTTTGTCCAGCATTACCTTTTCCGCGCATAGACAGCTGCATACCATCTTCGACACCTGCTGGTATTTCAATTTCGATGGTTTCAGAATCATGCTTTCTGCCTTCTCCTTTACAGGAGCCACAATTGGCGGTTACTTGTTGGCCTGCACCATTACATGTAGGACAAGTGGTAGTTGTCTGCATCTGACCTAAAGGTGTACGTCGAATTTGTCTGACATATCCTTGTCCGGCGCAGGTCCCACATGATTTAACACTAGAGCTATCCTTTGCGCCGTTGCCACCACAGGTATCACACTTAATTTGTTTCTTGACTTTTATTTTTTTTGTTACTCCGTCCTCAATCTCCTCAAGAGTCAGAGAAACTTTTATTCGAATATTCGATCCTCTTTGTCCACCAGCGCGTCGACGGGTACCACCGCCACCGCCGAAGAAACTTTCAAATGGGCTCCCTCCACCACCGAAAATGTCTCCAAACTGAGAGAAGATATCTTCAACTGTAAAACCGCCGCCACCGCCAGCTCCTTGATTTACCCCAGCATGACCAAAGCGATCATAACGTGCTCTTTTGTCTTCATCACTTAAAATCTCGTAAGCCTCTGCAGCCTCTTTAAATTTAGATTCCGCTTCTTTATCGTCCGGATTTCGATCCGGATGATATTTCATGGCGATCTTTCTATACGCCTTTTTTAGCGTTGTTTGATCGACATTTTTTTCGACACCTAATATTTCGTAATAATCTCTTTTAGCCATCTGATCTATTTTCCTACAACAACTTTAGCGTGTCGAATGATTTTGTCATTTAAATAGTATCCCTTTTCTATGGTATCGATGATTTTACCTTTCATTTCATCAGATCCAGCAGGTATTTCGCTGATCGCCTCATGAAGTTCTGAGTCAAAATCCTCCCCATTGGTTTCCATAGCTTTTAGACCTTTTTGTCCCAAAACAGAATAAATCTTATTGTAAACAAGTAAAACGCCTTCACTCAAAGATTCTGAACTCGAATCATCCTCAGCCGCTTTTTTAGCACGATCAAAATCATCCAAAACAGGAAGAATTACCTTAAGTACATCTTGTCCCGCACTTTTTCGAATCTCTAAATTCTCTTTAAATGTGCGCTTCTTAAAATTATCAAACTCCGCAAAAAGTCTTAAGTACTTATCTTTCTGGTCGTCTAATTGAGTACTTAATTCTTCGACTTGCGTCAATAGTTCTTGCTCTTTTTTAGAACTCTTTTTTGCACTAGATTTCTTTGTTTTCTTAGTTGCAGATTCGCTCTCTTTCTTCGATGCCATCTTATTTCTTAAATTTTTGAACACGATTTTAATGCAACAATATGTTTGCCATTCCAAAAATCAAGTCAATATGGCATTTTTTTAAGCCCAAATCTGCCAATAATGTCACTTAGTTAGCTTCGCTGACAGGATGCTCTCAATTTCATCAAAACTGGCATGACTTGCTAGCAAATTGCCGTCGGGATCGATAAGAAACTTACTTGGAAGATCAGTGACTTTATAGGCTTGCGCCAATGAGGACATAATAACTATCCGATTCACCTCTAAAATGTGATTTTTCCAGATTAATCCATCTCTATTTATCGCCTTGTGAACACGTTTGTCGTCTTTTTCTACGGCAATACTTAATATATCAAAACCATGTCCTCCTTCAGATTTAGAATCCTTGTACCTATCGTAGACTTGAATTAATGTTTTGTTTTCTTTTCGGCATGGCGGACACCACGAACCCCAAAAGTCTATCAAGACATAGTTTCCTTTTAACTGTTCCAGACTAAAATCCGATCCATCCATTAATTGGGCTTCAATCTTTGGGGCCGGATTCCCTTTTTTAATACTAGAGCCGACAACATAGTAGCCAAATAGAAAGCCTAAAACTAGAAATACAATAAATATTAAAGTCGTTTTTTTCATCGTGTTAAAACGTATTAGGTATTGTTATAATTTGTTAACTTGAGTGGCCGTCAGACGCATTTAAACAATCGAAACTCCCAATGAAGATCTTGAACACCCTGATCTTATTTCTTGCATTTACTGTTTGTGCTAACGCGCAAAGCAACTCCTACAAATCTAACGAACAAATTTTTGTAAAGACAGTTCGTCAGCCGGGAGACGAATGCAGCGAATCCCGTGATCATTTATACGTTCAAGCTACGGGCCCTCTCAATTTCTTGGAAATTCTTGATTCTGATGGCGACATCTTACTGAGTACTCGAAAACGAAAAATAGATATTAGCCGATTGCGAAAAGGGCGCTATTTCGTTTCAGGTCGCATCCGTGATCAATTTGTTGTAAAGCAGTTTCAGAAAATCTAAGTTCAACTAGACTTATTTATCCGTAATCCTTAGTTTCGAAGCTTCTGTTTCGACGACTAAACAAATTTTATGAGCGAAAAGCGCAAAATTTATCCCGGAAAAATTCCAACAAGAGACTTACATCAGTTTTTACTCGGATCCGTTGCACCACGACCCATTGCCTTTGTGAGTACTGTCGATGAAAAGGGCCGAGACAACCTAGCACCATATAGTTTTTTTAATGTCTTTTCTTCGAATCCCCCGATGGCCGTGTTTTCATCAAATAGACGAGTCGTCGACAACACTACAAAAGACACACTTCATAATATTGAAATCACTAAGGAATGTGTCATTAGTGTGGTCAGTTATGATATCGTCAGACAAATGGCCTTGAGTTCGGTACAGTTTGAAACGGGAGTCAGTGAGTTTGAAAAAACCGGGCTTACGCCAATGGAGTCAGAGCTCGTTAAATCTAAACGCGTCAAAGAATCTCCCGTCAATATGGAATGTATCGTAAAAGATATCATCCCGTTAGGTACTCATGGTGGCGCCGGGCATTTAATCCTTTGTGAAATAGTATTAATGCACATCAATGAAGATGTCATCGATGAAAATGGGCGCATCGATCCTCACAAAATAGACTTGATGGGACGTAATGGTCGTGCTTACTATACCCGATCGAGTGGTGATGCCATTCTAACTATCGTTCAAGCAGTCACAGAAATGGTCATTGGGTATGATGCTCTGCCCAAACACATTCGCGAAAGCGAAAAACTAAACGGAAACGAAATAGGACAACTGGCAGGTAATACACGTTTCCCTACGGATGAAGAAATTGAAATTTCTAAAAATAACACTGGAGCTTTTTCTTTGGACCAAAAATTTCAAATGGCAAAAGACATGCTAAAGGAAGATCGACGTTTAGAAGCCCTTACCCTATTAATGTCATAAAAACAGATTATGAAAAAATTACTCTTTCCCCTACTTTTCTTACTCTCACAAACCGCATTATCTCAAACAGAGGTCATCGATATCCTCCAAACTCTATACGAAGAACAAAATGTAGAGATGAATGGCATTCAAAGAATTGAAATTAAAAGTTATCAAACATTTAGTTGGCAAGATGTGGATCCTGATAGTACTCTCGTTATGGCAAATGGAGATTCGATTGAATTATACTTACAGAGTTCGTCCATTAGAGAACGACTAGATAAAAATCACGCTACGGAAACTCACTTGAATGCCGAAGGCGAGCTAAGTTATGTCAGTAAGTTTACTACTGAGGATTCAGGATTAGTCATAAGTGAAGATGCAGATTTTGGTGATGGCCCCATGGGTGACATGATGAGTAGTGTTAAAACTTTAGTTAGAGACAATGAAGGTCGAATCAGAGAAATCATTGTTGAAAAAGATGGTGTAGCTAACTCTGTACTTGGCGCTTCATATTTAGAAAACGGTTTCTTATCCGATCTAACTATGAACCTTGGAATGATGATGGTGGGTATCTCTTCAAAAGTCGAAAATGATACGATTTATCACGAATCAGAGATGGAACTTGCTGCAGAATTTAAGGAGATGATGGGCGATAAAAATTTGGAGGACGATAAGGTAAGAATGAAAAGTTTTAAAGAAGGAAAATTATGGAGAACTCTTTTTTATAAAGGGGGGGATCCTGTTTTGACCAATTCCATTTTAATGGATAACAAATTTGTTATTCGCGAAAACATCAGTTATGACCCTTCTGGAGAAATCATAAATCACATGGTTTATAATTATTCAAAGGAGAACAAACTTCGACTAATTCTTGATAAGATGTCCATGACAGAAAAATCAATCGATTATGATGACAGAGGAAATCCATTAGTCGAATACGTAGACTTTAGTGTTTTACAACATGAATACGATGATAAAGGAAATATCATTAAAACTATAACCCGCGCAGAATCGGTCGATGGAGAAATCACCGCTATTGAATTGAGAAAAATATTTTACGAAGAATAAAAAAAGGGGGATCCTAAAAATCCCCCTTGCTAACTAAACCATTCAATTAACGTATGAGTGTTATATCACCGTGGGAATAGTATTCTCCTGTTTCCACGTGACAATTAATGACACTTGCTTTTATTTGGTACACATAGACTCCTGGTAGTAACATTTTTCCGTTGTACTTTCCATCCCACTGAACCGTTTGATCATTCGTTTGGAAAACTTGATTTCCCCAACGATCATAAATCTCAAAACTTTCTAATTCGATTTCTGCAAATTGACTTACGTCAAAGTGAAATTGATCATTATTGCTATCGCCATTTGGCGTAAATACATTAGGGATGTATAAGCCATCGTTCATCGGGTTTTCTGCTTGGACGGTAAAGCTTTCCAAAACCTGTTGGCAGTTATTTTCTATGAGAACTTCATAAGTTCCGGGTGCATCTGCGATAAAGCTTTCTTGTGTAGATCCGTCTGACCACGTGATCGTATAATTATCACCAGATAAAATCTCTAAATCAATTTCCACATCCAAGGCTTCACAAGAAAGTTCTGGTACATCAAGGTCGACTTCTAAATTGGCGTAAGCCAAAAGAGAAACCTCCTCCT
>JAHDBE010000005.1:0-318 GCA_020630555.1 Saprospiraceae bacterium
TATACGGCTAAATTCGCGAGTGCTTATTATGGTCCTTTTAGAGATGCTTTGGATTCTGCTCCTAAGGGTGGTGACAAAAAAACCTATCAAATGGATCCCGCGAATAAACGTGAGGCGCTCATTGAAGCAGAATTAGACGTTATGGAGGGGGCCGATTATATAATGGTTAAGCCAGCCGTTAATTATATGGATATCATTCATGTCTTAAAAGCAGAATTTGATACACCAGTAGCAGCTTATCACGTTAGTGGTGAATGTGCCATGCTTTTGGCTGCCGCCGAAAAGTGTTGGTTAGATTTAGAGAGTTGTGTGGATGAA
>JAHDBE010000005.1:328-38540 GCA_020630555.1 Saprospiraceae bacterium
TTGCATAGAGCTGGAGCGGATGTGATAATTACATATTTCGCAAAGCACTTTGCACAAAGGGTATAAAAAAAGCGGCACGAAGCCGCTTCCTTAATTGATTTTATGCCATGAACATTACGACAGTAATAGTTCTTTATCACCTACCATTTTACGCATATTAATGAGTGCATAACGCATTCGACCAAGGGCCGTATTAATACTAACTCTGGTAAGCTGAGAAATTTCTTTAAAACTCATGTCTGCGTAGTGGCGAAGTATCACAACCTCGCGTTGCTCTGGAGGTAACTGATCCACAAGTTTTCTAATTCTTGTTTTCATTTGATTCTTCACAAGAATATCCTCCATGTTATCTTCTTGAGTCTCTAATACATCAAAAATATCAAAGGTCTCAGAGGGTGATACTTTCGTACGTCTCTTTCCACGTCTAAAGTTATCCACACACATGTTGTACGAAATCCTTAAAGCCCATTGTAAGAACTTCCCTTCGTGGTTATATTTTCCTTTTCTTAACGTGTCAATAATCTTAATGAACACATCCTGAAAAATGTCATTTGCTTTTTCATGATCCTTCACGAATAAATAGATAGACGTGTAAATTTTCTCTTTGTGGCGGTTGAGAAGAATTTCGAAGGATTTGTCATCACCGTTTAGATATCGGTGGATTAACTCTTGATCTTTTACCATAACTACATCCATAACTAGACCTTTTAAATCGGTTAACAATCTTGTCTTAAAAGTTTTAGAGTAGATGTATTATGCTATAGAGTTAATTTTTAAATGAATAATAAGCTCCAAAAATAGAGGGATTATCTCAAAAAGTAAAGCTTCAACTCTAAAATATGTGATATTAATACTGATTTCAATTTATTAAAAGCCGTTAACATATGTTTAACCGATGGAGTATTCCTTTTAAACATGAGGAAATTTTGATCATTTGTTCATATTTATTGTTATCCATATTTGTACGTATTAATTTCACGGCTCAATGACACCATGGGAAAAGTAGCCAAAAGAAAATCCAAATCTTCAGAAGTAGATATTAATAAGTTTATCCACATCAAGGGAGCCAGATCCAATAATCTCAAAGACATTGAATTGCTCCTCCCTAAGAATAAACTTATCGTGGTTACAGGTTTGTCAGGATCTGGGAAGTCCTCATTAATTATGGACACTCTTTATGCAGAAGGGCAAAGAAGGTATGTAGAAAGTTTATCGTCCTACGCCCGTCAGTTTCTAAATAGAATGAAGAAACCCGAAGTCGATTTTATAAAAGGGATTTGTCCAGCAATTGCGATCGAACAAAAAGTAAATTCCTCAAATGCTAGATCAACTGTAGGTTCATTAACCGAGATTTATGATTTCATGCGATTACTTTTCGCTCGCATCGGTATCACTTATTCTCCGGTAAGCGGTGATGTTGTCAAAAAACACGAGATATCAGATGTCGTTGACGCCATTAAAAAATTATCTGAAGGGACTAAAGTTCGGTTATTAATACCCTTACAGAATAAATATGAGCGGACTCTTGGTGAGGATTTAAATTTACTTCAACAAAAGGGATTTACCCGGATTACCTTTAAAAATGAAGTCTTTTTTATTGAAGATTTTTTAGAGGATCATCCCAAAGAATCCAAGAAGAAAAGTCAAAAAATTGCGAAAGATTACAGAATTCTCATCGATCGTTTTGTAGTCAAAGATGAGGATGAAAATTGGAAACGTATTGCAGATTCTATTTTGACCTGTTTCCAGGAAAGTGAAGGGCACTGTTACGTAGACATTATTGATGGAAAAGAATTGTATTTCAATAATAAATTTGAATTGGACGGTATACAATTCTTGACACCTACGCACCAATTATTTAACTATAATAATCCTTACGGCGCATGTCCGAAATGCGAAGGATATGGACGAGTCCTCGGAATAGATCCAAACAAAGTAATACCGGATGATGGCATATCTGTTTATGATGGCGCCATTGCCTGTTGGAGAGGGCAAAAAGGACAAAACTGGTTGAATAGATTACTAAACTCTGCTCATAATTTTGATTTTCCTGTGCATCGACCTATTAAGGATTTAACACCAGAGCAATACAAAATGCTTTGGACTGGAAACGAATTCTTCTACGGCATTGATGAGTACTTTAATGAATTAAAAGAAAAGTCATATAAAATTCAAAACCGAGTCATGATGGCTCGATATCGAGGACGCACCACTTGTAATGAATGTGATGGAGGCCGTTTGAGAAAAGAAGCGCGATATGTCAAGGTTGGAGATAAGGATATCACACAACTTATAAATATTCCCATTGATGAGCTGAAGGTGTATTTCCAAAAACTAAAACTTAGTAAACATCATCAAGAAATAGCTAAACGGATTTTACTCGAAATCAACAACCGAATAGAGGTGATGATGGATGTCGGGTTATCATATCTCACGCTTGATCGACTTTCGTCAACATTATCAGGTGGCGAAACTCAGAGAATTAATTTGACTCGAACATTAGGAAGTAACCTGACGAATTCTCTTTATATCCTGGACGAACCAAGCATTGGTCTTCATCCTAAAGACTCAGAAAAATTAGTGTCCGTTCTTTTAAAATTGCGAGACCTTGGTAACACAGTTGTAGTGGTAGAGCATGAAGAAGATATCATCCGAAACGCAGATTATATTGTTGATGTAGGTCCAAACGCTGGAGTTTACGGAGGTGAAATAGTGTATGACGGAACATACAAGAGCTTTTTATCGAAAGCTAAGTCGAGTTTAACTCAAAATTATTTGACCAATATTAAAGAAGTACCTCTTCCTGAACATCGACGAAGCTCATCAAATAAATTGAAAATTTCAGGAGCCCGCATGCACAACCTTAAAGATGTCGATGTGGAAATTCCTTTAAATGCGCTTACAGTTATTAGTGGTGTTTCGGGTTCAGGAAAAACCACCCTTGTTAAACATATATTACATCCGGCGATTAAAAACGAATTGGACGATTTTAAAACGGCCACCTCGGGTTTCAATGAATTAACAGGAGATATTGGCAGAATAACTCAGGTGGAGATGATAAATCAAAGTCCTATCGGAAGATCCTCACGTTCTAATCCGGTGACTTACGTCAAAGCTTATGATGGTATTAGAAAATTAATGGCATCACAGCAATCCGCTAAAATTAAAGGACTTCAACCCAAGCACTTCAGTTTTAATGTAGAAGCGGGTCGATGCGAAACATGCAAAGGAGAAGGGGAGACAACAGTAGAAATGCAATTTCTAGCCGACGTCAAATTAACCTGTGAAGATTGCCATGGTAAAAGATTTAAGGAAGATGTACTTGATGTCACTTACAAAGACAAAAACATCTTTGATATATTAAACTTGAGTATAGAGGAGTCGCTTGATTTTTTTGAAGGGCATAGAGATATTACCTCTAAACTTCAACCATTAAATGATGTGGGCCTTGGTTATATTAAACTTGGTCAGAGTTCGTCGACACTCTCAGGAGGTGAAGCACAAAGAGTCAAATTAGCAAGCTACTTAGTTAGAGAAAGTAAAACGGAAAAGATCTTTTTCATCTTTGATGAGCCGACGACAGGTCTCCATTTTGATGATATTGTAAAATTGATGGCTGCGTTTAATGCTTTGATAGAAAACGGACATACTGTGGTTATAATCGAACACAATTTAGATGTTATTAAATGTGCGGATTGGTTGATTGATTTAGGTCCAGTAGGAGGGAAAGAAGGAGGCCATGTTATGTATCAAGGACCAACAAAGGGAATTCTTAAATCTAAGAAATCGGTTACCGCAAAATATCTTAAATCAAAGTTGTAACACACCAAAAAAGCTTTCCATTCCATCTGATACATAAGTCGCGACTTGAATTTTTTAATCAAATTATTCAAGTATGTCATTTAATGGATTACACAGATGGGATGAGTATCGCCCGGAATGCTTAAAAATAGCCTTGATCTTAGCCTTGGCTTCCACCAATATTATTATTAATCTCACCACCGAGTTAAATCTAGATGAAGATTATATTGTCGAACCTATGTATGAAGATCCCTTTGTACAAATTCCACGAACTATCGAGAAAAAAGAGGTCGTTGTTAAGCCACCCAAAATTGAAAATGCCTCAGAACTCGTCGTTGAAGAGCCTGAATTTTTAGATGAAACTGAGGTGGAACAGAAAGAAGAATCAAACTCTACGAATCAAGAAACACACATTGAAGATAATTTTACCAATGAAACATTGGCCCCCGAGCCAGCCCCTAAAATCGAACCGATAATTATTGAAGAAGAAGAGGAGGAGCTTTTTTTGTTTGCCGAGCATATGCCAGTTTTTGGTGATTGTTTGGATCAACTAGATGATGAGGCTGAAAAACGAAAATGTACTTCTGAATCCCTTCAGAGATTTGTGTATTCAAAACTTAAATATCCTAAAATTGCCATTGAAAATGGGATTCAAGGTACGGTTGTCGCTGAATTTGTGGTTAGCAAATCAGGTGAGGTTAAGGACTTGAAAATTATTCGGAAAATAGGTGGTGGATGCGATGAGAGGGTTTATGATATCTTATCGAAGATGCCAATATGGCGACCAGGAAAACAGAATGGTAGACCTGTCAATGTGATATATAAGATGCCTGTTAAATTTAAACTCAAATAAATTGGCGAAAGCCAGGAAGATCATATTGAAACATTAAGAAACTTTTGAATTCTTCTATTTTTACAATATGAGTGACGATCGTTTAAATGATACCGCAGAGGGTATTAGCTTAAAGTCTAAATATTCTAAGGACGATATTGAAAAAGCAGAGCATCTAGGTTTTGTTTCAGGGATTCCTCCGTTTTTAAGGGGGCCATACTCGACTATGTACATGTCTCGGCCATGGACGATTCGACAATATGCTGGATTTAGTACTGCCGAAGAAAGCAATGCCTTTTATAAGAGAAATTTAAAGGCAGGTCAGAAGGGGCTATCAGTAGCATTTGATTTGGCTACACATAGAGGGTATGATTCCGACCATCCAAGGGTAAGCGGGGATGTCGGTATGGCGGGAGTCGCCATTGACTCTGTAGAAGATATGAAAATATTATTTGATGAAATCCCTCTGGACAAGATGTCCGTTTCAATGACCATGAATGGAGCGGTGATTCCAATTATGGCCTTTTACATAGTTGCCGCAGAGGAGCAGGGAGTCGATCCGAAAGATTTAAGCGGGACCATACAAAATGATATACTTAAGGAGTTTATGGTGCGGAATACTTACATATATCCACCGGCACCATCCATGAGGATCATCTCTGATATTTTTGAATACACGGCTAATAAGATGCCTCGATTTAATTCTATCAGTATAAGCGGTTACCATATGCACGAAGCTGGGGCTCCAGCAGATTTAGAATTGGCTTATACTTTAGCGGATGGATTAGAATATATTCGTGCAGGCGTAAAAGCCGGTTTAGACGTGGATGCGTTTGTCCCAAGGTTTTCATTTTTTTGGGGGATTGGGATGAATTTTTTTATGGAAATTGCCAAGATGAGGGCAGGTAGGATCTTATGGGCAAAACTGGTCAAACAGTTTAATCCTAAAAATCCAAAGGCTATGGCACTTCGAACACATTGCCAAACATCAGGTTATAGTTTAACTGCTCAAGATCCATATAATAATGTGGCTAGAACTGCGATTGAGGCGCTTGCCGCGGTCTGTGGTGGAACACAATCCTTGCATACAAACTCATTAGATGAGGCCTTAGCATTGCCTACTGATTATTCTGCGAGAATAGCTAGAGAGACTCAAAAGTATATACAGGCAGAATCTAAAATAACAGAGTGTGTAGATCCTTTCGGCGGTTCCTTTTATGTAGAATCTCTTACACATGATTTAGTCCAAAAAGCATGGGCACACATAATGGAAATAGAGGACCTTGGTGGGATGAGTAATGCGATTGAAAAAGGTGTGCCTAAGATGCGCATAGAAGAAGCTGCCGCAAAAAAGCAAGCTCGAATAGATAGCGGCCAAGAAAAAATTGTAGGCGTGAATTATTATTCGAAAGCCATGGATGATAATCTTGAGGTATTGGAAGTGGATAATAATCAAGTGAGGGAAGGACAGATTCAGAGACTCAAGCAAATTAAATCTACTAGAAATGAAGAAAAGGTCTATGAAGCTTTAAGACAAATAGAAGAATGTGCTTCTTCTGGATTAGCTAATCTATTAGAAATGGCTGTTAATGCAGCAAGAGAACGAGCTACCTTAGGCGAAATATCTTTAGCGATGGAAAAAGAGTTTGGAAGATTTGTGGCGAATAATACTTTAATTAGTGGTGTGTATTCACGAGAGATAAAAATGGATGATAAATTTAAATTAGCTCAAAGCCTCTCTGATCAATTTGCAGAAAAAGCAGGAAGACGACCTAGAATAATGATTGCTAAGTTAGGTCAGGATGGACATGATAGGGGTGCTAAAATAATAGCGACAAGTTTCGCGGATTTAGGTTTTGATGTCGATGTGGGACCTTTATTTCAAACCCCTGAAGAGGCGGCGAAGCAAGCAGCGGAAAACGATGTGCACATACTTGGTATATCTTCTTTAGCTGCAGGGCACAAGACATTGGTCCCTCAAACGATAGATGCATTAAAATCCTTAAATAGACAAAACATAATGGTAATCGTGGGAGGGGTAGTGCCCCCCCAAGATTACGATTTCTTATTTGATAGTGGGGTAGCGGCTGTGTTTGGGCCGGGAACCATTATATCAGATGCAGCGTCTGAGATCTTAAAAATAATGCTCGACGCTTTTAATTAAAGCTTGACGATTTCTTGAGTATTTACTGTACCATCCTGGAATCTTAAACGCAGGTAGTATGTACCACTTGGTAAACTTGACACGTCCAATCTTTCTGTTGGGTTATTAAACACATTTAGAATCTGTCCTCGATTGTTCATAACTTCTAGTCCTGTAATATTTGAAGGAATAAGTACATAACTATCAGCGGGGTTCGGAAATAGATAAGCTCCATGTGTTTCTCCCTCTAAAGTGACTCTAATGACTTCGCTGAATCCATAGTTTCCGTCGTAATCATATTGTTTAATTCTGTAGTAATAGCTTTTTAAATTTAAAGCACTATTGTCTATGTAGGTATACGACTGTAATGATTCACTAAATCCATTACCTGATACTTCACCAATTGTTTTAAAATTGGAAAGCTCAGTACTTCTTTGTATTTCGAATCTTTCGTTATTGACTTCCGTCAATGTTTCCCATGTTAAATGCACTGAACCATTTCTTTCAACACCTTGAAATTTTCCAAAATCTACAGGTAACATCGCGGGAAGTGACATAACCTGAGCACACATGTTTCCTCCGCCATTAGGAGCTGACCAAGAGTTTACAAAAAACTGCACAGCATCAGAACAAGAGGTTGTCGAACACACTGTCACCGAACCTAGATTATTCGTATTTGATATAGAAGACATAAAATCTAGTACACCATTTACATAATAACCATATTGCCATGAAGCATTTCCATTCGAAAACGTTACTGTAATATCCGAACATACAGTCATGATATTGTCTGAACAATCGGAATCCGTGAAATACGGAAAACCAATGTTAATATCAAAATTAGAACATTGGGAATAACTAAAATTGGAAAATGCCAACGTAAATCCCAGAACAAATAAAGCCTTTTTCATAGGGGTATTGGTTTTTAAGCAGGTGTAGACCAAAAACCATACCATTCATATGTTAATTTTCTTTAATATGCATTTTGTTAATAATAATGCTCGTAATTATGGACAAAACACAATAGGAGGTAAAAAAGAGTGCTCCAGGGGAGAGTTTACTGTAATTAATTGTTTCTACACTGTATCCATCACCCCCACCAATTTCACCTAATTGTGAGGTAACTATACCGTAAAAACCAATGTAAGCCATAAAGATCGCTACCACGAAAACATCTGCCATGCTCCATTTTCCAAGATAGAATATGACATTTTGTGCCAGTTTACTGTTCCGTATTTTATCCATGTACAAAAACAAAGTGGATAAAATCAATTTAAAAAACGGAAATACGATAGAAAACATTAGGATCAGAAATCCGACGATCTTTAAATCAATTCCAGATCCTTGAAGTAAAGTATGCGTCACATCAAGAATTGATTTACTTTGAAAGTATAAGACCTGTTCATCAAAGTTCACATCATTGCCCATGACATTGAATGAGAAATTATCTAGTCTGGCGTCAATATCTATCATTGGCAGTGTTACTCCTAGAACAAGCATAACAATAGAAATCAAAGTAAACCCAACAACCAAAGATCGTTTACCAATGACTTTAAAGAATAAGCCCCATAGAATCGCGAGACTTAAAAGCAGGCCGTAAATCCATTTTAAAGTATTGGTGATCTCTTTTTGAATTTGCGCTATTTTAGGGATTATGTAATCTGAACTTTCCGCAGCATTACTCGAGCCATATTTTTCATAGATAACTTGACGCGGATCAGTTAGGTCTCGACTTTCCATGCCGTCGAATAAAAGACTATTGAGTTCTTCCTCTAAGAATCCTTTTATTGTCGGTTCGTTTCGTTTTAATTCTTTGGCTAATTCACGTGCGATGGCAGGAATTTTTGATTTTAAATCCATGTTAGCGACAAAACCATGCACGTTGTCTTCGATCAGCCTGAGAAACATCTTATTGATTTTTGAAGATTTTCCGGCTTCCACCAATAACATATCCACTAATTTTCCTGAGACGATATATTCTTTATGGAGCGCTCTAAGATATCCTTGAAGTTGGATATCCAGTTGATCATAGATTTCAGGATTAATTTTAAACTCTTGAATTTTTCCAGAGAAAATATCAAGTGCTTTGTCTTTCCACAGTTCGACATTGAAAAGACCGTAATTTATCCTATTAATCTCTGCAAAATCCTCTTTTAAAATGGTTTGTTCTTTTTGCAAAGAATGCAAATGCCATCCTTTACTAACACAAAACCCTAATACAATGACGAATATTATCCAAGCACCAATGCGCATAATTTTAGCTATTGTCTTCTCTTACAACGTAGAATGATTAAAATAGTAACAAAAGATAGTCATATTAGTGTGATAATATGTAATTCATGAAGTGGTCCTTACTAGTTTATTTAGCTCTTCTGTCTTTTTGTATTCAAGCGCAAAATCCAGATAGTGTATGTATACGCATAGTAAATTTTCAAGGTCGACCATTAGTGGGTGTTAATGCATGGGATGAAAAAAATGAGATTGGAACAATATCGGACATACAAGGAATTATTAAATGGCCCATGAGTAGCGATAGCTTAAATTTAAGTTATCTAGGATTCATGGATACAATAATTGCCAGACCAAGGATAAGCTTTACAGACATTAAGCTTGTTAGAAACATGCAGGTTTTGGCATGTCCTATCATAAGAGCGAATTACACACCGCCCTTATTGTCCGTGGATAAATTAATAGTGGGCGATTTGAATACCGTATCTCATCCAAACATATCTAATATTTTAAACAGAAGTACAGATGTATTTATGCACTCAGGTGCTTATAATACAAATCGTATTACAATTCGAGGTATTGGAAACCGATCTCCGTTTTCTACGAATAAGTTACGTGCTTATATTGATGAAATACCAGTGACCAATGGTGTAGGAGAAACTTCGATTGAGGATTTAGATTTAAGCATGTTTTCCAGTCTGAATATATGGAAGGGTCCTACATCTAGTGTCTTTGGTGCATCTTTAGGGGGAATGATTGAATTTAAGACAGCGCTTAATGGTGTTGATCAAAACTCAAGAGTCTCAAACAGATTAGTTTTAGGTGAGTACGGATTAGTTAGTAATTCTTCCAGTGTACATTTTAGTAACAAAAATCGTGATTGGTCTGGATCCGCGAGCTTTGGACATCACAGAAGCGATGGCTATCGAGATAATAATAATTACCAAAGATTAAATTACGGCCTGCAACTTCGAAAGTTTGGTGATCGATCCTCAGTACGATTGTTAATGCAACATATAAATCTGCGAGCCCAGATTCCTAGTTCGCTAAACGAAATAGATTATAATGAATCTCCAAAAAAAGCGGCATTTACATGGCAGCAAGTTGAAGGATATGAGGATTATACTAAGACTATTCTAGGTGTTTCTTATGATAAGGGATTATTAAATAACTGGCGCATCAAATCCTCGGTCTTTGCCAATTTATACAACGCTTACGAATCAAGGCCATTTAATATACTCGATGACGAGGCGTATTCATTCGGGGGGAGGTTAAGGCTTCTATGGGATAGGGAAGACGAAATTGGATGGTTTGCTAGTATTGGATCTGAATTCTTTGATGAAAATTATGACTGGTCAATCTTTGAAACTCAGGATGGAATCCAAGGCGAGAAGACAAACGAGAATTCTGAAAATAGACGTTATCTTAATCTTTTCGCTGATATTAATTATAAACCATGGTCTGAAATAATCATTCAGGCTGGAATAAATGTGAATCACACAAGCTACACACTTGTAGATGGATTTAACGGAGACGATCAAAACATTTCAGGTGATCATAGTTTTGGGACGATACTCTCACCCAGACTTTCGATTCATTATGTTCCCCGTAAGTGGATTAAGAATACATCACTAGTTAGCCATGGATTTTCTGCTCCAAGTTTGGAGGAAACATTAAATCCTGATGGAGAAATCAATACAGAACTTAAACCCGAACAAGGATGGAATCTCGAAAATATTACAGAGCTAACTTTTTTGGAGAAATCCTTGAAGGTGGAGCTTGATATATATACAATGAATGTCCAAGATCTAATAATTACAAAAAGATTAGATCTCGAACGCTTTATCGGAGACAATGCAGGTCAGACACGGCATTCTGGAATAGGTATAAGTTTAGAACATAACTTACTTGAAAGGAGAGAGGGTAGATCTTTGTCTTACCATATAAGTTATAATTATGCTCGCTATCGTTTTTTAGATTTCGTCGATGATGGTAATGACTTTTCAGGAAATGAATTGACTGGAACGTCTCCAAACCAAATCTTTGGTGAATTTAATGGAGCCATTGGTCCTTGGTTTGGAAAGGTTGATTATCGTTTTCGAGATGAAATGCCTTTACGAGATGATAATTCCATATACTCGGATAAATACCATTTAAGTACAATACAAATTGGTTTCAAAAAACTTCTTTTTGAAAACCTATCACTCAAAATCTTTGGAGGTATTAATAACTGGTGGAATGAAAAATACGCCTCCATGTTTTTAATAAATGCGAGTAGTTTTGGAGGAGCTAGTCCACGTTATTATTATCCAGGATTACCTCGTAATTATTTTTTAGGCATTGACTTGAGTTTAAGTTTCGACAACTAAATTGAATTCGCTTAAGTAGTTTCAAAATGCAGTCCTTATTTTTAAGAAACTAGAAACGCGCGTTAATGAAGAAACTACTCATCTCTTATTTTTTCCTACTCTTCTATATAGGTGTAAAAGGACAATGTTTTGAAGATAGACACAGTCTTGCTTTAAATGATTCATGGATGTCTTGTGAATCAAAGACTAGTCCAAACGAATTTCGAGGAGAATCTCACTGGATCCTATATGACTTTGGTGATATTTATGAATTGGGTGAGACCCACATCTGGAATTTATCTAACCCAAATTATATGACAAGTGGCATATCCGAACTTATCATAGATTACTCTATTGACGGAGAATTTTGGCAAGAATGGGGAAGTTATTCAATTCCAATAAGTAATGGTTCTGGATTTTATGAAGGCACTCAGGGTCCTGACTTGACGGACATACAGGCGCGATATGTTTTGCTTACCGCAATATCTAATCATGGTGGGGATTGTTATGGTTTGTCAGAAATTCGAATTAATACCTCTGGAGTGGTTGTTCCCTCATCCAACAAGGATGTCAGTTATGTGTCTGCCGATATTTTTCCTAATCCTGCGGATCAGGTAGTACATATCGTAATCGATTTTAATGGAGCTAATAATCTTCCTATCCGGATTTTTGATTCTAATGGAAGTTTAGTACACGAGGGATTAATTAATTCTTCAAATCCCTATTCTGTGAATACTAAAAATTTACCATCAGGGAATTACGTACTCTCCTTGGGAGAGAGGATTGTATTAAGCCAAAAAATAATTACTGTAAGTCATTAATTAAAATATGGGGGTTTCTACCTATAAAAATTAGCAGGTGGAATTATATTTTTAAGAAGCAATTCGCCAAACTCCCTACGAAAATATTTTTTATTGAATTCAGCATGGACTTTGTCTATGTAATAATAAACTACCCGATCAACCATAAATTGAAAATTATGCGAAGAATTTTGTCCTTAACTTTTTTGCTTTGCATCGGAATTTCAGCTTTTGCTCAATATGATGATTATATAGGTGCAGGCCATTCCGACGGTATAACAGTTACTTCAAGTAGCGATACAGGTGATGCTACGGCAGATAAGACTATTGATGGATCTGGAATGGATGCTGACCTCATGGAAGCATCGCGCTTTTTGTCTCAAGCTACCTTTGGAGCAAATAGACAGCTAATCGAAGATGTCAATGAAATTGGATTTTCGACATGGATCGACAATCAATTTAATGAACCAGCTACTTACATGACACCATTATTTGAATCCATTTGGAATGAAATATATGATGCCTATGTAAATGGAGGAGTGCCTCCGGATGAAATTGATGGTCCATGGACAAATCACTGGTATTATACTTGGTGGCAATTAAATATGACCAATGATGACTTACTGAGACAACGTGTCGCCATGGCACTGAGTGAAATATTAGTTATCTCCATAAACTCAGATTTGAGAAATAGATTTGATGCCTTAGGGTATTATTATGATCTACTGATCGAAGGAGCTTTCGGAAATTATGAAGATCTATTACTCGACGTCACTTTATCAGCACCAATGGGTTATTACCTGAGTCATCTAAATAACCCAAAAGAAATACCGGAAGAAAATATTCACCCTGATGAAAATTATGCAAGAGAAATCATGCAGTTATTTTCTATAGGATTATATGAACTAAACAATGATGGAACTCAGGTTTTAGATGGTAATGGCGACCCCATTCCAACATATAATAACGACGACATCAAAGAACTTGCACAAGTGTTTACTGGTCTTGGTCCTGGTGATATTAATGATAATGTAGATTGGACAACAGTACCTTACTTTGGTTTGGGATTTTGGGGTACCGATCCTACAGTGCCCATGATTATGTATGAGGAATGGCATGATACAAGTGATAAAGAGTTAATAGGTGGGCTTACTCTTCCAGCAGGACAAGCCGGTATGACGGACATCACTCAGGCAGTGAGCCATTTATTTCAGCACAATAATGTTGGTCCTTTTTTAAGTAAACACCTAATCAAAAGATTAATAAAATCAAACCCCACACCAGCCTATGTGGATAGAATTGCATCAGTGTTTAATGATAATGGAAACGGTGTGCGCGGTGATTTGCAAGAAGTGGTTAAAGCGATATTACTTGACCCAGAAGCTAGAGATTGTGCTTGGGTATTGGATGAAGAAAGCTCTAAGCTAAGAGAGCCAATTGTACGATACCTTCACCTTGCTCGAAGTATACCGACGGATAGCCCTTTAAACAGATACTGGAATAACGGCTTCGATTTTTTAAATGCGACAAAGCAACAGATATTGACCTCCCCCACAGTATTTAATTTCTTCCCTCCTGAGCATCAGCCAGTTGGAGAAATCGCGGATGCAGGATTGGTAGCACCAGAGTTTAAATTACACAATACAGCTACTTCTGTAGGATTTATCAATAGGGTTAATAGTTGGGTAGTATGGGATGGTTTAATGTATAGCTGGGAAGATGATGATATAATTGGAGAGACTGGAGTCGAGCTCAATACTTTAGATTTAGAGGTATTGGCCGAAGAGCCAGAAGAACTTATCAATGAACTCGATATTCTATTGACTCATGGTCAATTAACGGATGCGATGCGGACTATTATTAGAGATGCTATGACGCCCTTTGAATGGGGTAATTATAATTATGATCGAACACGAATGGCCTTGTACCTTTTAATGATTTCGCCGGACTATAACATTTCCAAATAACCACAAAAGATCACAATCAATGAAAGATTTTAAAATAAATAGAAGAAAGTTTTTAGGTCAGGCGAGTTGTGCGGGCTTAGGATATACAACACTGATGTCTACCTTATGCAACTTCAAAGCAATGAATGCCGCCTCGATAATGAATTCGTCCGTAATAGGATCTGGAGATTATAAAGCATTAGTATGTCTTATGTTTTCTGGCGGTGGTGATTCTTTTAATATGCTCGTGCCTCGAAGTGATGCCGAGTATAATGAATACGCAACGACTCGCTCGAATATGGCTCTTTCACAAGATTCATTACTGACCATAAACCCTAACAATAGTCAAGGGATGGAGTTTGGTGTGCATCCTGCTATGACAAATATGCAAGGTATGTTCGAAAGTGGACGAATGGCATTTGTGCCAAATGTAGGAAGCTTGATTGCACCTATAACAAAAACCCAATATTTTGATGGCTCTGGTCAGGTTCCATTAGGTTTGTTTTCGCATTCAGACCAACAACAACATTGGCAAACCTCTTTACCACAAAGTAGATCTGCAGTCGGTTGGGGAGGAAAAATAGCCGACCTCTTAGAAGCAGCTAATCAGAATCAAACCATTTCAATGAACATTTCTTTAGGTGGAAGTAATACCTTCCAAACAGGAAATAATACTGTTGAATACGCTATAAATCCCTACAATGGAAGTTCGGGAATAGTGGGTTATCAAGGGCAATGGCAATTTAATGAATTGCGTACCGCTGCCATTGATAATATCGTAGATGCAAACTATCAAGACATGTTCAAACAGGCCTATGTCGATGTTATTAAGACATCTAGAGACGGTCACATTATGTTTAGTAATGCAATCGATAATGTTACACCATTTAATACTCAGTTTAGTGATAACGAATTGTCTCAGAGTTTCCATATGATTGCTAAGACAATTGCTGCAAGGACTGATTTAGACATGTCTCGTCAGATATTCTTTATTAATTATGGAGGATGGGATCATCATGATGAAGTGTTAAATGCCATGCAGGATATGATGACTGAAGTAGACAACGCCATCGGGGAGTTCTATTCTGCATTAGACGAAATTAGTATGTCCGATTGTGTGACGACTTTTGGTATCAGTGAGTTTGGTCGTACGCTTACTTCTAATGGAAACGGAACAGATCACGCTTGGGGTGGAAATATGTTTGTTGTTGGTGATGGGGTTATCGGTAAAGATTTATACGGAGATTTTCCGTCTTTAGAACTTGATAATCCTCTTGAAGTAGGTGGTGGAGTATTAATACCTACAACTTCGGCCGATGAATATTTTGCCGAATTGGCCTTGTGGTATGGAGTCCCTAAATCCGACTTGCCTTTGATTTTTCCGAATATTGGAAACTTCTATGACATTACTTCGGCAGAAAATCCGATAGGATTTATGACGACCTAAGGTCTACACTTTATCCCAATGTTTTTTAACCACGTTGATATTCAACGCTTGGTTTCTAACACTTTAAAATCAACCTATGAAAACCAAATTGTTTATTCTTATATGTGGATTGTGCTTTTTACAGTCGGCGAATTCTCAATGCTTTTTAGATCGTCATAGTACAGATTGGAATGACGGATGGGAAAGTTGTACCATGGCTCCCAATCCAAACGATGCTCGAGGCACAACACATTGGATCCATTATGATCTCGGTTATGATTATATATTAAATGAAATGCATTTATGGAATAGTAATGCCTTTGGTAAAACAGATCAAGGTGTACAAGAATTCTATGTGGACTATTCTCTAGATGGGATTACTTGGGATGAGTTAGGTGTGTATTCTTTGTCTCAAGCAACAGGCTCTGGATTTTATGAAGGATTTCAAGGTCCAGATTTTAATGGTGCAGCTGCCCGCTACGTTTTAATTACTCCAATCTCTAATTACGGAGGCTCTTGTTATAGTCTTGGAGAATTGAGAATTGAAGTGGAATCTGTCGTGGTGCCCGTGGAGCTGGCTTTTTTTAATGCGAATTGTTCAGAGGATGGATCATATGTAAATCTCGAATGGGAAACAACTACAGAAATTAATAGTGATTATTTCGTCATCGAAAAAAGTCAAAATGGAGAGGATTGGAAGAAATTAATGGACATAAAAGCTCAAGGGAATTCTGCCAATCAGACTAACTATACGGAAAGAGATTTGGATGTCGCGAATGGTAAGAATTACTACCGTTTAATACAATATGATTTAGATGGAAAAAGAAATGACTTGAGCATGGTTGTGAGTGATTGTGAGCGAGATATTACGGGAGTTACCATTTCTCCTAACCCATTTCGTGAAGAAACACTTATTTCAATACAGAGTAATGATCCTTCAGACATAGAAATGAAAATTTATAATTCCATTGGCTTATTAGTTTATCAAAAACAATATGCCTCAAATAATGGTATTACTCAAATTCGTTTTGAATCAGAGAATTTAAGCGTTGGTCAATATTATTTGTCGATAGAACAAGGATCTCAAAAATATCGTAAGAAACTCGTCGTTCAATAATTTATACTTGCAAAAACATGGTTATGGTCATTAGGATCATAACCGTGTTTTCTATTATTGTCACCTCACTCATAGGTAGATTAAATAAAGTACCCACACAGGCACACTGAATCTTAGTCTTGTTCAAGTTTGCTTGAATAACTCCGATGGTTCCTACTATTAAAACGACTAATACTGTCATAAGTAGAATTCTAGGTTGTATCCATAATATAAACCATATGCCAAGAAATAATTCTAGAATTGGGTAAAACCAAGCATACACAGAAACAGGTTTAGCGATAATATCATACTGACGAAAAGCCGCAACGAAACCTGACCAATCTAAAAATTTAAAGAACGATAGCATTACAAAAAAGCCAGCCATCATATGTCTCATCCATCTCATTGAGTCAAAGGCATCGTTCGAATATTCTACGACGGAGCTTATAACGGTTACGAATAATAAAATAAGTAAAAGGGGTTTATAGGTTTTGATTTTCTCTTTCACTTTCGTGAAAAAATCTGTGTTGTCCATGATTGGAGAAACATCATAATTTCCGACTTTCGAAATAATCGATCTGAGTTCGTCCAAACTTAAATCAAACAAACTTGTAATAAGACTTGACTCTGGTGCCAATTTTACTTCCGCGGCACGAATGGAATTTTCGCTTTCCAAGGCCTTTTTTACTTTGGAAACACAGTTCTGACAGGTCATGCCCGTGATGATAACTGACTTATTATATAGGACTCCCATAGTTAATTCGCTTTTATTAAAAACAAGTTTCGCTAAAAACATTTGACATTTTGCAATTACAAAGTCATCTTTATTTGTGGACTTTAGCCAACTCGACGATATGACACTCATCAGACGTTATCAAAAAGATAACGATGTCGAAGCGCTTTCTCACTTATTTATTAGATATAAAACAATGGTTTATGGGGTATGTTTGAAGTATCTCAAAAACTCTTCTGAAGCTGAAGATGCGACCATGGAATTATATCAAGTCCTCTTAAGACGAATAAAAAATAAGAATATTGATCAGTTTAGAACATGGTTTTACGTACTAGTAAAAAACCATTGTTTCGAAGAACTGCGTTCACATTCGCGTAAGCGAGAAAAACAAGAAAATGCAGACATTGTGTATTCACAGAATATTTATCATCCTAATAGTAAAGGAAAAGAAGATGAACTCATTAGGATGCATGCCTGTTTAGAAAAATTGAAGGTTGATCAAAGAGAAAGTGTACGTTTGTTTTATTTGGAGCAGAAAACATATGAAGAGGTAGGCAAGCTCCTCAATTTAGAATGGAAAAAAGTCAGATCACATATTCAAAATGGACGCCGTAACTTAAAAATATGCATGGATAAAAATGTCAATTAACAATACACATAGCGATGGTTTTTATTTAGAATTGCTTGATCAACTGGCACAAGGCAAAATAACTCGTGATGATCTATACCTTTTGCAGAAAAGAGCCCTTGATGATCCGTTTATAGCGGATGCACTAGAGGGTTTTATTGACCATGACAATGAGGACCATACTGCCATAATCGATCGTATAAAACCGTCAAGACATGTGCATACTGAGAATAAAATACGCCGTATGTGGTGGCCTATTGCAGCGTCTATTTTACTTATTGCCGTTTCGGGAGTTTTATATTTTGACTCTACTAGGACGAGCGATTTTGTGGAATCCGAATCTTCCGATTCCAGTGAAATCCCTATTCTTGCCCAGGGTAAAACAGAAGAGGCTAATGACCGAATTAATGCCCTTTTAGAGCCTTTGGAGGAAAAAGAGGACTCCAATATTTTAAGTAAAGATCTTTCCAAAAAATCAAAGAAAACAGCGAATCCCGCAGAAAAGAACCTACAACCTAAAGAGGATGTAGTATCTCAAAAAAGCAAGAAAACCTCTGAAAAATTGACTCATGAAAATGAGCCATTAGATGAGTCGAGTGTTGATGAAGAAATCGCTAGTGTACCAATAATTCGAGGGAGCTCGAGTCGCGTTCAAGAGGTTCAAATTGATGGAGTTCCGATCCAGACGAAAACTTCAATAGAATTGAATAGCCTTAAAGGGCGCGTATTGGATAGAAATAAAAATGTTTTAATCGGGGCGCAAGTTGTTGTGACTGATGCGCTATCTAATAGTTCTGTAACTAGCACAGATATGGATGGCAACTTCAATTTTGATAAACTGGATACAGGAGAAGTAGAATTAAAAATCGCCTATACGGGTTACGAGCCTTATGTCATGGGAAACATGTATATAGAACCTGGTCAAAACCTTATGGAGGTTGAGATGGTCGAAGGAGCCCTGTTAGATGAAATAGTGGTTTTAGATTATGCCCAGGCTAAAAAGAAATCCAGTATTGAGAATTCTTACAAACAAGATGTGAATGCCTTGCCTGAAATGGGTTATGAAGAATTAGAGCTATTTGTGCATCGTGAAAAAGTAGTAATGCAGTCAGATTTTGGATCTGTTGGCTATGTACTATTACAATTTCTTATTCTCGAAAATGGAGAAATAGATCAAATCAAAATCATCGAATCGACAACCACCTCACGAAACTCCGAAGCCACCCGGATTATTAAGGATGCGGGTAAATGGAAATTAAAAGAGGGAATACAAGCCCCTTATTTAATGACTTATCGAATGGATTTCTAGATTAGTAGAAAAAGACGAACCCAAACTCAATAAATTTGTTTCTTATTACGATAAGTAATAAAAGCCAGACAGATGAAATTTGGACAGATATTAATTTGGGTAATTTTAGTGGGATTCGGTTTTTACTTGGGCACGGGTCTAAAAACAACGAATACCTCAGAATTAGATTTAGAATCCATTCCGACAGGAGCAGATGCAGATTTTAATGGGGAGCCCGCTGTTAAGAATACACAAGTGGCCTCTGTTTCTACAGAACGTACGCCAAATTGGGATGAAAATGCCACCGTCATTGTAACAGATGTAGAGAAAGCGACAATTGAGCTTTTCGAAAAATCTGCACCATCTGTAGTTTTTGTTACATCCACAAGTCTTGAAAGTGATCGCTGGTCTAGAAATGTTTATGAAATCCCCAAAGGCACAGGAACAGGTTTTATTTGGGATGATGAAGGTCATATTGTGACTAATTTTCATGTCATAAAAGATGGTCAGAAATGGGAAATAACCTTAGCCGATCAATCTATTTATCCGGCTGAGCTTGTCGGCTATGAACCCAGAAAAGATCTCGCCGTTCTTAAAATCAATGCCCCTAAAAACAAATTACGTGCTTTACCGGTAGGAACATCTTATGATCTTAAAGTGGGACAGTCTGTTTATGCCATTGGTAATCCATTTGGCTTGGACCAGACCCTTACTACTGGAGTGATAAGTGCCTTGGGCCGCGAGATAGAGTCCCTAGCAAGAATTCCAATTAGAGATGTAATACAGACAGATGCCGCGATTAATCCTGGAAATTCGGGAGGACCTTTGTTAAATTCATCAGGAAGACTAATTGGTGTAAATACCGCGATTTATAGCCCATCAGGAGCTTCAGTAGGCATAGGATTTTCAATACCAGTTGACATCGTGAGTTGGGTAATTCCCGACTTAATCGAATTTGGAGAAGTCCGAAGACCTATGTTAGGTGTAGAATTGGTATCCATGCAGCTAATGGAAAGATGGGAAATAGAAGGAGCGATGATCGCTGCATTAACACCAAATGGGTCCGCATCAAAAGTAGGTATGCAAGATACTCAAACAGGAACTCAAGGAGGGATACGTCGATTTGGAGATATTATCGTCGGTATAAATAACGCCGATATAAAAAATAATAACGATCTGATTTTAGCTTTAGAAAAATATAAGCCGGGTGATGTAGTCCAAGTAAAATTTATCCGAGACGAACAGGTACAAAACCTAGAAATTAAATTAGGATCTTCTCTTTAAGATAAAATTTGATAAACGGCGAGTGCGCTGAAATAGGCGAGAATAGTCATGTAACAAAACTGAATAATAGGCCATTTCCAAGATTTCGTTTCACGTCTAGTTACGGCTAAAGTACTCATGCATTGCATGGCAAAAACATAAAAGACAAGAAGAGATAAGGATGTTGCTAGATCAAATCTTGGCTTGTTCGTTTCAGGGTTAATCTCCGCACCTAATCTCTCCCGAATAGTGGAATCTTCCTCTGCACTTCCAATCGCGTAAATACTTGCCATTGTTCCTACGAAAACCTCACGTGCTGCGAAAGAGCTCAGTAAAGCTATACCAATTTTCCAGTCGTACCCCAGAGGCCTTATGACTGGTTCTATAAATTTTCCGATATGTCCAGCATATGAGTTTTCTAATTGGTATGCAGCTATTAAATCAGCCGTTTCATTTTCAGCGAGTTGTTGTGATCTTGATTCCGTGAGAGCTAATTCCTCGGCTTTCGCCAAAGAATCTCCAGGACCGTAATTGGCAAGAAACCATAACAGAATCGAGATGACAAAAATGACTTTCCCTGCCTCGATGACGAAGGTCATGACCTTTTCTTTTACAGTGTAAATGACATTTTTCCAAAGAGGAGCTTTATACTGAGGGAGTTCCATGATTAAATAAGATGACTCATTTGTGCTTAGTAATTTTTTAAACACGTATGCCGAGCTCAAGGCAGCAACAATTCCTAGTAGATATAAGCCCATAAACACAAGTCCTTGGGCATTAAATATCCCCCATACGTCTGTGGCTGGAACCACAAAAGCTACCAAGATGGCATAAACCGGAATTCGCGCCGAGCAAGAAATAAGTGGAGATACCATAATTGTAATTAGGCGCTCTTTCCAATTTCCAATGGTTCTGGTGGACATGATGGCCGGAATTGCACAAGCACCACTACTTACCAAAGCGACTATACTTCTTCCATTTAAACCGAATCGCTGCATTAAACCATCAAACATGTAAACCGCACGAGACATATACCCTGACTCTTCCAAAAGCGCTATAATCAGAAAAAGGATAGCAATCTGTGGTATGAAAATGAGAATACCCCCAAGACCAGCTATAATACCATCTACCAGTAGACTTCGAAACCATGATTCAGGTAAATAAGCATTGACCAGATTGCCGAGTTCCGAAAATCCCAAATCAATCATATCCATAGGCCAAGAGGACCAAGCATAAATCGCTTGGAAAACAAATAACATTATGCAAAAGAAAAGAATTGGACCGATTATTCGATGGGTAATAATCGAGTCGATTTTATCTGTAAAACTGTTGTCAGTGGTCGGATTATTTTTTGAAATGGATAAGCCTTCAATAAAATGAAACCTCTGAAGTGTTTCCTGAATTTGATAATCTAATACATTGATATTCTGAGTCTCCAGACTTTCGTCAATGAGATTTCTTTCATCACTATTTAATCCAGATATCCATGAGCTATGATGCAGACGCAAAGTGTTTTGATAAACATTAGAAGTCGATCCAAAAATGTCTTTACATAACGCAATTAAATTTTCTGGACTTGAAAATATTTTTGAATTCGATGTATAGACAGTCGATCCATTTAAAAAATCCTTAAGAGCATGTTTTAAAAAAGCAATGCCATCTTGCTCTCTAACCGAAATAGGAATTATGGGGATTTTTAATTTTTTCTCTAAGTTTTTGACTTTCGTCAAATAGTCCTCTTCATAAAGGTCTATCATGTTTAGACACAAAATCATCGGAATTTTTAAATCTATGATCTGCGTGGCTAAAAGTAGGTGCCTTTCTATGTTATTTATATCGGCGACGTATACAACGAGATCAGGATAATCTTCATGTTTAGGATTTGAGAGAATATCGACAACAATTTTTTCGTCTGAAGTATTGGGATATAAACTATAGCATCCTGGTAAATCAATGAGCTCGGCTCTTTGGTCTTCTAAATTTAGAGTGCCTGTTTTTTTATCAATAGTGACTCCTGGAAAATTACTAATCTTTTGTTGAAGACCAGTCAGCAAATTAAACAAGCTGGATTTACCACTATTAGGATTGCCTACTAACGCTATTTTTTTAAGATCGCTCATCCCATTAGTTTAATAATATGCACTTTGCTTCATCACGACGTAAAGCAATTAATTGGTGTTCTAATCTCAAATAGTAACTCCGACTAAACAAAGATTTCCGTACAAGTGTAATTCTAGAATTTGGCTTAAAGCCAATGGTATGCAAAGAGGCGGCCACCGGATTTTTGGCGAAGCCTATTATGACAGCGGTTTCTCCGGGTTTAAGATCTATAATACTTCTTCTATACACTTTTTAATTAGTCTAAATATGGTCGACGAAGGTATTAACATTTACGGATTTCAACTTGTTTCAAAAAAAAATTCTGTCAGAATAGGGGTTTTGCAAATTTCCGTCGTATTAGATGAAAGATTGTTTACGAAAACTGACCGCTATGAACGATTCTTCGAAATTTTTAGCTCTTAAAGACTTTCCAGTTTTTTCTATGATAGACGACCACAGTTTGAATGATTTGGCGTCAAAAGTGGACTTTGTGAGATGTGAAAAAGGAAAAAAGATTTATCGAATGGATCAAAACATTCAATTCGTATATGTCATCCTTAAAGGTTCAGTTAAAATTGGTCGAAATACAGGTAGTGGTCGCGTTATGATTAAAGATTTGGTCTATGAAAATGAAATCTTTGGTGAAAATGTCTTCACATCTGTAGATCGTAGACAAGAATTTGCAGAAACTATTCAATCCACGAGTTATTTTAAAATTCCTCTTGAAGTATTTAAAGATCTGATTGTACATCATCCGGAGTTTGCCGATGAGATTATGAAAATCATTGTTGAGCGACTTAATGCCCTTGAAAGTCGAATTCGAAGTTTCGTATTTGACAAAGCAAAACAAAGGATTGTTGATTTTATAAAACGAACAGGAGAATTAAGAGGGATAAAAATAGGTCTGGACGAATGTTTAATAAATCATGGTTTATCTCACAAGGAGATTGCGTTGATTACGGATACATCCAGACAAACAGTGGCTCGAGTATTGGGTGAATTAAAAAAAGACAATGTGATTCACTTTAGTGCCCGCAAGCCTAGTAAGATATTAATCAGAGGAGATTTTGGTTTAAGTTAATTAAGATAGTTGGTTTTTCGTTTTTTAAAGCTCTTGTCCCGCAAGGGCTTTTTTTCATTCCCCTTGAATAGTAAATCCTAAACTTTCTAAATCCTTCCAAAATGTGGGATAGGATTTATTAACAACCGAAGGGTCATTGATTCTAACAGAATTCAAAATTCCAAGGCATGCCAAAGACATGGCCATTCTGTGATCTTGATAGCTATCAAATACAGGGACATCTTTAAAAGTACATTGACCTTCTTGCATAAAATAGTTGACTCCTTTTTTTGAAAAACGATCAGGTAATTGGCTCAAATAAACTTGAGTTTTGGATAGTTCATTGGCCATGGCTTTTGTGCGATCCGTTTCTTTTATGGCCAGGGTTTGTAATCCAGAGAAAAGACCTTTAGTACCCCATCCTGCGCATAAAGTAAAAACCGATTGTGCGATGTCTGGGCATTTTATAAAATCATATTCAAAGAATTCAGGAATAAGGTCGTCTTTCTTTTTAAGATGAATAAAATTTTCACCATAGCTTGTTTCTACACCAAATCGCCTTGCGATTCCAGTAATGGCTTGATCGGCTTGTAAACTCTCTTCGCTTAATCCATACAATTTTAAATCTAATTCTTTGGCGAAAGCCGCTAAAACGTAGTAATAACTCGCTGCGGACCAATCCGCCTCAACACGAAAATCCTGAGACGAATATGTGCCAGGAGAAACCTGTATAGAATGATTTTTCCAAGTTATTTCGGCACCAAAAAATTTCATTAATTCAGTGGTCATTTCGACATAAGGCCTAGATACGAGTTCGTTTTTAATATGAATAGTTAAACCTTGAGGTAAACTAGGAGCGATTAAGAGCAAGGCAGAAATAAATTGACTACTGATATTTCCATTAATATGAATCTCATTTGTAATCTGTCCTTTAAATGGATTTATTTGTAACGGCGGATAGCCTTCCTTTTCTAAATATTCTATATCTCCACCAATCTCTCTGAGGGCATCTACTAAAATTCCGATAGGACGCTGTTTCATTCGATCAGATCCCGTTATAATTTGTGTTTTCTCCTTCAGAGCATAATAGGCTGTGGAAAATCTCATACTCGTCCCTGCATGACCAATATCAATAGGCCCATCTATATTCGCCAATGCTTTTTTGAGATGATGTGTGTCATCGCTGGTAGAAAGATTTTCAAACTCAAATTGATCATTTGACAAAGCTCTAATGATGAGTACGCGATTAGAAATACTTTTAGAGCCATCTAACTTAACCGATCCAATTAGATTCGGATCTGATTTACTTAATTCTATCTGTTTACTCAATGGGGCCATATTATTTCGATCA
The DNA here is from genome assembly GCA_020630555.1 of Saprospiraceae bacterium. Lineage (GTDB taxonomy): Bacteria > Bacteroidota > Bacteroidia > Chitinophagales > Saprospiraceae > JAHDCZ01. Next base: position 25,373 of record JAHDBE010000005.1, read on the forward strand.
TCTCTTCGAGGTCATCACTTAAACTTCGAGCGACTGGACAATGATGAGCTGCTTTTTCTAATATATTCTTTTCAGCTTCAGAATATTTTTTATCAGGCATTTGAAGAACCACTTCAATCTTTGAAATACGTCTTGGGTTGGAAGTCATGACTTTCTTTATGGATGCTTTAGCACCCACCATGTCGATGTTTTTATCCATGGCTTTTATGCCCATAATTGTCAGGATGCAAGAGCCAAGAGATGTCGCCACTAAATCCGTGGGTGAAAAAGCTTCCCCTTTGCCACGGTTATCGGTGGGGGCATCGGTAAAAATTTGATTACCCGACTTTAAGTGCGTGGCTTCTGTTCGTAAATCACCTAAATACACAACTTCAGAGGTCATTCTTCTTCGCTTTTATTAAGAATTGGGTGTTGGTTTGCCTTGTGGTAGCGTTTAATGATCTCTTTGACTAGCCTATGTCTGACGACATCTTCTGCGCCAAGATAAACACTTCCTATGCCGTTAACATCTTTTAAAATATCTAATGCTTGAAATAAGCCTGAGCGTTGATTTCTCGGCAAATCAATTTGTGATGGATCCCCAGTAATTATACACTTGGCATTTGGACCCAATCGTGTGAGGAACATTTTTATTTGGGGTGCGGTACAATTCTGAGCCTCATCTAAAATTATAAATGCATTATCAAGGGTACGACCCCGCATAAAAGCTAATGGGGCGACCTCGATGACGCGCTCGCCCATAAATTTCTTTAACTTATCCGCTGGCAACATATCGTCCAAAGCATCGTAAAGTGGCCTTAAATAAGGATCGACTTTATCCTTGAGATCACCTGGTAAAAAACCGAGACTCTCTCCAGCTTCGACTGCAGGTCGGGTTAAAATAATTTTTCGAACAAGTCTATTCTTTAATGCTTTTACAGCCAATGCGACGGCGGTATAAGTTTTTCCGGTACCCGCTGGACCGATGGCAAAAACAATATCATTAGAATCTGAGCTGCTAACGAGTAGTTTTTGATTCTTCGTTTTGGCTTTAATGGCTCGTCCATTTCTGCCGTGCACAATGGTATTTCCTGTAGCCCTCTGCGGCACTTTATGTTCATATGGATTTCCACCTTCGAGCATGTCCTCAAGAATTTGATTAGTCAGTTCATGTTTCTCTCGAAGCATTTTGACCATGGTCTCGATCTTAGATTTGACCAATTGTGTGTCGTGCTTATTTCCGGCTAAACGCAGGTTACTTCCTCGAGAAGTTATCGTTAAATCGGGAAAAGCCTTCTTTAAAATTTTTAATCGGGAGTTTTTCTCTCCGTACAATTCGACTGGATCTACATCGTCGATAGTTAAAATGATTTCGCTCAATACGCTCTTTTTATTTCGTTTTAGGGTATAAAAGATATTTCTTTGTAGTATTAAAATGACCAAGTCGCTGATTAGTTCAGTTATTTGATCATAATTGAATCAAATTTTGGAAATATCTTCCAGTCTATCAAACCAGCACTGAGATTTTATTATTAAATCAACGAAACCTTCATGCAGCTTGTTACTATAACGACAGATTTTGGAACGAGTGATCATTATGTCGCAGTGCTTAAAGGAAATATCCTAAGTAAAAAACAGGATCTACAGATTATTGATGTATCTCATGATATTGATGCCCATGATATTGTTCAGGCCGCTTTTCATGTTTCTAATACCTTTAGAACTTTTCCGAAGGGAACAATACACGTAGTCGCTGTATACAATTATTACGATCCTAATTTTGAGTTTATAGCCTTTGAAAAGGATGGATATTACTTTATAGGTCCGAACAATGGCATTTTTTCATTGGTGTTTGATGATATAAATCCAAGTTCGGTTCACAAAGTGGATTACGACAACGAAAAAGATTATAAAATCCAACAAATTATCTCACATGCCGTAGCCTGTTTTGCACATGGATTAGGAATGACTGAGATGGGTCCTGTTGTCGATCGATTTTCGACGAAAATTGGTATTCAACCCGTTGTTACAAGCGATCAAATCCGAGCAACGATTATCCATATTGACCATTTTGAAAATGTCGTGGTCAATTTAAAAGAAGAGGAGTTCGAACGAATAAGAGCAGGCAGGAAATTTTCAATCTACTACCAACAGAACGATCCAGTTACTCGGATAAATCGAAGTTACCACGAAGCACATATAGGGGATGTCTTATGTTGTTTTAATGCAGCAGGATATTTAGAGATTGCGATAAATATGGGACGAGCAGCAAGTCTCCTGGGTTTACGAAAAAATGAGACTATTCAAATAAATTTTTACGAATGATTAAGCGGGTAGTCCGAATGAGTTTTCATCCGGAAAGAGTCGACGATTTTCTTAAAATGTTTGAAGAAATTAAAGAAAAGATCAGAGGCCAAGAAGGATGTTTAAGATTAGAATTGCTCCAAGACATTCATGAACAACATGTGTTTTTCACCTATAGTTTTTGGGAAAACGAAACCGCATTAAACGCCTATCGACATACTGACTTATTTGCAGAGGTGTGGAAAAAAACCAAATCAAAATTTAATGATAAACCCATGGCATGGTCTCTTGAATCTAAAATCGAAATAGAGTGATGCTTCGATGTTCGACATATGAGATCCACTTTGGAAATTGGTCCGCATTGAATCATTTATTGGACCATCAGAATTACAGTGCGATTACTGTTTTAGTGGATGACAATACAGAAAAAAATTGCCTTCCAATTTTTAAAGACTCTGTCCGCATTGATGATTTTCATATCATATGTATTCCGCCAGGAGAGCTACATAAAAACATCAATCTTTGTAATAAGATATGGGAGGAGATGAGTGCCCTTGGTATGGATCGACATTCCTTATTGATAAATCTTGGTGGAGGTGTTATTGGAGACATGGGAGGTTTTTGTGCTTCTTGTTATATGCGAGGAATTGATTTCGTTCAGATTCCTACGAGCCTATTGTCGATGACGGATTCTTCAGTGGGTGGAAAATTAGGTGTCGATTTTAAGGATTTAAAAAATTTAATTGGATTGTTTGGCGACCCGAAAATGGTTTTAATCGAAGATCGTTTTTTATCAACTTTGCCTTTCGGCGAATTAAAAAGCGGATTCGCGGAGAGCCTAAAACACGCCTTGATCAATGATGATGATTTTTGGGAAAAATTAATTAAGCTAGATTTAAGCGATTATAAGGCGTGGAATTCATTAATTAAACACTCTGTATCTATAAAATTAGGCGTAGTTAAAGAAGATCCACATGAAATTGGATTACGTAAAATTTTAAATTTTGGACATACCATTGGGCATGCAGTAGAATCCTTGAAACTGCAGGAAGGAAATCCTTTAAAACATGGTGAGGCAGTCGCATTGGGTATGATCATTGAATCTTTTTTGGCGGAAGCCAAAGGACAATTAAAAAAAGAAGATTGTCTGAGAATAGAAGCTGGCATTGATCAATTTTTCGAAAGAGTAGAAATCAGACCTGAACACTTCGATACGATCGTTAATCGCATGAAGTCCGATAAAAAAAATCATTCCGGCACGATTCGAGCCGCATTGGTAAATCGCATCGGACAGTGTGAATATGACATAGAAATTCACCCAACGGAAATTAAATCTGCCCTACAGAGATACAGTTCTTAAATCACATTGGCGAAAGCCAACGAATACTCGAAAATCCATAACGAATACTCTTTATCCAATAGTTTGAGCTGTTTAACGTTATAATTTGGGTTCGAAATCTAATGATTATATATTATAAAAATATGTAATATGTAATCAATTCGATAACTTTGCACTTCAGTGCCCAGATCTATTCTACATGGCTAAAGCAAAAAAGAAAGAACAAAAAGTAGAAGGAATTCAGATTCCGTCATCACTCGTAAAATGGGTGTGGATTGCCGCCATGGCGGGTCTCTTAATTTTTATGGCCTTGCTTGTTTTGGTGTCCTACACTAAAATGCCAGATTCTCAGGAGTTAGAGAATCCACGTTTTGAATATGCCTCCTATGTTTACTCCGATGATATGGAACTCATGGGTAAGTACTATCGCTATAATCGTGATTGGGTGACATACGATGAACTGAATCCTCATCTTGTGAATGCTCTAGTAGCTACTGAGGATGAACGCTTTTACAGCCACAATGGAATCGATTTAAAAGGTACGATTCGAGCGATGGTGTTTTTAGGAAAAAGGGGTGGTGCGAGTACGATTTCACAGCAATTGGCTAAGCTGTTTTTTACGAATCGTTCCTCAAATTTTGTTAAACGTGTTTGGCAAAAAATGAAGGAATGGGTCATCGCAGTAGAATTTGAAAAACGCTACACTAAAAATGAGATCATAGCTATGTACCTCAATAAATTTGAGTACAACTATGGCGCCCACGGTGTTGAAGCAGCGGCCCAAACTTATTTCGGAAAAAAACAAAGTAAGTTGGATTTAGAAGAAGCCGCCGTACTTATTGGGATGCTTAAAAATCCATCTTTATATAATCCTAAACGATTTCCAGAACGTGCTCAAAGTCGCAGAAATGTGGTTTTAAGTCAAATGAGGAAAAATGGATACATCACCAAGGAAGAGTATAACCAACTTAAAACAATAGCTTTAGATAATTCTAAATTTAAAAGACAAGAAACATATGATGGTCTGGCCCCGTATTTTAGAGCAGAATTAACCAACCAACTTCGAGATCTCCTCGAAAATGAAAAGATTACCAAACCTGATGGAACCAAATACAATCTGTATATAGATGGTCTAAAAATTTATACAACATTAGATTCTCGTATGCAAGCACATGCAGAGAAAGCCATGTTTAAACATATGAAATCCTTACAAGAAAGATACTTTAATCGATGGGAGGGAATGGATCCGTGGAAATACGATGCAGACGATTCACAACTGAAAATTCGACGAGAATCTTTAAATCGGATGGTTAGAGAATCAGACAGATATCGTACAATTCGCAAAAAATATTTATCCGAAATCATTACGCAAATAGGTAAGGAGGTGGAAGGTAGTAAATGGAGAGATATCGATATTCAGCGTATGCTGCGCCAATCAAAAAACGATACGCATTTTAAACAGCTTATTCGAGATAAAGTGATCACAAAAAAGCAAGCCAAGGTGTATGAACAGATTATGGCTAGAGAGGATTACAAAACCTTGAGAAAGCAGTGGAACGCCCTTCAATCCAAAGCGAAAAAGGTTTTTAATACCAAAAGAACAATGCAGGTTTTTGCGTACAACGATAAAGGATATAAAGTGGTCAACATGACCCCAATGGATTCGATTAAATATCATCGAATGCATATGCAATTAGGATCTGTTTCCATAGAGCCACAAACTGGTTTTGTGAAAACCTGGGTAGGCGGTATTGATTATGATTATTTTAAGTTTGATCATGTAAATGACAAAAACAGACGACAGATTGGTTCGACCTTTAAGCCTTTTGTTTACGCCACAGCCATTTCCAATTTAGCGTTTTCACCCTGTTATCGAGTGGAGGATAAACAATATACTATACCGGCGAATGACCCAGATTTTCGTCTCAGTAAGGCGTATTCGCCGAAGAATTCGAAGGACTTTACTAATCAAATGGTCACTTTAAAAGACGGTATGAAGAATTCTATGAATTCTGTCTCTTTGTTTTTAATGATGCAGTTAGGTAATGTTTCTATAGTCAAGGATTTGACCACTAATATGGGTATACCTTCTTCTAAAATTCCTGACTATCCATCCATTTGTTTGGGTGCGGCAGACTTATCGGTAATTGAAATGGCCGGTGCTTATACCACTTTTGCAAATAACGGCGTCTATTCCAAACCTATATTCATAAAAGAGATTCGAGATAAAAATGGAAAGTTGATTTACAAAGCAGTCCCCGAACAAAAAAAGGCGATTGCTCCACATTACAACTATGCTATGGTTAATATGCTTCAGCATGCTACGAATCATTTGTCCGGACAATTGAATACGAGTTTTGGAGGAAAAACCGGAACCACTAATGATCATCGCGATGGGTGGTTTATGGGTATAACGCCTAATTTGGTCGTCGGCACTTGGGTCGGTGGAGAAGATCAATGGATTCGTTTTAGAAGCATAGGTGATGGACAAGGTGGGGTCATGGCACGACCATTTTTCTTTGATTTTATGCAAAGAGTTGAGCGTGATCGTGCCTTAGGATTTGATACGAGTGCTGAGTTTGTAGTCCCGGATGGAGAAGGTATTGAATTAGATTGTTCGGCCTATGCTGAACTTATTGAACAAGAAGTCGAAGACGAACCTGACTTAGAAGAATTTAGTCGGGATGATGAGTTTGATGAAGATTTTTAATCGACTTTCGTCAAAGGGGAAAAGACTAAGCTATAATGCTTTATCGTTTTCCAATCCTCTTTTCCTTTTTTCCTATTTATTTTATAACTCGATGGAACGGATTTGAATGGGTTTGGAATGATCTTAGGAAAAATGTAGTTTGATTCTGCAAAAAACCTGTTCAGAATAGGTCTGCGATATTGATTATAATAATCAAGGTTTACGTCTATAGGAGGCCATAAAACATTTTTCATTTGGGGATACTCATAATCGATTGTTCTTCTAAATTCCTTGTTATATTCTTTAACATAATGAATCTGTTGTTTTACCTCTGAACCTTCGTAGACGTATTCATAGAAATATTCATTTTGACCTTCGATTATTAAGATTTTAAATAATCGATCCAAATGGTCATATGAGTAGCTTGTGGTTTTCTCTACTTCAAATTCGTTTGTGAGAGAATCACACACTCCAATTTCTAGCTCAGTAAGTTGTCCTTTCTGATTATACCTTAAATTGAAAGTTTTTCCATGACGTAAAATCTTACTTGGGGAATGAAAATCATTCTGATAGTATAATTCCGTCATTATACTCTTATTATCTCGAATAGACGTGATTTTAACAAGACGATTTAACTCATCATATTTATAAGTTTTGCTTCCGGTTTTGGTAATAGAATCATTGTAAAAAAAAGTATTCTTTACTTGAGAAATGTCTCCATTTTCAGTGTAATAAAAATCTGTTTTTTCCAAATTAAAGTAATTCCCTAGAGTATAATCCGAACTACTTGAACTGATCTGACCATTTTTATTATACCCGTTAATAATGGTTACCGGTGTTAGATTACAATCACCTCTTTGTCTTAATTCTTTAAGGATGTTTTGGTTTTTATCCAAGGTGTAGTTTATAGTATTCGATAAACGCAAGTCTTTTTGGAAAAGAGAATGGTCGGAATAAGTTGTCTTCTTGACTAATGCCTTTGAGGAATTATAGTCTAGAACAACTATGGATTCATGTTTTAATTCGGTTCGATTATATTTTGCAGTATACATATGAACACTGTCGACGACGTAAATAATATCTTGATCAAGTGTATCGAGTTTCTGAGCATCTGCATTATTACTAAGCAAGATTATTACAAAAAAACACAGGCTTAAAATTATTCTATAATTCATACACTGATAAAATTAGATCATTTTTAGATTAGTTCCGTTGCCTGAAAAATCTTATTTACCTTTAGGCTCTTTATGACTGACGAGAATACGCATATAGAATCAGCACCTAAAAGTAGAAGGTGGTTAAAGTGGATCACATGGCTATTATGGCTAGGAGTGATTACTGGGACGATATTTGGTGTTGTCTTGTTTTACAATTTATCAAAATCGGATTTGCCTTCTTTTGAGCAGCTTGAAAATCCTCAATACGATTTGGCATCAGTTATTTATGATGTTAATGGTAATTCCTTTGGTAAATACTATGTAGAGAATCGCGAACCAGTAATTTATGAGGAAATTTCTCCACTGGTTTTACAAGCTTTATTAGCGACTGAAGATGAACGATTCTATAGCCATAGTGGGATAGATTTGGAAGCTTTATTTAGGGTATTGACCAAAACAGTATTGCTCCAAAAAGGAGAAAGTGGAGGAGGAAGTACGATAACTCAGCAGCTAGCTAAACTTCTTTTCGATCGTCCTAATTTGTCTGGGATGTCTTCATTTAAAAGGGCCCTGAAGTTAGTTGAGGTAAAGTTAAAGGAGTGGATAACTGCGACACGATTAGAAAAGAGCTACACGAAAGAGGAAATAATAACGATGTATCTAAACAAGTTTGAGTTCATTAATGGAGCCCATGGAATTCAAGCTGCAGCTGAAACATATTTTGGAAAAAGGCAAGAAGATTTAAAAGTAGAGGAAGCCGCTACTTTGGTTGGGATGTTAAAAAATCCCTCATTGTATAATCCTCGTCGATTTCCAGAAAAATCAAAATCAAGACGAAACATCGTTTTGAGCCAAATGGTCAAGGCAGAAAAATTGGCGAAAGCCGCCTATGATACCCTGAAAATTCAGGATGTCAATATGGATAATTTTAAAAGGACAACCCAAAGTGAAGGTCCCGCACCATATTTCAGATCTGAACTGACTAAATATATACGTGATTTATTTAATGAGCAAGGTATTGTAAAGCCAGACGGAAGTAAATACAATGTTTACACGGATGGATTAAAGATTTATACAACCATAGATTTACGATATCAAGCCCATGCGGAAAATGCGGTAAAGGAGCACATGAAATGGAATCAGGATCGCTACTGGAATGTGTGGAAAGGGAGGAATCCTTGGACCTATGATGCCGATGAAGTACAAAGAGAAATTCGCAGAGACATCTTAGAGAGGCGCGTTAAAAGTTCAGAACGCTATCTAGATTTACGCGAACGACAATTGGGTGAAACTATTTCCAAAATTAGAGAGAAATACAACGATTTACCCTTATCCGATAATGTGATCAAAACTCTCATTAGAGTTAAAGATGGAAAAATCAAGTTGCGTGGCGCCATTAACCAAGACAAGCTTGATAAGGCATTCGAAAAGGATTACGAAGATCTATTGAATATAAAAGGATGGAATACATTGCGCCAGAAGTGGGACAGTTTTCAAGAAACCTACAAGGAGGTATTTAACAAGAAGATCAAAATGATGGTCTTTGATTATAAAACAGGATCTGAAAAGGAGATGGAGATGTCTCCTAGAGATTCCGTTAAGTTTCACAATCAACACTTACAGGCAGGTATGCTTGCTATGGATCCTAACAATGGCCACATAAAGGCTTGGGTAGGAGGAATTAACCATAAATACTTTAAGTATGACCATGTAAATTCAAGGCGACAGGTAGGTTCCACCATAAAGCCTTTTGTCTACGCCACGGCGATCAGCTTACAAGGGATTTCACCATGTCAACAGTACGAGGATATACAATATACCATTGCTCCGGGAGACGCTAACTTTGATATGGAGGAAGAATGGTCACCTGCTAATGCTAATGAGAGTTTTACGGGTAATATGTATAACCTGTATCAAGGATTGTTATACTCGAAAAATAGCATCACAGTAAGGTTGGTTAAAGAGATGGGCTCCGTTTCTGTGATTAGAGAGTTACTCAGTAATGCAGGCATAGATATTAGTATGATTCATCCTAATGGTCAGCCTGTTGTTCCTAGACTTCCGTCAATATGTCTTGGGGCGCTAGATCTTACCCTGACAGAAATGACTGGAGCTTATACGGTTTTTGCGAATAATGGTACGTATACCGAGCCCATATTTTTGGATCGAATAGAGGACAAAAATGGTAAGGTCATTTACAGAGGTGTAGCCAGTAAAAATGCAGCCATTAACCCATTATATAATGCAGTTATGGTGGACATGCTTAAGAATAATGTAGCTGGAGGATTTAAGTTTGGTTTAAAAACCAAGACTGGTGGTAAAACGGGTACAACCAATGATTATGCAGATGGATGGTTTATGGGTATAACTCCAAATTTAGTTGTGGGCACCTGGGTAGGAGGAGACGATAAGTGGATCCGATTCTTGACTTTGGATGATGGTCAAGGCTATGTGGTAGCCAGACCTATTTTTGAAAAGTTTATGAAGGCTGTGGAAAAAGATGGAAATATAGCTTTTGACATAACGGCTGATTTTGATCCACCACCTAGTGGTTTTTCAGATTTTGTGGATTGCGCCAAATTTAAGCAGAAAAAAGTGGAGGATGAGCAAGCTGAAATTATGAAGACCAAGACCTATAACGATGAATTTGAGGAGGAACTAGAAGAGGAGGATTTTGAGGAAGAAGACATGGAGGAAGATTTTTAATAACTAACTTTTATAATTATGAAAGCTCATGTAGCAAGTTTAATCAATGCCATTACCTTGGTTGCGATGGGTGCTTGGGGATATTTAGGATCAGCAAATCCGTCTAAGACCGCTTTAATTCCTGTTTTTTTTGGTGTCATGTTATTTGTTTTGAATCGAGGATTGAAAATTGAAAATAAGGCTGTGGCACATATCGTGGTGCTACTTACATTAATAATAATGGTCGCTTTAATAAAGCCATTAAATGCGGCTATGGGAAGAGGGGATAACATGGCGATGATTCGTGTGGGCTTGATGATGTTAACTTCTGCTTTTGCTTTTGTCCTATTCATTAAGAGTTTTATCGACGCGCGTAGACGTTCGTAGGAAAAATAGACGCGTTTGTAGGAGAATTAATGCATTTATTTTTTCAAATATGTTTTTAATATATATTTGAAATGATATGGTGTGAAAGGCGTATCAGATGTGATACGCCTTTTTTCGATTTAACATATTGTTTTATTTGATATATAAAATTGTTCTATATTTATTTTGTTAAACCAATTGCCCTAACACGCTTTTTAGCAATTGGGTGTTATTCATTAAAACTACTATTACAATGAAAAAACTTACTATTTCTTTATTCTCAGCATTAATGTTTATGGCATTAAGTTATACAGCTAACGCACAGTTTGGAGCTAGAGCTGGTATCAATTTAGCTAACATTAGCATTGAATCTGAGGGTGTAACCATCGAAGGCGATAATAAATTTGCTTTCCATGCAGGATTGACTTACGAACATATGTTAAGCGAGAATCTTTATTTACGACCTGGAGCTTTGTTTTCTATTAAGGGTTACGAATTCGAAATTGAGTTTCTTGGAGAAACAATTGACGCAGGGGTAACAACTACAAATATTGAAATTCCAATAGATTTCGTTTACAAGTTGGCCGCTGGTAGTAATAAGGTTGGTCTTCATGCAGGTCCTTACTTAGGAATGTTAATGGGTGCTGAAGATGGTGAAGGTACAGATGTTAAAGAAGGATTTAAGTCGTTAGATTTTGGTTTGAACATCGGAGCTACTTTTGAGTTAAACAAAATTAGTCTTGGTATAAACTACGGTCTTGGATTAGCTAATATTGCTGAAACGGAAGATGGAGATGATACAACAGCGACGAATAGAGTGCTTGCATTCTTCGTCGGATACGCTTTCTAAGAATTAAGAACTTATTTGTTAGATAAGGGCTGACTCATTTGAGTTAGCCCTTTTTGATTTTAGCATTTTTTTAATATTCCTAAGGTCAATAATAGCTTTTCATTAAGAGTACTGTAGGATGAATGACTCTACTTTTAAGACGTTAAACCAATTGCCATTATCCATTTTAGTGATATGCTTTAGTGGCATTTGGATTTTGTTCATCAAACTACTATTCACATGAAAAAATTGACTACTATTCTATGTTCAGTAATTATGTTATTGACTTTTAGTTTTACAGCGCATACGCAAATCGGCGTACGAGCCGGTTTGAATTTAGCAAACATTAGCATCGAATCTGAGGGATTTAGTATTGAAGGAGATACCAAATTTGCGTTTCATGGGGGATTAAGCTACGAACGATTGTTAAGTGAGAATCTTTACTTTAGACCGGCTGCTTTATTTTCTGTAAAAGGATATAAGTTTGACTTAGAAACGCCAGGTATTGGAACAATTGATGCAGGATTGACAACGACTTATATTGAGATACCTTTAGATTTTGTTTATAAATTACCTGCAGGTTCTAATCAAGTAGGACTTCATGCGGGTCCTTATTTGGGGTTTTTATTGGGAGCTGAAGAAGCCGAAGGAACAGATGTGAAAGATGATTTTAAATCTTTAGATTTTGGTCTCAACTTTGGCTTGACCTTCGAATTTAATAAGATAGCCATAGGTGCAAATTATGGCCTCGGACTAACTAATATCGCAGAAACTACAGAAGGCGCTGATTTGTCCGCAAAAAATAATGTACTCTCATTTTTTGTAAATTACGCCTTCTAAAAGATATATCTCACAAGTAAAAAAGGGGCTCCTTAAAGCCCCTTTTTTACTTTTACTGTTTCGATATCATTTGGGTATACACCCCAAATTCACCTTCCAATTTTAGTACATAGTTTCCGACAGGAAGATCAGAGATATTTATCACTTTATCCGGCTTAGATTGCCTCAATACGAGCCTTCCGTATTTATCAAATACTTGGACAAGTTTTAATTCTTCTAAAGTATTAATCTGTATAACATCAGAAGTAGGGTTTGGAGAAATGGATATCTTTTCTGAACTCACATCCACCGTGTTTGACAAGGATCTAAATCCAAACCACCAAACCACTGTATTACTCGCAGCAGGAGAAACACATCCCCCATGATCAAGAGGCATATTTGGATCAAGTCCAATGGCCGTTACGTCAGGTGCACCATTTGCGTTCATAGTCTCCTCAGCTAAAATGCTGTTTATATAATAGACTTGGTCGTCTCCTTCACAGTATAAAATTCTTGTAGGAGCCTGAGGCGTCCAATCATATACATCATTTAGGCGTAAAGCCGTTGGGACAGGATGATCGTCATTAGCCAAAATTCGCGTAAGAATAGAATCTTGAATCATATTCTTTGGAATAGATGCACCGTATTCCGCTTCCAAGCGAGCGATTAGCCTTTCGTTTAATTCCCATAAATCTATATCCTCGTTACGAAACTCAATGATATCTTCTAAATAACCTGGTTTAAATATATCCTCTACGTCATGATTTGCCATGAGTTCGGGATAAGCCGTTTTCATAGATATGGCAACATTGGCTAAATAAGCCACAAAGAAATACTCACTATCACCTAAAGTGAATTCTATCATTTTCTCTGATACACTGTAAGGACCACTCATATGAGAGGCTGCTGTGACAGGCATGATATCCGAATAATTTGCTTCTAATTCACGATGCACCGCCATACTTGCATGACCGCCTTGAGAATAACCTGTGATAAACAAT
>JAHDBE010000151.1:0-1724 GCA_020630555.1 Saprospiraceae bacterium
ATTTTATCAGCGACTCTCCATCCCTCGGAGACACTGCTAAATATTGCCTTGATGTTATTTTTCTTTACCCAGTCTATGGCATTTAAGATGTCCGCTTTCGCATTGACATTGATAAGAAGTGGTTCTTCTCCACGAACTACCGCTAGCATCGCATCCATTTGTGGATTATAGTCTTTTCTTTTTTTGCCCGTGGCTTGCGAACTACTGTCGATGGCGGCATATAACTTCGCTTTTTTCATGACATCATCAATCTTCTTAGTCGCTTTTTCCGCATCCTTTTTAATGTCTTCTGCACTTCTGCGATCCCACCGACCGCGCTTTCCGGAAGATGGAAAATTCATAACCACCGCTTTAAATCCGGCATACATTTGTTCAGGAGTATAGCCATGAAGATTTATTAGCGCAGATTTTCCGGGAAATTGACCTCCATTTGGCGTGGTTAATACAGTAGTGACACCCTCTACTCGAGTCACTGGGATATTCACCGAACTAGGATTAACTGCTGTCAAAGCCTCCATGTGAGGGACAAAATTTCCAATCTCACTGTAGTCATTTGTAAGCGCTATCGAACCGATTTCGCCTAAGCCGAGACGTGTACCTGAATCTATTAAACCTGGATAAATAAATTTACCTGTACAATCTACTTCTTTGGCGCCAGCCTCGGAAAGATTAGCTCCCACTCCAGCGATCATACCGTCTTTAATCAAAACATCGCCTTGAATAGTCCCATTAGTAACAGTGACTATAGTCGCATTTTTTAACAAGAAGCTACCGCCCTCTGGTTTTTGGACTTGCTGAGCATTAACACTAAAAGTCAACAAGCATATATATAATATTGAAAGATATTTCATCATCGTTTTTTAATGTCTATGTCTAAATAATCTGTACCCACTTACTCCCTGCATGCAATTATCATGGTTGTGTCCACAATCTTCATAAAAGCTAGGAATTGATTCGTTAGGATCAATTTCAATACGCATATCCCCTGGATCCTCATTACGATCAAAGCGCACCACACCATCTACAATCGTGTATTGTGGAATGGTATACACAGATAAAGGGTGTTTATCAAAAATCGCCACGTCTCCATCTTTTCCTACTTCTAACGAGCCCACACGATCATCAATGCCTAATTGAATAGCTGGATTAATCGTAATTAGTTTTAATGCTTCGTTATCTGATAAATCACCGTATCGTTGAGTTTTTGCGGCTTCGTGGTACAAGTGTCTAATCAATTGACGATCATCCGAGTTAATACTTGTTACGACACCATTCTTTGTAAGGATAGCCGCATTATACGCCGTCGAATAATACACCTCAAATTTATACGCCCACCAATCTGAGAAGACAGATGCATGAGCGCCAAATTCTGCTAATTCAGGGGCCACTTTAAACCCTTCGTTGACATGTTGGAAGGTGATTTTACTTACGCCATAATCTCTTAGAACATTCATCAGCATTAAAATCTCATCTGCACGATACGAGTGGCAATGGATGATGATATCACCTTTTAAAATATCGGCTAAGGTTTCTAAACGAAGGTTATATTCAGGTGGAGTCTTTTGCTTACCACTTTTATAATCACTCCAACTTTCCATGTATAATTTCGCTTCCGCGAATGACATTCTAAAGAGTTGTTCAATACCCATACGTGTTCGCGGGAAGATACCTCGTCCCTCACCATGGACGCGCATCGGGTTTTCTCCAAGTGCAAATTTTAAAGT
>JAHDBE010000151.1:1824-7094 GCA_020630555.1 Saprospiraceae bacterium
CTCGTCCCTCACCATGGACGCGCATCGGGTTTTCTCCAAGTGCAAATTTTAAAGTACGTGGAGCACCTTCCATTTTCATTTCTTCTGGATCTAGAACTCCAAAACGATGTTTGATCGTTTCGCATTGACCTCCAATCGCATTTGCCGAACCATGCATGGCATGAGAAATGGTTACACCACCAGCCAATGCACGATAAATTGTCATTGTAAATGGATTGATAGCATCTCCAGTAGCTACCTCTGGTGTTATTCTATTGGATGCTTCATTTACGGCATCAATACCAATATGTGAATGCGCATCAATAATTCCGGGCATGACAAACATCCCATCTGCATCGATGACCCGTGCATTGGCGGAAGCCTTAATCCCTTGACCAATCGATTTGATTTTTCCATTTTGTATGTATACGTCGGTATTTTCCTTAACACCGTCTGTTATTGTTAGAACAGTACCGTTTTTTATGAGTACATCTTGTCCAGTTAGGTTAAAAGCTAAACCCAAAATGAACAAACAGATATATAGATTTATTTTTTTCATCGTTTTCAATTTTTAGGTCCGCTAATTTTCTCTCCGCTCATTGGGAATGAACCAAATTGACCTGCAGTAATCGTACCCTCAAAACTTTCCTCAGTAAAAGTCAATTCCATTTCGATGGTCATTTGCATACCATCAGTCACATCAAAAGAGAAAGTCATAGTATCCCCATCTAATTCTACATCTTCGATGGTTTCTGGTTCGTCAGGGTCCGCTGGGCTCACAAGTGTAACCGTATAACCGGAGTCTGATTTTTTAATGGTCATGGTACCTTCATTTTCAGGTGTTGGAATTTCCATTTTATAACTCCATTCTCCTTCGATGTTTAAACCACTCGCGGCAGCATCTCCTTTTTTCTTTTTCTTCTTTTTCTTTTCCTCAAACTTAAATACTTGTCCTTCGACAAAGACATATCGGATTTTTGACTTTTCGTCAAAGTAGTTGTTTTCTGTAACTACGAGGTTGGCCATTTTTCCTCTGGCGATTGTTCCAGCGATGTTTTGTATACCTAATAGCTTGGCTGGATTAGTCGTCAAAGCTGCTAATGCGGCTGATTCACTTAAGCCTTCCTCAACCATGGCTCGTAGATTTTTTTGAAGATCTTTTCCTTTACCACTTAGAAATGAAAATGAAAACGGGATACCTGCTTTTTCAAAAGCGGCAGCTTGCCCAATATAATTGGCAATAGATTTTTTCTTTCTCTCTTTAAAGGCCTCGACTTCTAGATCTACATCTTCCTCTTGCTCTTCCTCTTTTTTATCCTCTTTTTTGTCTTCACTTTTTTCTTCTGACTTTTCTTCGTCTTTCTTTTTCTTGTCTTCTTTTTCCTTTTCAGGAATGTCTATGCTGAGAAGGACAGGTACATTTTTGACCTTGATTTTATCAATTAAATTCCATCCTTGCTTAAGATCGCACAAAACCATATTAAAGCCCAAATCTTTTTGAAGTTTTAGAGCACGACTCGCGTCGAGATGACTATTCGCTTTGATGTAAATCGATTTCTGCTTATCGATAACAGGGAAAAGCGCTTTAGTAGCGGCATCATGACTTGGTCGAGCCAAACCTGATGGATTCATCGCATATTTTTTAGAATGTTCTTTAGCGACTTCGGCGTTTCGATATAAATCTTTCCATTTGGCTAAGACTCCAATAATTGTTTGCGGATACCATCGGCCTGAACCTTTAAATTGACCAAAAGTAGATACGTCTTCCTGGATGACCATACCCTGACCTGATTTACCATTGAGGACAATGGTCGCACCTGATCCTGGTAACATATTTCCTTTAGGTACAACATGAGAAATCCCAAATCCAAGGTTCCGCATTTTCTCAATAGATCCCTCCTCGGCAGATACTAAATCCGCGGCTTGACGATCTGGTAAAATGCCTGCTTCCTCATTTGTTGGGTTTCCAGGATTCTTGTTGTCAGACTTTTTCTTGTCCTCCTCTTTGGGAATTGCCGTATGCGACAAAGCATCGATAAATCCGGCATAAACAAACATAGAGTCTGCTTTTATGACTTCCGCATCTGCCGGAATGCTTAAAGATTGCCCAAAGTTTTCGATAATACCATCCCTAACGATGAGATGTCCTTTGGTAATCATCTGCCCAGGTTGGGGCACAATGTTTACATTTTGTAGGAAGTAGGTTTGAGTTACCTCCTTCGGTTTGTCACTGTTTTGTGCCAAGAGCGAAACGCTGAAGAAACAACACAGAACAAACAGTAGAGTAGTTTTATTCATAGCAAGTCTCAAATTAGAATTTACTCAATATTGAGCGCTGATAAATCAGCCTTGTGAATGTACGAGAAAATAGACAGTACAAGATGAATTTTCGACAGATTCACAAATCCTTAAGAAGTGGTAAATCAATACATTAAGGATTCACATTAAGTTTTATTTATATGTGTTATAAAGTATCTTTATTTAAATAATGTCCAACTCTCTTAAAACATATAATCAGGATTCGGTAGGTGAAGCTTTTTTAATTCCACGAAAGTGGCGCATGCCTGTTCTCTTTCTCTTTTCATTTTTGCTCTATGCAAATACATTAAATCACAAATTTGCTCAAGACGATGCGATCGTAATTACGGACAACATGTTTACCGAAAAAGGCATTTCTGGCATTTCTGGATTACTTAAATACGATACCTTTTATGGGTTTTTTAAAGTTGACGGTAAAGCTAAACTCGTGAGTGGAGGACGATATCGTCCATTGACACCAATCATGTTTGCTATTGGCGTCAGTATGTTCGGTAAGAACCCGATGGTTGGTCATTTTATGAATGCCGTATGGTACGGCATTTTAGTCATGGTTTTATATCTCGCGTTACAACACTTGTTTTTTAAACACAAATTGAAATACAAGGAATGGTTGATTTTTAGTGCGTGTTTATTATTCGCCGCACATCCAGTCCATACAGAAGTTGTCGCCAATATAAAAGGTCGAGATGAGATTGTCAGTTTGCTTTGTGCTTTAGGGACTTTGTACTTTGCTTTGCGCTTTTTCGACGAACGCAAATTATGGATGGGTTTATCCTCCGGGATCATCTGTTTTATGGGATTACTCGCTAAAGAAAATGTGGTTACCTACTTAGCCGTTATTCCTTTAGCTCTCGTATTGTTTAGATCTTTTGACTTACGTCAATGGGGCTTAACGATGATGGGACCAATTCTTGGGTTTGTATTGTTTATGATCATCCGTACATCAGTTTTAGGCTTGGACTTTGGCGGAAGCCCAAGAGAACTCATGAATAATCCTTATCTCAAAATTGTCAATAATCAGTATGTCGATTTTACGGCTTCAGAAAAATATGCGACAATTTCTTACACTCTAGGTGAGTATGTACGATTGCTCTTATATCCACATCCTCTTACGGCTGATTACTATCCTCGGCACGTCGGGATTATGAAATTTTCAGACGTGTCTGTGATTTTAAGTGTATTGATATATCTCGTTTTATTCCTTGCTGTGTTCTGGTTTTGGAAGAGAAATAAAATAATCAGTTTCTCCATCGCTTACTTTGTAATAACACTTTCTATCGTATCTAATCTGGTTTTTCCGATTGGGACGAATATGTCTGAGCGCTTTTTGTTTATGCCCTCTGTGGGGTTTTGCGTCTTAATGGCTTATGCTTTGACGAAAGTCATGTCTAAAAATAAAACAAGTGCTTTAGTCTTATTTGTTTTAATCTTAGGTCTATACAGTTTTAAAACTCTAGATCGAAACATGGATTGGAAGGATGATTATACGCTGTATACCACAGACGTAAAAACCTCATCAAAAAGTGCTAAAGGACTTAACGCCGCAGGAGGATCATTAATTAGAAAATCAGAGGAGATAGAAAGTCCTGAAGAGAAGAAACGCTACTTAAACCAAGCCTTGGAGTATTTAACTCAAGCAGTTAAGATTCACCCAAATTATAAAAATGCGCATCTATTAAAAGGGAATGCAAATTATTACCTATCTAACTACACGGAGGCTGTAGCATCTTATGAAATGGCTTTGACTCTTGATCCAAATTATCAAGATGCTTTGAATAATATAGTATTCGCGTATCGGGATGCAGGAAGATTTTTTGGAGAAAAGCAAGGCGATTTAGAGAAGGCAAAACGTTATTTACTTAAATCGTATGAATTAAATGATAAAGATTACGAAACACTTCGACTTTTAGGAGTGGCGTATGGCATGGGTAATGATCATCGTAATGCCGTCAAATTTTTTGAACAAGCTGTAGAGCAACGACCAAACGACGCTATGGCCTATATGAATTTAGCTAATGCGTGTCAAAATTTTGGAGACGATGAAAGAGCTAGAATCCAGTTTCAAAAAGCAATAGAACTGGATCCCTCTTTGAAAGATAGAATACAATGAGAAAATTATTTTTAATCGTATTTACTTTTTTTCTTTTCCCTTTCGGGAATGTTGAACTCCTTGCTCAACATGGCAAAATTTTAACTAAAGAAGATTTATGGGTGATGTCCATGATGGATAGCATGAGTTTGGACGAAAAAATTGGCCAACTCTTTATGGTTCGCGCATTCAGTAAAAACGATAAGGCTCATTATAAAGAAATAGAAAAACTTATCACGAAGCATCATGTAGGTGGTCTCTGTTTTTTTCAAGGCGCGCCGGACGAACAAGCACGAATCACAAATCGATATCAGAAAAAATCCAAAGTGCCCTTATTTGTTTCCATTGATGGAGAATGGGGCTTGGGAATGCGATTCCCTAAATCTAGTTTTAGCTTTCCGCGAAATTTAACTTTAGGAGCTATTCAAAACAATAATCTCATTTATGAGATGGGTGCTCTAATGGCAAAGCACTGTAAAAGAATTGGAGTAAATATCAATTTTGCTCCGGTGGCAGATGTCAAT
Organism: Saprospiraceae bacterium; assembly: GCA_020630555.1. Taxonomy (GTDB): domain Bacteria; phylum Bacteroidota; class Bacteroidia; order Chitinophagales; family Saprospiraceae; genus JAHDCZ01. The sequence goes on from JAHDBE010000151.1 coordinate 6,736, forward strand.
AATAATCCTAAGAATCCTGTAATAAATAATAGGTCATTTGGAGAAGATGTCTATAATGTGAGTGCAAAATCTTATGCTATAGCTAAGGGTATGCAGGATAATAATGTGATGGCATGTGCCAAACATTTTCCAGGTCATGGTGATACAGATGTCGATAGTCATTATGATTTACCGATAATTAATCATTCGAGAGATCGATTAGATAGTATAGAGTTGGCACCTTTTAGAGCCTTATCAGATCAAGGTGTTGGAAGTATGATGGTAGCGCATTTGAGCATTCCTGTTTTAGATAATCGAAAGAATAGACCTACAACACTATCCGATAAAACAATCACAGGCATTTTAAAAAATGAATTAGG
>JAHDBE010000152.1 GCA_020630555.1 Saprospiraceae bacterium
TGAGCTGCCCAAAATCTTGATTGATCTTGATATGGCAATCTCATCGAATTGTAAGCACTTTCTAAAAGTGCCGCAGGATCAGGAGTCTCGCCCTCTGGAAGATCTTCTCTAAGAGACTCTTCCAAATCGGTACATGCTCCGATCGCTATAGCCAATAAAAAGAGATATAATAAATTTTTCATGTTTAGTTTATTTAAAATGAAGCATTAACACCTAGTAAGAATGTTCTTGCTGATGGGTAAGGAATGTATTCAATACCTGAAGAAGGAACACCGTTTCTTAAGTTAACTGTGTTTATTTCAGGATCGAATCCAGTATATCCTGTGAGTACCAACAAGTTCTGACCTGTTAATGAAACAGATACATTATCAAACTTACTAATTGCACCTAAATTATACGATAACGTTGCGTTAGCTAGTTTTAGGAAATCTCCGTCCTCTATATATCTATTAGAAGAAGTAATTGGGTTAGAAGTACTTTCTTGAACAGAACCGCCAAGTAAGTTTCCATCAATATTTCTACCTCCTAATAAGTTAGTTACTGGAATTACAGACATTGCTGTGTTGTTATATAACTGGTGTCCGAAGGCTCCATTCCAGTTCATTCCAAAATTGAAATCACCAAACTCAACACCTGCACTTAAACCAAGAATAATGTCTGCATTTGGGTCACCTGCTTCGACAAGCTCTCCATCATTGGCATATTCACTCACTCCATTATCATCAAGACCAATAAAATCTCTTACAAAGAATGTGTTAAGCGGCATACCATTTACGTGCTTCTGCACAAAAGCTCCAGAAGAACCCTGACCAAACAAGTCACCTGTAAGGATGTCTGGACCATCATAGTTTCTAAGCTCGTTCGAAAGGAATGCGATGTTCGTACCAATATTTACTTTAAAATCTTCATTATCAATGACGAAGGCATTCAAGCCTAGTTCGATACCAGAATTTACTAACTCACCATCAATGTTTTTCCAAGCTCGGATTGGTGGTCCTGGCTCTTGTACAAATGGATCAAGAAGTAAATTATCTGTAACTCTGTTGTAGTATTCAATTGTACCAGATAAACGGTAATCGAACATGGCGAAATCCAAACCGAAGTTCAGCGTTGTAGACTGCTCCCACTTCAAATCAGGGTTACCAATGTTTTCTTGAGAAATACCACCATTAGGGTTAAGAGCAAATCTATCAATAGAAGAACCTGCTGGGAATTCCTGATTACCAGTTACACCCCATCCAGCTCTAATAGCTAAATCGTCAAAAGTGCTGTTATCAGCCATGAAACTTTCGCTAATTACATTCCATCTAGCAGCAAAGGCAGGGAATACACCATATTGGTTGTTTTCACCAAACTTTGTAGAACCATCCGCTCTTACTGTAGCAGTCACATCAAATCTCTCACCAATACCGAAAGTCGCTCTTGCGAAGAAAGATTGAAGTTCTACGATTGGATCAGCAAATGAGAATACATTTCTGTTAGCGTTGTTAGAGTTCTGAAGAGCATTTGAAATATCAAATCCTTCAGGAACATCATCAAAACCAAAGCCAGCGAACGCGTATCCTTTAAAGTCAAATTTTTGGTATTCGTAACCTCCAATTAAATTCATACTGATGTTGTCATTCAAGTCTGTATTGAAATCCAAAGTATGTGTATGGAGATTAGTCAACAACGTATTATTTGCAACACCAGCTAACCCTAAACCTTCTACACCTTGTACATTGATTGCTTTTGATAATGTACCTCGTGTAGTTCCTGTTCCATAGTTAACACCGAATCTGTAACGATACTGAAGGTTATCGGTAATGTTATAGAATGGAGAAATACTTCCCAGGATTGTTGTGGTATTTGCTGTTTCTGTATGTGCATCCAATAATGCTAATGGATTAATGGTCGTAGCACTTACAAATTCTGCAGAGTTTAAGTTTGAAGTGAATTCTCCATTAGTCATTAGATCTAATGTAGGATTCCACTGTAAAGCCTGACCGATTAAGTTACCGGTAAATCCTGCATTTGTCGAAATCGGTGCAATGTCCTCGTTAGTATGAGAGGAAACTACAAAGAAGTCAATACCGGCACGATCATCAAATAGGTCGTACTGTGCGTTTAAAGTAGCTGAATATCTTTTTAATCCAGATTCTTTAACGATACCTTGAACATCTTGGTATCCTGCAGAAAATCTAACTCTACTGTCTTCGCCACTTGAACCTAAACTTAGGTTATAGTTCTGGACGCTACCATTTCTAGTTACTTCATCAAACGCATCAACGCTTGAACCAGCGTTACCACCAGTTAAACCGTAATCAGATAATGCCGTTCTAAACTCATCACCTGAGAGTACCTCATACTTCTTGAGTACAGACGAAACACCCCAGCTTGCGTTGAAGTTTGCATCCATTCCACCTTCTTTGGCTTTTTTGGTTGTAATTAAGATTACACCATTAGAGGCTCTAGACCCGTAGATAGCTGCCGAAGAGGCATCTTTAAGTACTTCAATAGAAGCGATGTCACTTGGGTTTAAGAAGTTTAGTGGATTAGAGTTCGCGATATTTCCAATATCAGATGAAATAAGACCCGCTTTTGCAGTTCTACCATCTAAAGGAACACCGTCCACGACATACAGAGGGTTCGCTCCAGCTCTGATGGAGTTGTTACCCCTAATTTTTACTGTAGCTTCACCACCAGGTTGTCCACTGTTATTAACCACGTTAACACCAGCAACTCTTCCTTGAAGTAATTGATCTGAGGAAATCATAACCCCTTTGTTGAAGTCATCCTCTTTTAAAGAAGCAACAGAACCTGTTACATCTCGTTTTTTAACTGTACCATAACCTACAACGACAACTTCATCCAATAATGCTCCAGCGCCAAGTGACACATTCATTACCCCATCAGTTACTGTGATAGCTTTTGATTCATACCCGGTGTAAGAAATTACAATGACGTTAACACCATCCGGGAGTGTTACCGTATAACTTCCATCAATGTCGGTGATGGTACCCTGAGTTGAGCCCTGAGGAACAACAGTCGCACCAATTAGTGGCTCGCCGCTCTCAGCATCCGTGACCACACCTGAGACAGTACGTTGCGCGTCTGCACTCACAGCTAGGATCACGAAAAAGACTACGAAACTTAATAAAGTAGATAGCTTTTTCATTAGGCTTTCATTAATTAACAAATAAAAATTTTTCGTCTTTCACATCATGTTAACGGGATGTTAACACAATATGCTGCCAATATACAACAGATGAATTCAAAAGCAAGAAACTTTCTATAATTTTGTTTTCGTAAATTACCGTAAAATTTTCGGAGGAGTTATTTTTGCTGCACCGAATAAAATTACGTCATGACTAAACGCTCTAAACTCAAAGATATCGCAGAAGCACTGGGAGTGTCCATTACTACTGTTTCTCGAGCGCTGAATAATAAAACGGATATAAATCAGCGTACAAAGCGGCGAATTTTGGAAATGGCCAATGAATTAGATTACAAGCCTAACAACCTCGCCATTTCTTTGAGAAAGAATAAAGTAGCTAATGTAATAGGCGTCGTGATACCGGTGGTCAACCATTATTTTTTTGCCACAGTTCTAAAAGGTATTATGGCCAAGGCGCATTTGCATAATTACTTAGTCCTCGTCGGGGAGTCCCTTCATAAGAATCAGAAAGAAAAACAAATCTTAGAAGAGTTTATGGATTATGGGGTCAGTGGAATCCTCCTCGCTCCATGTATTGAAAGTAATTTTGATGAAAACCTATTACCTATAATTCATCGTAGAATACCTACTGTGGTTATGGATCGTACCTATAATAATTACGACGGAAATTATGTGTTGACTAATGATTATCAAGGGGCCATGATCGCGGTAGAGCATTTAAAGGAACAAGGCTACAAACGAATTGCTCATATAGGAAGTAATGATACAGGATCAGTTGGATTAGAAAGACGCCGCGGTTATTTGGATGCTATAAAAAGATTGAACTTAAGTTTTAATGATGATTTGGTGATTCAAATAGATGTACAAGACACAGAATTGGGCATCCAAGCAGGATATACAGCAGCACGAAAATTATTATCTGGAAAAGATAGGCCAGATGCTATTTTTACGGTCACTGATGATGTGGCTTTAGGTGTTTATCAATTTGCTCGAGAAAATAACATTAATATTCCTCGCGAACTCGGGGTGGTAGGTTTTAGTAACTCACTAAGTTCGCGATATATTAGCCCCAGTTTATCCACGGTCGAACAAAATGGGGTGTCTATGGGTAATTTGTCATTCGATTTTTTCTACCAGGCCTTACACTCTAATGGGCATTTATTTCAGAAGATATTTGAGCCAAAACTTATTGTTCGTGAATCTTCAGTTAGAGAATAAATTTTACGGTAATTCCCGATAATTATTTTCGTAATTTTGGGCGCAATTTGAATAAAATGAGCTCTTCCAAAAAATATCTGTGCGGTATCGATCTTGGTGGAACCAAAATCGAGGGTGTTATACTAGAAAATTCCGAAAGAGGATATGTGCCTTTATTTAGACATCGAATTGCCACAGAGGCTCATCTGGGCTATGCACATATTTTAAACAGAATCCATAGTCTAGTTGGTGCGCTTTCTGATAAAACATCAGTCAAGATAGAAGAGTTGGGTATTGGTACGCCAGGAAGAATGGATTCTAAAACCGGAACATTAAAAAATTCCAACACCACCTGTATTAATGGTCAAGCATTCCTATCCGATCTTGAAACCATTTTACAAATGCCTGTTTCTATCGAAAATGACGCAAATTGTTTTGCCTTATCGGAGGCTAAGGAATTTGAAAAATCATACGGTCCTGCTGAGTTAGTATTTGGAGTGATAATGGGGTCAGGAGTCGGAGGAGGAATTGTGGCACATGGCAAAATAATTTCTGGAACTCATGGAATAGGAGGAGAATGGGGTCATAATTTTCTTGATTCATCAGGAGGAAATTGTTATTGTGGACGCGTAGGATGTACAGAAACGATTATTTCTGGCCCAGCTCTGGAAAGATTTTACCTCCAAAATTCAGGAAAAAGTAAAAAACTGCGGGAAATCGTCGATCTGGCTCGTCAAAACGAAGATTCAATAGCAAAACTGACCCTAGAGCGTTTAATTACAAATTTCGGAAAAGGCGTTGCTCAAATCATAAACGTTTTAGATCCTACAGCCATTATCCTCGGAGGAGGTGTTGGTAATATTGATGAATTATACACCCAGGGAGTTCAGGAAATAGAAAAGTATCTCTTTAATGATTATTTAGACACAAAAATAGTCAAGCCTGTATTGGGAGATAGTTCTGGAGTTTTTGGAGCCGCTTATTTAAATCTTTAAAATATTGACTGAGTTTAAATCATATAGTCTAATAAACGAAAATCTTAGAGTACGCATTTTAAACCATGGCGCGCGGATTACGGAATTATTGGTGAAAGATAGTCGAGGCAATTGGACAGATGTGGTTCTGGGATTTAAAGACAAGGAATATCCAGAAACGCGATTAAGTTATTGTGGTGCGGCGATTGGCCCTTATGCTAATCGGATAGCAAATGGACAATTAGAAATAAATGATGTAGTCTATAATCTCGATAAAAACGAGAAAGAGAATACCTTGCATTCGGGTGGTGCAGGATTTAATCATCAATTCTGGAATCATTTGTCTTCTGGGACTGATTTTGTGGAGCTAAACCATAAGCATAGACATCTGCAGAACGGATATCCAGGAGAATTGGAGACCACTATACGATTTGAATTGAAAAGTAATGAATTGGAAATAACCTTTAGAACGAAAAGTGACCGGTCCACGCATGTCAGTTTAACTCACCATGCATTCTTCAATTTGGCAGGATCGCCGGAGTCAGTAGAAAAAGGACACGCACTTCGCGTTTTAGCCGATCGTGTTTTAGAATTAGATAGTGAAGGTATTCCTACAGGTGAAGCGTTTGATGTAGACGGTTTAGCTTTTGACTTTCGTCAATGGAACACATTGGCGGAAGCCTTAAAAAATGAAAATACCGATAGTAGAATGTCCAAAACTCATGGAATAGATCATAATTATATAATCAATGACTTTAATGGAGATACGAAGTTGGTGGCTGAACTAAAAGAGAGTTCGACAAACATAAACATGAAGGTGTTTTCAAATCAGCCCGGCCTACAAGTCTATACTGGAAATTATGAAAGTATGCCCAAGTTTGGAAAGAATGGTGAGAAATACGGTCATCGGTCGGCAATTTGCTTGGAACCGCAGTGTTTTCCAGATTCACCTAATCACGAGCATTTTCCCAGCACATTGTTAAAACCTGAGGAGTCTCGCTCTGTTATTATTAAATATCAATTTTCGACAATAAAGAATACACAAAATACCTATGAAAAAAGTAGCAATTAATGGATTTGGACGGATAGGACGATTAACCTTCCGTAACCTATTGCAAGATGATTCGATCGAGGTCGTTGCGATTAATGACTTAACAGATAATCAAACACTTGCACATTTATTAAAGTATGACTCTGCACAAGGTGCGTTTAACGGTACTATCTCTGCAGACGATGAGTCAATTACGGTAAATGGAAAGCGCATTGTGGCCACAGCAGAGCGTAATCCTGCAGCATTACCTTGGGCTGATCTAGGTGTAGACGTTGTAGTAGAAGCCACGGGAGTTTTTAGAACTGCAGAAAAAGCCTCTCTTCACTTGGAGGCAGGTGCTAAAAAAGTTGTTATCTCTGCACCTGGAAAAGGTGACGGTATTGACACTATAGTTCTTGGTGTTAATGATTCAAATATGGAAGATTCCAGTGTTGTTTTTTCTTGTGCTAGTTGTACAACGAATTGTCTCGCACCAGTTGTGATGGTATTGGATCAAAATTTTGGCATTAACCGAGGATCTTTGACAACAACACATGCGTATACATCTGATCAGAGAATACAGGATGCACCTCACAGTGATTTAAGACGTGCTCGTGCTGCGGCAATTAATATGGTGCCTACAAGTACTGGTGCGGCGGATGCTGTTGGAAAAGTATATCCATCTATTCAAGGAAAACTTTTCGCCAAAGCAATTC
>JAHDBE010000153.1 GCA_020630555.1 Saprospiraceae bacterium
TTAAAGATGGTAACAGCTATCAGGTCGCAGAAAAGTGGTTTAACGACAACAAAGACCGCAAGAATAAGAAGAACGAAAAAAGAACAGTCACTGTATCCGGAGCTAAAGGCCAAATGATTACTGTTCATTTTGATGGAAAATCGGTAACCAACAGTTTTAAATACGAGTTAACCATCGAATAAAAAAGAGGGAGCTTAAGCTCCCTCTTTTTTTATCCATCCGATAACATCCTTAATGACCTCATCTTTATTTATTTCATTTAACAATTCATGCCTTGCATTATCATAAGTAAACAGCTCTGCCTTTTTATCCCAGCTTAAAAATTCATTGTAAACTAAGCGCACTCCTTTACCAAAATCTCCTACTGGATCTTTTTCACCAGCTATGAACAATATGGGCAAGTCCTTTCTAATAGATTTTATAGCTGAGGGTAAATTAATTTCTTTGACACCTCGTAATAAACTTTTCCAAAATCCTATCGTGAATATGCCTCCGCATAAAGGATCATCGTTATACTTATCGACTTGGGAGTTATCTCGACTTAACCAATCGAATTCCGTTCGATTAGGACGAAAAGCATGATTAAATTTTCCAAAGGACAATTTATGCATCAAAGGTGTCGGCTTCATACTTCCTTTAAAAATAGATTCCACTTTTAATATAAATCGCGCTATACTCCCAAGCAAACCTGGGTCTGCACCTGTGGCTGACAAAATAGCCGCCTGAATATGGCTGCTATTATTAGACAAATAAGCCCGGACTAACATGGAACCCATACTATGTCCAAATAAAACAATCGGTTTAGTTGACTCTTTTTCTCGAATGCTACTCAGCTGGTCATCAATATCTTGTATACTTGCTCTCCAAAAATCCAATTCTTCGTAATACCCTACATCATTGACGGAAGTCGCGGAATATCCATGTCCTCTTAAATCGAAACTGTACACATCGTAACCATATTTATTTAATCTATCTGCAAAGTAGGCATATCTCTCAGAATGCTCGGCGAGACCGTGAACGATCACAATCGAAGCCTCGGATGACCCTGTGCACAACCATTCTCTTTTAAAAAGTGTATTCATTTATTACAATTATTAACCATGTTTATTCTTGGCAATCCTCCTATTATGAATAGCTTCCTTCATGCTTATTTTAAACAATCGACTATCCAGCCAAGAAATTATATCCAAATATAAAAATGGTCTTTTTTCAAATGGATCTTTCTCCAAAGGGATTAGTTTTTCTTTGAGGGTCTGAAATGCGGAGTTAAGTACATCCGGAGCTAAAGTCGTCGTTCGTCTTAAGAACAAAATAATTTCCTTTTGTACCCTCTGCGATTCCTTCATATTTAAAAGAAATCGATATGTAGATCTAATTTTATATCGAAGATGATCTTCATTACCTAATTCAAAATGCACAATGAGGTTTAGTAAATGAGCAAAACATTGAATGTCTTGTTTTAAGTCTCTGATTGGGTTATCTAAGATTAAATTTAGATAGTTGATGCATTCGTTGTACTTCCCTGCACCAAAATAAATACAGGCAATTTTATAGTAAAAAACAATATTTCTGTTGACGTCCCAAGGATACTCTTTATCGGACAGAGCTCTTTCTAAAGCGTCTATTTTAAGGACGCCATTTTGATAATCATTATGAAGAATGATGCCGTTAAGCAGATGAATATTTTTGAATAGCTCTAACTGAGATTTTTCATTTCGACTTAGCTCCAGTTTTTTAACACGATACAACTCTGTCAATTGATTTATGGCTCTTTCAAATTTCTCGACATTTCCTGTGAGATAAATGGCATTTAAAACATTATGCCAGCCTTTTATAAACAGTGTAGTTTCTGGATTAAGCATTTGGGGATATTCCTCAAAAAGCAAAACCCACTTCATCGCATAACGATAATATTTCGGAAAATCCAGAATCATCTGATAGTACCATAAATAACTCTGATACAAGTATAAACTCTGATAAAAGTTTAAATTTCTTCCTTTATAATCTGGCAGATTCTTAGTGAAAAATTCAAGTAAGATTTGCTTATCCTTAGAATCTCTTACATAACCATTTTTAAGATAAAAGCCATACAGCTTTAAGGACAGATTCGATAATTTATCGGTTAATATTAAATCATCAATTGTTTCAATGGATTCGGTACTCAGCGTTTGTGAGCGTGCATGCATACTGCCTGTTACATGTTGACTTTCAATATGTTTCTCAAAACTGAGTGCTAAATAATAAAGAGACTCTTTTCCAATGTTATGCGATATCTCTTTTACTTTTTTGAGCATTTTAAGACTGGCTTTATACAAGCCCTTGGCATAAAGTACTTTCGCAAAATCAAATCTTTCTCTTGCCTTAATCTCGATATACTTTTCCTTGTTCATATCCCGCAAGGACCTGAGCAACTGCTTATATAAGATATGCTTGTAATTATGAAGCTGTTTTATATTAAATGAAGACTGAGTTAATTTCTTTTTATTTATAGTTCCCTCCTTAGATATGTGTTCGTATAAAACCATGTATGCTTTATGGCTTTCGCCAAAGCGACCAACGTAAAGCTTAAAGTATCTTTTCTCTGTTTTAGTCAATCCTTTAACTAAAAGAACAAGATCCTCATCTCCTTGACCTAGAAACCGTATATCTTTCTTAATTAATTCTCTCACTTACAGTCACTTACACTAAATAAACTAATTTTAAAAAACGTAAACACTTTTAAAAATATGTAAAATCCTGGAGCATACTTGATCTAAATTGGTAGGAATTTATAAGTATGGAAAAGATTCAAATATTTGACACGACTTTACGAGATGGCGAACAGGTACCTGGATGCAAACTCATTACTGCTCAAAAAGTCAATATCGCAATGCGCTTAGAAGACCTAGGTGTTGATATCATAGAAGCAGGATTTCCTATTTCTAGCCCCGGTGACTTCGAAGCGGTAGAAGCCATATCAAAAATTGTGAAAGATAGTACTGTTTGTGCCTTGAGTCGCTCGGTGGAAAAAGATATCGATGCGGCAGCTAGAGCCCTAAAGCATGCCAAAAGACCTAGGATCCATACTGGTATTGGCACTTCAGATGTCCACATTAAATACAAATTTAACAGCACGCGCGAAGACATCTTGGATCGCGCTTATAAAGCGGTTAAGTATGCCCGCCGATTTACAGATGATATAGAATTTTACGCCGAAGATGCAGGACGTACAGACAATATTTTCTTAGCTCAAGTTTGCTCTAAAGTCATTGAAGCTGGCGCTACCGTTCTTAACATACCAGACACTACGGGATATTGCCTCCCATCAGAGTATGGCGAAAAAATTAAATTCCTTTATGAACATGTCACCAACATAGAAAAGGCCGTTCTTTCGACGCATTGTCATAATGACCTTGGGTTAGCCACGACCAATGCCATATCTGGCATACAAAATGGAGCACGACAAATTGAATGCACCATTAACGGTGTTGGCGAACGAGCTGGTAATACGGCGCTAGAAGAGGTCGCCATGATCATCCAACATAGACTTGGCGAAAAATATCAAACAAACATAAATTCCAAATTATTAACCGATATTTCCAAGTATGTTTCTAACGAAATGGGAATGCCAGTCCAGCCAAATAAAGCAATAGTCGGAGAAAACGCTTTTGCCCATTCATCAGGTATCCATCAAGATGGTGTTATCAAAAACAGAAATAATTACGAAATCATCGACCCTCAATCCGTAGGAATAGACTCTAGTCGGATTGTGCTTACGGCACGCAGCGGTCGAGCAGCGTTGGCTTATAGATATAAACAACTAGGGTTTCAACTGTATAAAAGCGAACTCGACAATTTATATCTCGCCTTTCTCAAGGTAGCAGATAAAAAGAAAGAAGTTCATGATGAAGATCTCATAGGAATAAGAAAAATGATTGGAGAATTTAAAGCTGTAGGAAATGCCTAAAACCTTATTTGATAAAATATGGGATAATCATGTAGTCTCTACCCTTCCGGGAAATAGATGCGTGCTTTACATTGACAGGCATTTTATCCACGAAGTCACGAGCCCTCAGGCATTCACGGGATTAAAGGCACGAGATATTGATGTATTCAGGCCGAAACAAGTAACTGCCACTGCAGATCATAATGTCCCAACGATTAATCAACACTTAGACATCAAAGAGCCATTATCCAGAAAACAAGTACATACCTTAATTCAGAATTGTCAAGATTTTGGTATCGAACTATTTGGACTTGGACATGATAAACAAGGCATAGTCCATGTCATCGGTCCCGAACAAGGACTTACTAGACCTGGGATGACCATTGTTTGTGGCGATAGCCATACATCAACACACGGTGCTTTTGGAAACATCGCTTTTGGTATAGGCACCTCACAAGTAGAACAGGTTCTTGCTACCCAATGCCTCATCATGGATAAACCAAAGAAGATGAAAATTCAAGTGGATGGCACACTTCAAAAAGGAGTAACTGCTAAAGACTTAATTCTTCACGTAATCTCTAAATTGACTACTGGTGGTGCCACGGGACATTTTGTAGAATACGCCGGTAGTGCCATCGAATCTTTGAGCATGGAAGCGAGAATGACCATTTGTAATATGAGTATTGAAATGGGAGCAAGAGGAGGTCTTATCGCTCCAGACCAAACCACCTTTGATTATTTGAAGGACAAAGAGCATGCTCCTAAAGGAGAAGACTGGGATAATGCTGTAGAATTTTGGAAATCTATTCAAACAGATAAAGGTGCTTATTATGATGTCGAGCATCACTTTGACGGAAGTCAAATAGAACCCATGATCACTTACGGCACCAATCCAGGTATGGGAATCTCGGTTTCTGAACAAATACCCAGCGATGTGCCTAAAGATGCATTAGAATACATGGGCTTGTCAGCTAATGCAAAAATTGAAGGACAAAAAATAGACTATGTTTTTATTGGAAGTTGTACGAATTCGCGAATTGAGGACTTACGTGAAGCCGCAAAATTAGTGAAGGACAAAAAAATTGCGGATCATGTGACAGGTTTTATTGTCCCAGGCTCTAAGAAGGTGGAGGCACAGGCAGAAAAAGAGGGATTAGCTGAAATATTTAGAGATGCCGGTTTTGAATTTCGACAAGCCGGATGTTCAGCCTGCTTAGGAATGAACGAAGATAAAATACCGAACGGCAAGTATTGTGTCTCGACATCTAACCGAAATTTCAAAGGAAGACAAGGGCCAGGATCCCGGACTTTCTTAGCAAGTCCCATTTCCGCTATAGCTGCGGCGATTCATGGAGAAGTCACTGATGTGAGAAAACTACTGTAAGATGAAAGCATTAAATGAAGTTAAAAGCACGGGAGTACCTATCCCGCTAGAAAATATCGACACGGACCAAATTATCCCAGCCCGCTTTTTAAAGGCTATTGACAAAGTAGGATTTGGTAAAAACCTCTTTGCCGATTTAAGGTATGATAAAAATGGTCAAGCTATATCTGATTTTATTCTTAATAATCCGCTGTATAGCGGAGACATATTGGTCGCAGGAAAAAACTTCGGCTGCGGATCAAGTCGCGAACATGCCGCATGGGCTATTGGAGATTATGGTTTCAAGGTAGTGATCTCTAGTTTTTTCGCCGACATATTCAAAGCCAACGCCTTAAACAATGGAATTTTACCGCTACAAGTATCAGATTCTCATTTACAAAAGATATTTGAAAGCATCGAAGAAAACCCAAAACTCAAGTTAGAGGTAGATCTTGAAAGACAAACACTTCTTTATAATAATGTGGTTATCAGTTTTGAAATCGACCCTTTTAAAAAAGAATGTTTACTGAAAGGTCTTGATGAAATAGACTATTTAATTTCTATTAAGGAAGAGATTACAAAATTTGAAAACGCGCATAAAATCTATTAAAATGGATTTAAAGAAAATTGCAGTTTTAGCCGGTGATGGCATAGGTCCGGAAGTGATAGCACAAGGACTTAAAACTATTGAGGCATTGAACAAGAAGTATGATTTAAACATAGAGTTGGAAAATCACCTGATAGGAGCCACCGCTATTTTTAAAACAGGACAAGCCTTGCCGACAAGTACTCTAGACGGCTGTTTAAAGGCGGACGCCATTTTACTTGGCGCGATTGGTGACCCAAGTTTTGACAACAATCCAGATGCATTAATTCGTCCGGAACAAGGATTGTTAGCACTTCGCAAAGAATTACAGTTGTTTGCAAATATTCGTCCGGTTAAACTATTTCCATCTTTAAGCTACCTATCTGTAATCAAGGAACAGGTTCTTCAAAATGTGGATTTGGTTATTTATAGAGAACTGACCGGTGGCATTTATTTTGGCCAAAAAGAAAAAAACACCCACTCAGCAAGCGACCTATGTATATATCACGATTACGAAATCGAGCGCATTGCCAAATTGGCTTTTGAAGCCGCACAAAAAAGAAAAAGAAAACTCACACTTGTTGATAAAGCTAATGTTTTAGAAAGTTCGCGTTTATGGCGACGAATAGTTCAGGAGATGTCTACTGATTTTCCAGATGTTACGGTGGATTACTTATTTGTAGACAATGCGACCATGCAATTGATTTTAAACCCATCTCAATTTGATGTCATCCTCACCTCAAATATGTTTGGTGACATCATATCTGACGAAGCCAGTGTTTTGGGTGGTTCGCTAGGCATGTTACCTTCAGCCTCCAAAGGAAAAAATTCGAAACTTTATGAACCCGTTCATGGTTCTTATCCACAAGCCGCAGGAAAAGACATCGCAAATCCACTCGCTACAATATTGAGTATTGAAATGATGTTCAGAGATTTTAATCTAGTGGCTCCTGCCAATGACATTTTAAGCGCAGTAGAGCATTGTATTGATCAAGGTATCTTGACCCAGGATCTTATCAGGACAAACCCTGTTAAATGTTCA
>JAHDBE010000154.1:0-5115 GCA_020630555.1 Saprospiraceae bacterium
GATTAGGTTTAGAAATCATTTCTACAGAGTCTAATAAATTAATATTCAACTCATCGTACAAAATTGAATCCACATAAATTTCAGCATCAAAAATGGCATCCTCTCTACATTGATCTAATTGAGAAAGGACAAACTCTTCGACTCTTTCAGATAAGGCTTGGCTTATCCGATCTTCCTTTGAAATAGACTCATCTGGCTTACATGCCGAGAACAGAAGAAAGCCAATGAGATATACAAACACTCTATTCATCGATGATATCTTCAATTTCTGAAAGCCTTTTTGTTTTTATTGAATCCTTTGCTTGGCGATAAATAGCTTCGTATCTCGTATCGCAGATCGAATCCGTCATGATAAGTAGAGAATCTTTTTGGTTTAAAAACAAACTATCAACCTCTTTCATCATTTCTCTTGGCATGACGTAAGGTGCCGGTTTCTCATTTTCACAAGAACAAAAAATTAGTGTGCTAAAGAGAAAAACAACCAGTCGATACATCAAATGTCAATTACTTTTTTCTTTAATTCAAAGCTTTGGCCCAAGTAGACTTTTCTAACCATCTCATCAGCTGCAAGTTCTTCGGCCGTTCCACTTTTTAAAATTCGACCCTCAAACATAAGATAAGCTCGTTCTGTAATTGAGAGCGTTTCCTGCACATTGTGATCTGTGATGAGTATACCTATATTTTTGTCTTTCAATTTGGCTACGATATACTGAATATCCTCAACAGCGATAGGATCGATACCAGCAAACGGTTCATCAAGTAATATAAAACTAGGATCTGAAGCTAAAGCACGTGCAATTTCCGTCCGTCTCCTCTCCCCTCCGGATAAGGAATCCCCTACATTTTTACGCACTTTATGAAGCCTAAATTCATCTATGAGGTCTTCTAGTTTTTGCTTTTGTTCGCTTTTACTCAATCTTGTCATCTCAAGGATAGCCTTAATATTGTCTTCGACTGAGAGTTTTCTGAATACGGAAGGTTCTTGCGGTAAATATCCGATCCCTTTTTGAGCTCGTTTATACATGGGTAAACTTGTGATCTCATCCTCATCTAAAAAAACAGTACCTGAGGTAGGTTGAACAAAGCCAACCATCATATAAAAGGTGGTGGTTTTACCGGCGCCATTGGGCCCAAGAAGTCCCACTATTTCTCCTTGCTTCACTTCTATGGACATTTCGTTTACAACGGTTCGTTGTCCATATTTCTTAACCAACTTATCAGATCGTAATACTTGTTGCATATCTAGTTTAAAATTCGGCTTTTATGGGGACATCTAATTCCCAGTTAGCTCTTAAATTTTCAAGTTCAAAATGAATGATTTTTTCGGATTGTTTTTTTTGTAGAAAATTCCCAGGATCCCACTTCCCATTTGAATTTAAATCTTCAATCAAAGCCATTCTATAATCACCAGGTTTTAAATTTTGTATGACTAATTCAAAAACCGAAGTATCCTGAATAATATACTCCTGTAAAACTTTATCCTTTTGTTTTAATTGAAGAACATAGTTTAGACTATCGGATAAATCTTCGACAAACACATTAAACAATCCAAATCTTTCTTTGCTGGCCGTAAAAGCTTTTAAACTAATGGAATCATTAAGTTGACCAAAATAATCCTCAACCGCTCCCGGCAACAGGCGAATATCATAAGTTAAGTCTGCCTTCCATTTTCTAAACAACCACAACCGTCTTGAATCTAGAGTATCTATTCCAAATTCAAAATCCAAATTCACTTTACTTGTGTCTTGTAGAATTATACTGTCTCCTTCAATTTTAGTAATGGGAGAATTGAAATGAATATAAATTGAATCTTTAATAGGAATAGGTGAAGCACTACCAGCAGATATTTTTCGAAAGCCCATAGGGTTTTCATCTTTCTTAGAAAGATCGTAGTTTTTAAATTTTAGTGTATCGTTTAAAATATCCAATCGGATAAAACTGTCCTGAATTGGCTTGTGCCAAAACTTTAAAGTATCACCAGACCAATCAGAAGTATACTCCAGGCCTTGATTTAAAAAATTTTGGCTGAGCGTATCTGCACGTTGATTAAAGATAAGCGAGATAAGTCCTTTATAATCGTTTTCTTTATCTAGAAGCCGTAGGTCTAAAGTTTCTTCAAAGGCTTCCAAGTTATATGCGGTGCGAGAAGAATCAGTTAGAATAATGAGGGTATCAAGAAATGCTATTTTTTCAATAGAACCATCGTATCGATAATTCAAATTTGCATCTGCTAAAGCGACTAATCTAAATGTGTCAGATTTTAAGTAATTGATATCATACAGACCCTCTTCATCTGTTCTTGAAAAATAAAATGGTCGTTCCTTATAAAAACTAGAATCTTCAAGATTATCATATAACATAACTAACATGTCCTCAACCGGTTCTTTGGTAAAACTATCCGTGACTTTACCATTTACCTGTAAGCTGTCAATAAAATCTCCTGTTGAAAAAACGTAAGAGTAGTTTCGAAGCGCATTACCTTCTCTAAAATCGACAATGGCTTGGCCAAAGTTTAGCGTATACGTGACTCCTTGTCTAAGGGTGTCTGATTCGGAAAAATCAACAGTTATTTTTTTTCCTCGTTGTTTAACCTTAGGCGGATTAACCATGGGTGGTGACACTATAAACTGTTTATAAATATCTTTCAGTTCTATCCACTCATCGAAGTGCAATTCAAATTTTTCTGGAGTATAATTGGTCTGAAAGTTAGCTTGAGATTTTTCTTCAATAATTTTAGGTGGGGTTTCATCTTTAGGACCACCAGAAGGGTTTCCCGTACTAGCACAGGATAGAAAGAAGCTTATGAAAATTAAGCCCAGTACATATTTTATTTCCGATGAAATCATCAATCAGTATACGACAGAAGGACGCATTTTGTTTCGCGGATGGTAAGATAAGATGGTTTTCCGCAAATATTCAGTATCAAGATGCGTGTATATTTCTGTTGTCGTAATGGATTCATGACCTAACATATCCTGAACGGCTCTTAAATCAGCTCCACCTTCTACTAAATGTGTGGCAAAAGAATGCCTGAAAGTATGCGGACTGACAGACTTGTCAATTCCCGCGGCTTGAACCGCTTGCTTTACAATATTAAAGACCATGACTCGTGACAACTTATTACCCCGACGATTTAAGAACAAAATATCTTGAGCTTCTTCTATAACTTCTGAGTTATGAGGTCGATAATATTCTAGATATAAATTAACATGTCTCATGGCTTCTTCACCGATGGGGACAATTCTTTCTTTATTGTTTTTGCCAATGACTTTTAAAAAACCTTCGTTTTTAAAATAGTTTGAAATTCGAAGATTAATTAATTCACTAACCCTCAGTCCTGAGGCATATAGTGTCTCTAGCATGGCCCTATTTCTTTGACCGTTAATGTGTGTAAGGTCAATGGATGCCAAAATAGCATTGACTTCGTCTACACTTAAGGTATCTGGAATTTTCCTCTCAAGCTTAGGGCCCTCCATTAATTCAGTGGGATCATCAGAAATCAGATCTTCCAGAAGCATATATTTAAAAAAGGCTTTTATCCCTGACAAGATTCTTGCCTGAGTCCGTGCACCTAAACCTAATTTATTAATACTATGAATAAAGGATTCAATATGATCGAACTGAACAAAAAGTGGTGAAACGTCTGAAAACTCTCTAGACATAAATTGAGATAACTTTTGAACATCCCGAATGTACGCCTCTAAAGTATTTGGCGAAAGCCCTCTCTCTAACATGAGGTAAGCTTGAAATCCCTTTATGGTAGTTTTCCAGTCCACCCTACTAATATATTACAATATTTTATAATATGTAGTGTTTTTTAATTTCCTTATTTTGGTCAAAAAGCGGGATCATGCGTAATGAATTTCTAATTGGTGCCATTATTTTGATAGCAGCAATCACTGGTTTAGCCATTTATGTAAACCCTAATTTTTGGTATGCCTTTGTTTTTTTCGGGCCTATATTACTTTTGGGATTTTACGATTATTTTCAGACCAAACATGCGATAGCCCGCAATTTTCCCATTTTAGGTCGTACCAGATTTGCTGCAGAATGGATGCGTCCTAAAATTCAGCAATATTTCATTGAAAGGGATACAGACGGAAAACCGTTTTCAAGAATTGATCGGAATATTGTTTACCAACGGGCAAAACAAGAATTGGATACGGAACCCTTTGGGACCCAACTTAACGTCTATGATGAGGGTTACGAATGGGTAAGCCACAGTATCGCGGCCTTAGATGCTCATGACCTCCAAAACCATCCCAAAGTAAAAGTCGGAAACAGTTATTGTAAAAACCCTTACGAATTGAGCTTATTTAATGTCTCCGCCATGAGTTTTGGTTCGTTAAGTAAAAATGCAATTATGGCTCTTAATGGTGGCGCATCCATTGGTAATTTTGCGCACAATACGGGTGAAGGCGGTATTTCTCCTTACCATGACGAATATAATGGTGATCTCATTTATCAGATTGGAACGGGTTACTTTGGATGTCGAACTCCTGATGGTAATTTTTCAGATGAGTTGTTCAAACAAAGATGTGCCGCAGATAATGTTAAAATGATCGAAATCAAATTATCCCAAGGAGCTAAACCCGGTCATGGTGGAATTCTTCCCGCTAAAAAAGCCACTCCTGAGATTGCAGCCATACGAAATATAGAGCCTTACAAAGATGTCTTATCACCACCTTACCACAAAGCCTTTAATACCCCTAAAGGACTCATTGAGTTTATTAAAAAATGCCAAGATCTTAGCGGAAAACCAGTTGGCTTTAAATTATGTGTAGGTCAAAAAAGCGAATTTATTGCTATTTGTAAAGCCATGTTAGATACCGGTTATCGTCCTGATTTTATTAGTGTTGATGGTGGCGAAGGAGGTACTGGTGCTGCTCCCGTAGAATTTAGTAATTCGGTCGGTATGCCATTTAAAGAAGGTCTTTGCTTCGTCTACAACGCTTTAGTTGGTTTTAACCTTAAAAAGGAGATTAAGCTCATTGCGGCTGGAAAAATCGTGAGTGGTTTTGATATTTTTAGAGCGATCTCACTTGGGGCAGATGCTTGTTATTCCGCCCGCGCTATGATGATGGCCGTCGGATGCATTCAAGCATTAGAATGCAA
>JAHDBE010000154.1:5215-6909 GCA_020630555.1 Saprospiraceae bacterium
TATATCCCAGAGGGGTGTTTATTAGACGAAGAATCCATTCCACGAAAGTGGAAAAAAGACATGGCAGTGGCTGATGCCAATAGTTTTAGACCTCGGTTTAAAGCTGTCTATATAGCCGAAGATTAAACTATACCTTCTCTTACTAAGTCATGGATATGAACTACACCCTTGTATTGACTTTCGTCAATGACTAAAAGTTGTGAAATACTATACTTTCTCATAACGGCCATAGCTTCAACAGCAAATGCATCGGCCGAAATAGTTTTAGGATCATTAGACATAATTTCTTCTGCAGATAAAGAAGAAACGTCTTGTTTTGTTTCTAACATCCGTCTTAAATCTCCATCTGTGATGATTCCCGCTAAAGCCTTATCCTTTAAAACAGCTGTTACACCTAACCTCTTACTTGTAATCTCAATAATCGTTTTTCGGATGGTATCATCAGTCTGTACTATAGGAGGTTCATTTAATACAGCCACATCTTTTACTCTTAAATAAAGTTGTTTTCCTAAACTCCCTCCAGGATGAATTTTAGCAAATTGCTCTGAAGAGAATTCACGTAATTCTATTAAAGACATGGCTATGGCGTCACCTATAGCTAAGTGTAAAGTCGAACTAGTTGTTGGTGCTAAATCATTAGGATCAGCTTCTCCCTCCACAGGTACACTGATCACATGGTCTGCATTCTGAGCCAGATAGCTCTGCTCGTTACTAACGAGTGCGATTATCTTATTGCCAAAACTTTTTACCAGGGGTAATAACACTTTTAACTCTTGCGTATTGCCGCTCTTTGATAAACAAAATACGACGTCGCCTTCTTCTATCATTCCTAAATCCCCATGAACTGCATCCGCTGCATGCATAAAGAGGGATTTTGTGCCAGTAGAATTAAAGGTCGCAACAATTTTTTGGCCTACAATAGCACTTTTACCAATTCCGGTTATGACCACCCTGCCTTTAGTTTCATAAATGGCATTTACCGCTTCCGCGAAAGAAGAATCAAGCATTTCTCTTGCATCAGAAATAGCTTTAGCTTCTAGTTCTAATGTGCGTCTAGCACGATTAAGAATTTTATCCTTATTCTTCATACACGAATTAACAAATTTACCACATCAATAACATGACTTTAAACGTTATTATACGTCGAAAAGCGTGGTGATTTAGTTTTTGAAACCCAATGTTATAAAGAATTTGGAGGACATAAAAATTAAGATTTGCCACAACGATTTTTCTTACAAATAGTGTTATCTTATTAATACAAAGACAAAGAGATGATTGAAACGCATTTAAGCCTGAAAGACAGTCTTAAAAAACACTTTGGATTCGATGAATTCAAACTTAACCAAGAAGCAATAATTCAAAATATACTTGAGGGAAAAGACACTTTTGTGATTATGCCCACAGGAGGTGGTAAATCCTTATGTTATCAGCTCCCCGCATTAATGTTAGAAGGGACGGCTCTAGTCATTTCTCCACTTATTGCATTAATGAAAGATCAAGTGGACTCAATAAGAGGTCATAGCCAATCCAATGAGATTGCCCATTATCTTAATTCCTCATTAAATAAAACGGAAGCCAAAAAAGTTAAGGACGATATACGGGAGGGTAAAACGAAACTTTTATTTGTTGCCCCAGAGACTCTTACAAAAGATGAGAATATTGAATTTTTTAAGTCTGTCAATATTTCATTTGTC
>JAHDBE010000155.1 GCA_020630555.1 Saprospiraceae bacterium
AACAAACCGATGAATACTTTCCTCAGTAATCCGCTCATTGTTTCTTGTTAAGGCTTTAAGGGCTTCATACGGTTTTGGGAAACCTTCCCGTCTTAGGATGTTTTGAATGGCTTCTGCCACGACCGCCCAGTTTCTTTCGAGATCTTTTTTGAGTTGATCTTCGTTGAGTAATATCTTTCCTAGGCCTTTATTTAACGAAGCCAAACCAATCATTACATGACCAAATGGAACACCAATGTTTCTCAGTACTGTAGAATCGGTGAGGTCTCTTTGCAGTCTAGATATTGGTAGTTTATGTGCAAGATGTTCGAAGATAGCTGTGGCTATACCAAAGTTTCCTTCGGCGTTTTCAAAATCAATAGGATTAACTTTGTGTGGCATCGCGGAGGAGCCTACCTCGTTTTTCTTAATTTTTTGAAGAAAATACTCCTGCGAAATATAGGTCCAAATATCCCGACAAAAATCAATGAGAATAGTATTGATTCTAGAAACGGCATGGAAAATAGCCGCCAAATGATCATAATGTGCAATTTGAGTTGTGCTTTGACTTCTTCTCATGCCTAATCGGTTTTGCACAAAATCATTGGCGAAAGCCACCCAGTCAATATCTGGAAAACTTACTTTATGTGCATTTAAATTACCCGTGGCTCCTCCAAATTTTGCCTTTATATTTAAATTCCTTAGTAGGTCAATTTGATCTGTTAACCGCTCATGAAAAACTAGAAATTCTTTTCCTAGAGTTGTAGGTGACGCAGGCTGACCGTGTGTTCTGGCAAGCATGGGTATTCCTTGGTATTCTTTGGCTTTCGCCAAAAAAGCCGTAGCAAGATCATTTAGTTGATTCAGAAAGACCTCATCAAAAAAGTCCTTCAGCGATAGAGGAATGGCGGTGTTGTTTATGTCTTGAGAGGTCAATCCAAAATGGACAAATTCACCAAATTCCGCCATATTTAGATTTTCCATTTGTTCTTTAATGAAATATTCTACCGCCTTCACGTCGTGATTTGTGACGGACTCTATAGACTTAATTCGTTCTGCTCCAGTTTTATCAAAGGCTTTATAAATGTCTCTGAAAGAAGATTTTTGCTCTGACGTTAAATCTGATAATTGAGGTATGGCATCACTTAAGGCAAGAAAGTATTCGATTTCGATACGTACGCGATATTTTATTAATCCAAATTCCGAGAAATAATCTTGCAGTGACTCGGTTTTGCTCGAATAGCGTCCGTCTATGGGAGAAATAGCATGCAGCATGTACTAAAGTTTGGGGCGAAGATACGAAGGCTTGACTTATTCTTCAGTGCTACGTTTATTCATCTCTTCTTCAAGATCTCTTTTTAGATAAAAATATGTTTCGACCTGAGATCGAATATCAAAATCCGCTTGTTCTTTTCGGTATGAGTTGTTTTTCTCCAAATGTATATGCCGCGCTTTTAAATTGTCTGAATATTGTAGATTCATAATGTCCACAATCTTTTTTGATATCTCAGTATCAAAAATGGGGAAAACGGTTTCCACGCGATGATGTAAATTTCTTACCATCCAATCCGCAGAGGATAAGAAAATTTTTCGACGTTGTCCTCGACCAAAGATGAATACACGCGCATGTTCTAAATAGCGATCGACGATACTCACAGCCTCGATGTTTTCACTAATGTCTTTAACACCCGGAACTAATGAGCAGATGCCTCGAATTATAAGCTTGACCTCCACGCCTTTTTGACTTGCCCGATACAGTGCATCAATCATTTGACGATCCTGTAGACTATTCATTTTTAGAAAGATTAAAGCTTTTTTTCCATCTTTTGCCGCTTTGACCTCATCTTCAATGAGTTGTAATAATTTTTCTTTTAGACCAAATTGTCCTACTATCAGGTTCTCAAATTTCTTTGTTGGCCTCTTTTTGGTTTCTAAGTAATTAAAGACTCTACTGGCTTCTGAAAGCAATCGCATATCCGAAGTCAAAATGCCAATATCCGAATATACTTTTGCGGTACCTTCATGAAAGTTTCCAGTACTTAAGTAACCATAAATTTTAGGTGTACCTTTTTCTAATCTTCGGACTAATGCCATTTTAGAGTGGACTTTTAAGCCGGGTAGGCTATAATGAACTTTTGCTCCTACTTCTTCTAATTTTGCACCCCATTCTAAATTTGCTTCTTCATCAAACCTTGCTTTGACCTCTATGAAAGCCATGACTTGTTTTCCAGCCTTAACCGCTTGACTCAATGCGTTCATAATACGGCTTTGCTTTGCGACACGGTATTGAATAATTTTTATGTGAGTAACATCTGGATCCTTACTGGCGTCTTCAAAGAATCTAATGACAGATTCATAACTATGAAAGGGTACGAAAACCAAGTGATCTTTAATTGCTATTTCTGGGAATATGCTTTCAGTATTCTCCAAGTATGGAATAGCTAAAGGCGGTAAATCAGAATCTTTTAAATGTTTTTTACCAAAATGAGGAAATTGGAAAAAGTCGGAATTATTATGATATCGACCTTCTTCAAGCAAATCAAATTTATCTAACTCAAAAACATCCATTAAGTATTTTAATAAATGATCTGGCATTTCACGATCATAAACTAATCTAGAGGCCGGGCCCACGCTTCGTTTAATAAGACTCTTCCTGATTTTATCAATGAGATCTCCAGAATATTCATTGTCAATGTATAACTCCGCATCTCGAGTTAATTTGATGCTATACGTATCTTTTACTTCGAATCCTGGGAAAATCATTTTCACACTATGCCTCACAATGTCATCTAACATGATTACATCATGTTTGTCTTTCTTGCTAGGAGGCAAGGTGATGAATCGAGGCGTATGGTCGGAAGGAATCTTAACTATGGCATACCGCGGCGATTTGTTTTTGTCATCCGATTCGATCAAGTGCAAAGCCAGGTACAAGGCTCCATTACTTAAAAATGGCTTTACTTTTTTTTCGACAAGTAAAACGGGTTGAACAAAGGGAAGTAGTTTTTCTTGAAAATAATTATCAATAAAATTCTCTTGCTGCTTATTTAAATCGGTCCTACGAAGTAAGTTGATCCCATTTTCCTTTAATTCTGGGATAATCAATTTTTCAAAAATTCGAGAAAATTCAGTTTGTTGTTGATTGACAATTTCTAGCAATTCTTCTAGGACATTCTGTGGTTCAAAATCTAATTCTCGCTTAGTTTTCTTTCCTACGCGTAAAAGATTTTTAAGTCCAGCTACTCTAACCCTAAAAAACTCGTCAAGATTAGATGAGTATATGGCTAGAAACTTAATTCTTTCTAATAATGGCACAGACTCGTCCTTAGCTTCCTGCAATACTCTGTAATTGAATGAAAGCCAACTAACATCTCTATGAACATATGGAATCAACCTCTTCATGATGACAAATTAAATTAAATTTGCGCTTCAAACCAAAAGAATAATAATGCGACGAAAAATTGCAGCAGGCAACTGGAAAATGAATACGACTTTGGAAGAAGCCAAGTCTTTATCAAATATTGTAGCCGCAGGGTCACGGCCTGATGATGTTGAGGTCATTTTAGGTGTTCCCAGTTTGTTTGCCAGTTCGATTATGCCTGGAATTCAGAATTATTCAAATATGTCAATCGCAATTCAAAATTGCCATCAAAACGAAAAAGGCGCCTTTACAGGTGAATTGTCCGCAGCCATGATTGCCTCCATGAATATTCCTTATGTGATTTTAGGTCACTCTGAGCGCAGAGAGTACTTTAAAGAATCTGATGCATTAATTTTAGAAAAGTGCAAGATGGCCTTAAGCCATGGAGTCACTCCGATTTATTGTTGTGGCGAGCCTTTAGACATTCGCGAAAGCGAAACTCAAAATGACTATGTAAAGAGCCAGTTTGAAAAATCAATTTTGCAGTTGACAGCTGAAGATTTTTCTCAAATCATTATAGCCTATGAACCCATTTGGGCCATTGGCACCGGTAAAACTGCAAGCCCAGATCAAGCACAAGAAATGCATGCTTATTTACGAAAGCTTATATCAGAACAATTTGGAGAAGAGCAAGCGAACAAAACTCCAATTCTGTATGGAGGTAGTGTCAAACCTGGAAATGCTAATGATCTGTTCGGAAAAGCTGATGTGGATGGTGGATTAGTAGGGGGGGCATCATTAAAAGCCAGTGATTTTCTGGAGATTATAAATGCATTCTAAAAAAAAGGCGATCAATTTGATCGCCTTTTTTTTTCTTAGAACATGATAAATTTGGATCGTGCCCCGCAAGTTGCTTTTCCAAAATAACCGATTCCCCAGTTTAGTTCAAATACCAATCCAGCGAAAATGGGTACTGACTTTTTATAGCCATCGGTATAAATGCTCTCATCGTATAATGGAGGACTAATATCCTGTCTCGTCTTTTTGATCATATCAGAAAATCCATACTCAAAACGAAGACCTAAAACACCTGAAAATCTTCCGTCGTTGCCTAAGACATAGGCCCCAAATCCAATCACTCCTGAGAAAGCAGTGCCGTTATAATCATCAGTAAATTCAGTGGATTCTCCATCAGAGATACCATTTACTTCACGTATTAAACTCGCTTTTGGACCTATTTCGAAGTATCCTAAATTTGCGTTATTTCTGTAAAGCATATAAACATCAATGGCGTTCCACTCTATATCTTCATTAACCTGATCAGGAACAAATTCAAAGGATTGTTTCCAAGTCGAATACATGACATCAATCGCAAGACCATGGGCATCATAATTAATACCAAGTTTTCCACCAAATGATATTCCCGTAGAAATGTCATAATCATAAGTTTCACTATCGACAATCGCCTGATTGTACATCCCTGTGGCACCATATTGGATTTTTAATCCCGTGTCAAACCACCATATGCCACCTCTCTGGCCGAAAGATTGGCTTACAAGGCACAACAAAAACAGAGTACTTAATATTCCTTTCACTTTTTTCATCGTTTAGATTTTTCTTTTTCTTTTGAGATTACCAGAACAGTCTTTTTGCTGCCCCAGTAGTTACTTGTTATTTAAATCGGCATAAGCATTATATCCACCTTTTAAATTGTAAACATGCTTAAATCCCATAGATTTCATTTTTTTGGAAGCTTTGGCGCTTCGACCTCCAGATTTACAATAAACCAAGTAGGGCGTTTCTTTATTTAGTCGATTTAACTTTGCTTCAAAATTGTCATCATAAAAATCGATCACTCTTGCGCCTTCTATTTTGCCATTTGCCACCTCTTCTGATGTTCTTACATCTAGTATGGATAATTTTTCTTTGGTACTGATTAGATTTTGAATATCGTGTACACCAATATTAATGTAGTCAGAAGTAGAGTCCTTTTTTGGATTCGAATTATCCGCTGAATTATTTCCACCATTACACGCATAGAAAATAATAATAACGAAAAGAACAATCAGCGTAGTCCAAATTCTCATATGAAGATATTTACTATATAAAGTTGCATTAACACCCTGAAAATACCAAAAACTGAAGGAGATTAAATTTATATCTTAGTCATTCATAATAATACCTATCATGAATAAGGGCTATTTATTCATTATGATGTTGTCATTGTTTTCTTGTGGAGAGGTCGTAAAGGAAGTAGAATTTCGCAAAATAGATAATCTGGATGTTAAAGAATGGAGCATGGATAATGTGACGGTAAGTGCAGATATTTCTTTTTTTAACCCGAATAAAGTAGGCATTTTTTTGGAGCGATTTTCTTTTAATGTTTTTGTGAATGATAGAGAAGTCGCGACGATAAATCAAGAAGTTAAAACGGAATTGGCTGCCTCTAAAGTTTTTATATCACCTATGATTTTTAGTTTTTCTCCAAAGCAGATATTTAAGAAATTCGGAATGAGTCCACTTGAAATTGGACTGGAAATTTTGACCAAAAAAGAATTAGAAATCATGTATAAAGGAAATGCCATAGTAAGTAAAGCGGGTATGGAATTAAAAGTGCCAGTTGAAGAAATAATATTCTTAAAAAAGTGAAGCGTTTTTGTGCACAAATACTTATTCTCTCGGTTTTCTTCTCTTGTAATTCAGAAGAACTAAGTACCGACACCATTGAGATATATGAAAGACCTGGTTTTGCTTTAGTTAAATCGGATTACAGTGGTTTGACTTTCGTCAATGAAGTCGAAGAAGACGAGGATTTTAATCATCTCAACTGGGAGTCTGTTTTTTATGGAGGAGGGGTCGCCGCAGGTGATTTAAACGGAGATGGATTATTAGATTTATTTTTTACTGGAAATCAAGTTTCCGATAAATTATTTATAAATCAGGGAGATTTACGCTTTAAAGAGGAGACTAAGATTCGAGGCATAATCCGAGATAAAAATTGGTCGACAGGAGTAACAATGGCTGACGTAAATGGAGATGGTCATTTAGATATTTATGTTGGCAGGAGTTGGCATCAACTTGACTCAAAGGAAACTGAAAAAAGAAAAAATCTACTCTATATAAATGATGGTAAAGGCTTTTTTACAGAGAGCGCCTCTGAACTGGGACTAGCCGATGAGGGAAATACGACACAATCAAGTTTTTTTGATTATGACCTAGATGGCGATCTTGATGTATATGTTATGAATTGTCCTTCCAATAATGTCAAACAAAAACTGGAATACATCGAGCGAAACACGATTCCATATGTTCATAGTGATAAGCTTTATTTAAACGAGAACGGATTATTTGTTGACAAAACGAAAGAGTTAGGTTTTGAAAACTATGCTTTTGGTCTTGGCCTATTGACGGTTGATATTAATGGCGATATGCTGACTGATATTTATGTGGCCAATGATTTTGAAAAGGCCGATCGTCTATATCTTAACCAAGGACAAGGTCGATTT